>NZ_BAAANT010000015.1:0-159858 GCF_039529945.1 Kitasatospora kazusensis | reverse complement strand
GGGTACCTCCCGGCCGAAGGCCGGGAGGTACCCCCACACGCCCCTCGTGTACCGACCCGCTTGCCTACTGGTCGCGGCCGAGCAGCGCGCGGTAGCTCGCGACCAGCGCGGCGGTGGAGCTGTCGAGGTGGTTCCCGGTGTCCTCACCGGTCAGCAGGACGGGCTCGATCCGCTTGGCCAGCACCTTGCCGAGCTCGACGCCCCACTGGTCGAAGGAGTCGATGTTCCACACCGCGCCCTGGACGAACACCTTGTGCTCGTACAGCGCGATCAGCTGGCCCAGCACCGACGGGGTGAGCTCGGTGGCCAGGATGGTGGTGGTCGGGTGGTTGCCCTTGAAGGTCTTGTGCGCCACCAGGTGGGCCGGCACACCCTCGGCGGCGACCTCCTCCGGCGTCTTGCCGAAGGCGAGCGCCTGCGTCTGGGCGAAGAAGTTGGCCATCAGCAGGTCGTGCTGCGCCACCAGGCCGGGCTGGAGGTCGGCGACCGGCTTGGCGAAGCCGATGAAGTCGGCCGGGATCATCTTCGTGCCCTGGTGCAGCAGCTGGTAGTAGGCGTGCTGCCCGTTGGTGCCCGGGGTGCCCCAGACCACCGGGCCGGTCTGCCACCGGACGGGGTTGCCGTCGCGGTCCACCGACTTGCCGTTGGACTCCATGTCCAGCTGCTGGAGGTAGGCGGTGAACTTCGAGAGGTAGTGCGAGTACGGCAGCACCGCGTGCGCCTGCGCGTCGAAGAACGCGCCGTACCAGACCCCGAGCAGGCCCAGCAGCAGCGGCACGTTCTCCTCGGCGGGCGCGGTGCGGAAGTGCTCGTCGACCAGGTGGAAGCCGTCCAGCATCTGCCGGAAGGCGTCCGGGCCGATCGCGATCATCAGCGACAGGCCGATCGCCGAGTCGTAGGAGTAGCGGCCGCCGACCCAGTCCCAGAACTCGAACATGTTCGCCACGTCGATGCCGAAGTCGGCGACGCCCGGGGCGTTGGTGGACAGCGCCACGAAGTGCTTGGCCACCGCCTCCTTGTCGGCGCGCAGTTCGGTGAGCAGCCAGTTCCGGGCGGAGGTGGCGTTGGTGATGGTCTCGATGGTGGTGAAGGTCTTCGAGGCGACGATGAACAGCGTCTCGGCGGCGTCCAGGTCGCGGACCGCCTCGTGCAGGTCGGCGCCGTCCACGTTGGAGACGAAGCGCACGGCGATGCCGCGGTCGCTGTAGGAGCGGAGCGCCTCGTACGCCATCGCCGGGCCGAGGTCCGAGCCGCCGATGCCGATGTTCACCACGGTCTTGATCCGCTTGCCGGTGTGGCCGGTCCACTCGCCCGAGCGGACCCGGTCGGCGAAGCCGGCCATCTTGTCCAGCACCGCGTGGACGGCGGGGACGACGTTCTCGCCGTCGACCTCGACCACCGCGTCGCGGGGGGCGCGCAGGGCGGTGTGCAGGACGGCGCGGTCCTCGGTGATGTTGATCTTCGCGCCGCGGAACATCGCGTCCCGCAGCTCGGCCACACCGGTCGCCGCCGCCAGGTCGCGCAGCAGCGCGAGCGTCTCCTCCGTCACCAGGTGCTTCGAGTAGTCGACCAGCAGATCGCCCACCGACAGGCGGAAGTTCTCCCCCCGGTACGGGTCGGACTGGAACAGACCGCGCAGCTGAAGGTCGCCCTCCTCCCGGTGCTTGCGCAGCGCCGCCCACTCCGGCAGCCGGTCCAGCGGGGTACGGCCGCCAGCAGCGTGCTCCGACATCGGTTTCTCCTTGTGAGTCATCCGGATCAGGGTTACCGGCAGGGCCCAGCGGGAGGGTTGCGCCAGGCCCGGCGGGTACGGGGGTATGTGCGCCGGCTCCGTTGGCGGCCTGCCCGGAGCCAGCCTACGCGGAGGCTCCCCCTGTGCCCGCCAGGCACCGTCCACGGGCGCGGGTGGCTTCGCGCGGCCGGAAGGTGCGGCGCCGTCACTTCCCGTCCCACGCGGTCCCGCACCCCTCGGCGGCCCCGACGCGGACGCCGACGCGGAGCCCGACGCGGACGCCGGATCAGCTACCGGCGGGTGGAGCGGAGGTCGAGCCCGCGCATGACCTGGTCGGCGATCTCGGGGTCGGCGCCGGCCTCTCCACGGGCCGTCAGGATCTCGCGGCGGGAGGCGGCGATCATCTCCTGTTCGAGCTCGGCGGCGGCGCGCCACTTCCCGAAGCGCTGCCTGGCCTCGGCGGCCTCCTCCTCCTCGTAGCGCTCGGGGCAGAGCCGGGCCAGCCGGTCGTGCTGGCGCTCGCGCAGCCGTTCGACCAGCTCGGGCGGGAGCCGCTGCTCCTCCTCCAGCTCCGCGAGCCGTTCCAGCCCGGCCTTCGCCGCCCGCCACCAGAGCTGTTTGACGGCCTCCTCGTGCCGGTCGCGACCGCTGTCCAGGCCGAGCATCCGCGCCAGCCAAGGCAGTGTCAGCCCCTGCACCAGGAGGGTGAACAGCACCACGCAGAACGCCACGAAGACGATCTCGCTCCGCCCTGCGAAGGGCTCGCCGGTGTGCACGGTGTTCGGGATGCCGAGCGCGAGGGCGACGGTCGCCACCCCGCGCATCCCGGCCCACCAGAGGATCAGCGTCTCGCGCCAGCCGAGCGGGGTGTCCTCCTCGTCCCGGGCGACCCGGCGGGACAGCCAGGCGGCGGGCAGCAGCCAGACCAGCCGGACCAGCACCACCGCCGCGATCACCCAGGCGGCGTCGCCGAGCATGTTCCGCCAGCTGTCCCCGACGTCCCGCAGCACGGTGGCCAGCTCCAGGCCGATCAGGCCGAAGGCGATACCGGTGATCAGGATCTCGACGATCTCCCAGAAGGCATTGCCGACCAGCCGGTACGAGACCTCGTCGGCGTCGGCGGCCCGGTCCGCCAGGTAGAGCGCGCAGACGACCACCGCCAGCACGCCCGAGCCGTGCGCCTCCTCGGCCAGGGTGTAGGCGGCGAACGGCACCAGCAGGTTGAGCGCGACCTGCTGGGTGGGGTCGTCCAGCATCCCGGCCAGCCTGGCGTTGAGCCAGCCGAGGGCGATGCCGATGACCACGGCGAGCACGGCGGAGAGCACGAAGCGCAGCACCGCGTGCGGCACCGAGAAGTCGCCGCCGACCACCGCCTCGACGGCCAGCGAGTAGATCACGATCGCGGTGACGTCGTTGAACAGCCCTTCGCTCTCCAGCACCGCGACCAGCCGGCGCGGCAGCCCGATGCTGCCCGCCACCGCGACGGCGGCGACCGGGTCGGGCGGTGACACCAGGGCGCCGAGCGCGACGGCGGCGGCCAGCGGCACGGCCGGTACCAGCCAGTGGAAGACGCCGGCCACCAGCGTGGTGGTGACGACCACCAGGGCCACGGCGAGCAGCAGGATCGAGCGGATGTTGGCCCGGAAGTACCGGACGGACGAGCGCCGGGCCACCGCGAAGATCAGCGGCGGCAGCACCAGCGGCAGGATCAGCTCGGGCTCGATCGTGATGTCCGGGATCTGCGGCAGCACCGCCATGACCAGCCCGAGCACCGTCATCAGGACGGGCTGCGGGACTCCGGTCCGCCGGGCCAACGGCATCGTCACGACCGAGGCGAGCAGCACCAGGAAGAGCAGCGACAGCTGGGCCACGAACCGGTTCCTCTCCGCTACCCCCGGAGCAGCATAAGACCGACCGGCTGCGGCTCGCCGGATCTTCCTTGACTTCAAGTCGGCTTCAACTTGCACGATGGCGGAAGGAACCGGCGAACTGACGCAGAGGAGCCCCACCCATGCTGGCATCGACATTCTCCGAGCCGGGCGGCCCCGACGTCCTGCGGGTCACCGAGCTGCCCGCGCCGAAGCCCGGCCCCGGTGAGGTGCTGGTCCGGGTGCTCGCCGCCGGCATTCAGCCCGCCGACACCGCGATCCGTTCGGGGTGGACCCCGCCGGGGGCGGCCGTCACGCTGCCCGCGATCCCGGGGAACGAGTTCGCCGGGGTGGTCGAGCAGCTGGGGGCGGGCAGCTTCGGCTGGGAGACCGGTGACGAGGTGCTCGGCTTCCGGCTGCTCGGCGGGCATGCCCAGTACGTCGCGGTGCAGGAATCCCAGCTGGTCGCCAAGCCCGGGGCGATGGGGTGGGCGGAGGCGGGTTCGCTCTCCGCCTCCGGGCAGACCGCGCACCTGGCGCTGCGCGAGCTGGGGGTCGGGGCGGGCGACACCGTGCTGGTCCACGGCGCGTCCGGCGGGGTGGGGACCGTCGCCGTCCAGCTGGCCCGCGCCTGGGGCGCCACGGTGATCGGTACCGCGAGCGAGCGCAACCACGACTACCTGCGCGGCCTGGGCGCCGTCCCGGTGGCGTACGGCCCGGGGCTGGCCGAGCGGGTGCGCGCGCTCGCCCCCGGCGGGGTGGACGCGGCCCTGGACGCGGCCGGGCGCGGCGCGCTGGACGCCTCGGTGGAGCTGGTCGCCGACCGCGACCGGATCGGCACCGTCGTCGACTACCCGGCCGCCCAGCGGCTGGGCGTACGCGGCCTGCGCGGCCCCCGGACGGCCGCCCGGCTCGCCGAGCTGGTCGAGCTGTGGGAGGCCGGCTCGCTCCGGCTGGAGATCGCGGCGGCCTTCCCGCTGGCCCGGGCGGCCGACGCCCACCGCCTGGTCGAGGCGGGCCACGTCCGGGGCAAGGCCGTCATCACCCCGTGGGCCGTCGGCTGAGCCGATTGTGAGTTTCGGCCGCTGACCAGGTAATGTTCTCTTCGTCAGCAGGCGCCGCTAGCTCAGTTGGTTAGAGCAGCTGACTCTTAATCAGCGGGTCCGGGGTTCGAGTCCCTGGCGGCGCACAGACGGACTTCAGGGCCTTCCCACGACGGTGGGGAGGCCCTGAAGTCTTTTCCGGCACCTTCGGCCGACCGGCCGGCCGAAGGTGCCGTTGCCCGCGTACGAGCCGGCCGGCCGAACAGCGGCCATTGGACCAGACCACTGAAGCGAACCGGCCCGCCGCGTGCCAATGGATCCGGCCGCCGCATCGGCTGACGCACCGTGAGCCCGGGTTGCGGGCCGTCCGCCGCGGCCGAACCATGGAGAGGTGACCGCGCCCGGCTATCTGAGGTACCCCCACCTGCGCGGCGGACTGCTGACCTGCACCGCCGAGGACGACGTCTGGGCCGCCCCGCTGCACACCGACGGCACGGTCGGCCGGGCCTGGCGGGTCAGCTGCGACCGCACCCGGGTCAGCCACCCCCGCCTGTCCCCCGACGGCGCCGCCATCGCCTGGACGAGTTGGCAGGCGCTCACCCCCGAGGTCTGGACGGCCCCCACGGCAGGCGGCGAGGCCGTCCGGCTGACGTACTGGGGCAGCCAGGACACCCGGGTGCGCGGCTGGCTGCCGAACGGCCAGGTGCTCGCCGTCACCTCGTACCACGAGCCCTTCGCCCACTACACCTGGGCTTACGCGCTGCCGCCGGACGGCTCGCCCGGCCGTCGGATGCCCTGGGGCCCGGTGGACGACGCCCAGGTCGGCGCCGAGCACACCGTGCTGCTCACCGCCGCCGCCCCGCACGAACCCGCCGCCTGGAAGCGCTACCGGGGCGGCGCCACCGGCCGGCTCTGGCTCGACGCCGACGAACTGCTGCCCGGCCACCCCGGCCACCTCTCCTCGCCGATGCCGGTGGGCGGCCGGATCGCCTTCCTCTCCGACCACGAGGGCGTCGGCAACCTCTACTCCTGCCGCCCGGACGGCACCGGCCTGCGCCGGCACACCGACCACGCCTCCTACTACGCCCGCGAGGCCGCCAGCGACGGCAGCCGGATCGTCTACCAGCACGCGGGCGACGTCTGGCTGCTGGACGGACTGGACGCGCCCGCGCCGCGCCGCCTGCACGTCCCGCTCGGCGGCGCGCGGGCCGGACGGCGCCCGTACCAGGTCACGGCCGCCACCCAGGTCAAGGACCTGATCTGCGACTACACCGGCCGGGCCAGCGCGATCACGGTGCGCGGCAGCCAGTACTGGCTCACCCACCGGGACGGCCCGGCCCGGGTGCTCGCCGACACCCCCGGGGTGCGGACCAGGCTGCCCGTCCTGCTCGGCCACACCGGGCAGCTCGCCTGGGTCACCGACGCGGAGGGCGAGGACGCGATCGAGCTGGTCCCCCTGCCCGCCCGGGGCGGCCCCGAGACCCCCGTCCGGCGGATCGCCGCCGGACGGCTCGGCCGGGTGCTGGAGCTGGCCGCCGCCCCGGACGGGCACACCCTCGCCGCCGCCACCTCCGACGGGCGGCTGCTGCTGGTCACCACCGCCGACGGCGAGGTCCGCGAGGTGGCGTCCTCCCCGTACGGGCCGGTGAGCAGCCCGTCCTTCGCGCCGGACTCGCACTGGCTGGCCTGGTCCCAGCCGGTGGCCGGGCGTTCGCTGCGCGGCATCAAGCTGGCCCGGGTGGACACGCCCGGGCTGCACATCGAGGTGACCGGCGGGCGGTTCGAGGACGAGCACCCGGTCTTCAGCCGGGACGGCCGCTTCCTGGTCTTCCTCTCCTGGCGCGGCTTCGACCCGGTGCACGACGTGCACACTGGTGACCTGTCCTTCCCGCTCGGCTGCCGCCCCTACCTGGTGCCGCTCTCCGCCGACACGCCGTCCCCGTTCGCCTCGCCGGCCGAGGGGCGGCCGCCGGTCGGCCTGGACCCGCACGAGGCGGGCGGCGACGGCACCGTCACCGTCGACCCGCAGGGGCTCGCCGGCCGGCTGGTGCCCTTCCCGGTGATCGCCTCCAAGTACTCGGCGACGGCCGCCGTGCGCGGCGGGGTGCTCTGGCTGCGCTGGCCGATCTCCGGCGCGCTGGGCCAGACCTTCGCCAACCCGGCCGACACCTCCGGCCACCCCTCGCTGGAGTACTTCGACCTGGCGCAGGGCACCCGCACCACCCTGGTGGACCGGCTGGACGGCTTCTCGGTCTCCGGCGACGGCAGCGCGGTGGCGGTCTTCTCGGGCGGCACACTCAAGCTCTACCAGGTCTCCTCCCCCGGCTCGCCGCTCGCCATCGACCTGCGCCGGATCACCCACACCGTCCACCCGGGCGAGGAGTGGCGGCAGTCGTACCACGAGGCGGCCCGGATCGTCCGGGACCAGTTCTGGGACGCCGGGATGTGCGGCCTGGACTGGCCCGCGCTGGTCGCGCAGTACGAACCGCTGCTGCAACGGGTCGCCGGGCCGGACGACTTCGCCGACCTGCTGCGCGAACTCCTCGGCGAGCTGGGCACCTCGCACGCGTACGTCACCCCCGCCCGGCGCGGCGAGGGCCCCGCGCCGGTGCAGCAGCCGCTCGGCCTGCTCGGCGCCAACGTCCACCGGGACCCGGACGGCCGGTGGCTGGTGGACCGCATCCTGCCCGGCGAATCCTCCGACCCCCGGGCCCGCGCCCCGCTCGCCGGGTACGGGCTGCGCGACGGCGACGAGCTGGTCGCCGTCTCCGGCCGCCCGCCGGACCGGGTGCGCGGCCCGTACCCGCTGCTCGCGGGCACCGGCGGCACCACCGTCGAACTCGCCTTCCGGCGCGGCGCGGAGGGCCCGGTGCGGCGGATCGCGGTGACACCGCTGACCGACGAGCGGCCGATCCGCTACCAGGACTGGGTGGTCAAACGGCGGCACCTGGTACGGGAGTTCAGCGACGGCCGGTGCGGCTACCTGCACATCCCGGATCTCGGCGGCTCCGGCTGGGCCCAGTTCAACCGCGATCTGCGACGTGAACTCGACTACTCCGCCCTGGTGTTGGACGTCCGGGGGAACGCCGGCGGGAACGTCTCGGAGCTCGTACTGGAGAAGCTCACCCGCCGGGTGCTGTCCTGGGACTTCGCCCGGGGCCGGCGGCCCGTCCGCTACCCGAGGGACGCGCCGCGCGGCCCGGTGGTGGCGCTCGCCGACCAGGCGACCAGCTCGGACGGCGACGTGATCATCACCGCCATCAAGCTGCTCGGCCTCGGACCGGTGGTCGGCAGCCGCACCTGGGGCGGCGTGGTCGGCATGACCGGGCGGCACACGCTCGGCGACGGGACGCAGATCTCGGTGCCGAAGAACGCCTCCTGGTTCACCGGCGGCGTCGGCTGGACGGTCGAGAACCACGGGGTCGAACCGGACGTCCACGTGCTGCGCACCCCGCACGACTGGGCCCGGGGCGAGCACACCGACCTGGCGGCCGCCGTCCGGCTGGCCCTGGAGCTGGCGGAGCAGACCCCGCCGGCCGCCCCCCCGCCGCCGGACACCCCGCGCCCGGACCTGCGGCGGCCGCCGCTGCCGCCCCGGGACCCCGCCGGATAGCGGTCAGGGGCGCGTGGGGTACCTCCCGCCCGAAGGCCGGGAGGTGCCCCACGCGCCCCTGGAAGGAGAACCGGCTCAGTCCCAGGGGTCGCCCTCGGCGGTCATGTTCTCGGCGGCGAGGCGGTCCTGCTCACTCATCGTCCGGCCGCTCATCGGCTCGCTCACCGGCGCGGGTGCCGCCGGGGCCGGTGCGGCCGACCGCTCCACGTCGACGGCGAACGCGTCCGCCGCCTCATCGTGGGCCAGGGCGGCGCGCTGGGCCGGGTCGGCCTCTTCGTGCGCCTTGTGCCGGAACCTGTCGAAGATGCCCATGTCTCCTCCTCAGGTGGTCGGACGACGGGCTGCCCTCACTGTCACACTACGTCGCCCGACCTGCCACCGGGACCCGCGCCCGGGAGGAGTGCGAGGTCAGCCGCCGGCCGGGGGCATCAGGACGGTGTCGACGATGTAGACCGTCGCGTTGGCGGTCTGGACGTTGCCGCAGAGGACCTTGGAGTTCCCGTTCGCGGTGAAGTCCGGGGTGGTGCCGTCGACCGTCACGCTGGAACCCTCAAGGCTCTTGTGGGAGCCGGCCAGCGCGGCCGGGGCGATCCGGCCGGCCTCGACGTGGTAGGTCAGGACCTTGGTCAGCATGGCCTTGTCGGCGAGCAGCGCGTCCAGCTGGGCCTTCGGGATCTTGGCGAAGGCGTCGTTGGTGGGCGCGAAGACGGTGATGTCCTTCGCCGAGTTCAGGGTGTCGACCAGGCCGGCCGCCTTGACCGCCGTGACCAGGGTGGAGAGCAGCGGGTTGTTCGAGGCGGCGGTGGCGACCGGGTCCTGCGCCATCCCGCTGAAGCTGCCGGCGCCGGAGGCCGGTACGGCGGCGCAGGCGGTGCCGAACGGCGCGTCCGCGGCGGCGGGGGTGGCCGGGGCGGAGGAGGCCGGGGCGCTGGAGGAGGAGGCCGAGCCGGACTTGGTGCTGCTGGAGCAGGCGGCCAGGCTGATCGCCAGGGCTCCGGTCACCATCAGTGTGCCGATCTTGGTGGTGCGGGACAGGGTTGCGGACATGGTGGATCGCTCCTAGGGAGGGTGAAGGGCGGAAAGGAAGAACTGATGGACGGTCAGGTGACGTTGACCACCACGGAGTGCCAGCCGGTGGCGCCGTCGGGGAAGGGCGGGACGCGGTCCGAGGGCTGGACGGCGCCGGTGCCGTCGGTGGCACGCACCTGGAGGGTGTGCGAGCCCGTCCGGGCGTCCGGCCAGTCGTAGCTCCACTGGCGCCAGAGGTCGGGGCTGACCGCGGTGGCCAGCCGGGCCTCGGCCCACGGGCCGTCGTCCACCCGGACCTCGACGGCGGCGATGCCCCGGTGGGTGGCCCAGGCCGTGCCGGCCACCGTCACGGTGCCGGGCGGGACCTTGGCGAAGCCGGCCGGGACCTCGATCCGGGAGGCCGTCTTCACCACGCCCTCGCGGCCCCAGCCGCGCTGCACCCAGTACGGGTCGTAGGAGGCGAAGGTGGTCACTTCGAGGTCGACCAGCCACTTGGTGGCCGAGGTGTAGCCGTAGAGGCCGGGTACCACGCTGCGGCACGGGAAGCCGTGCGCCACCGGCAGCGTCTCGCCGTTCATGGCGACGGCGAGCAGGGCCCGGCGGCCGTCGAGCAGCGCCTCCAGCGGGGTGCCGATGGTCATGCCGTCCTTCGAACGGCCGACCAGCTGGTCGGCGCCGGACCGGATCCCGGCCTCGCGCAGCAGCGCGGGGAGCGAGGCGCCGAGCCAGCGGGCGGTGCCCACGTACGGGCCGCCGACCTCGTTGGAGACGCAGGAGAGGGTGTGGTCGAGCTCCTCCAGCGGGCGCCGCAGCAGCTCGTCGAAGCTGATGGTCACCGGGTGGTCGACCATCCCGTGGATCCGCAGTGCCCAGTCGTTCGGGTCGATCTTCGGCAGGGTGAGCGCGGTGTCGACCCGGTAGAAGTCGGCGTTCGGGGTGCGGAACGACGACAGGCCGGGCACGGCCGGGTGCGCGGAGGCGGGTACGGCGGGGGCGGGCAGCGCGGGCGGCGGGAGCCGGACGGCGTTGCGGGCGGCGGTGATGTCGGTGCGGGCGGCGGACAGCGCCCGGCCGCCGAACCCGGCCACCGCCGCGACCGCGACGGTGCCGCCGCTGATGATCAGGAACTGCCGCCGGGCGGTCCGCACCGCGAGCGGGCCGCCGCCCTCCGGTTCGGGTGTCCGGGCGGCGGTGACCGCCGCGCGGTAGCGGGCGGCCAGCTGGAGCACGACCACCGCGCCGACCACTCCGGCGGCCAGCGAGGGCAGCGCCGAGGCGGTGGTGGCGGTGGAGCGGGACAGGGCCGCCCAGGCGCCGACCCCGCCGAACGCGAGGAAGACCGCCGCGCCGGCCCGGGGGCGGCGGACGGCGACCAGCCCCGCGAGCAGGGCCAGCAGGACCAGCACGGCGTAGATGCCGGCCAGCAGTACGGGCTTGTCGTTCGTCCCGAACTGCCGGACGGCGTACTCCTTGAGCGGAGTGGGCGTCAGGTCGATCGCCGAACTCCCGACGGCGATCACGGGCGAGGTGGCGGGGCCGGTGAAGGCCGCCACCAGCTCGCCCGCACCGATCGCGGCCGCCGCGGCGGCCAGGCCGGCCAGGGCGGCGGCGGCCGCTCGGGCGGCCCGGGCCGCGAGGCCCGGGGATTCGGTGGGTCGCTGTCGTCTCACACGGGTCATTCGTGGCCGACGGCCCCCCAGATGGGTCAATCTTGCGACCATCGCCCGGACGAGTGAACGCACCCCCTCCGACCGGCCCGTTCACCCCGGCACGGAGTGCGCCGCCGGGTACGCCGAAGGGCGCGGGGCCCGCGCGACCGGGGCACGGCGTACGTGCCCGGCCGGTCGTGCGGTCCCCGCGCCCCTGTGATGGTTGCTCTGAGCTGTTGGCTGTCAGCCGCTGACGCTGGCGCTGCCCGTCTCCAGGTGGCCGGAGAAGCGCTGGGACCAGGTGGAGTCGGAGTCGACCGTCACCGTGAAGTCGTACCAGCCGTTGTTGTAGGCGACGGCGTTGAAGAAGTCGCTGGTGCCGCCGCCCGCCGGGACGGTGTACTTCCACGGGCCGTCGGTGCGGTAGTTGTTCGAGGTGATGGTGAACGTCACCTGCGAGGTGCCGGTGTTGGCCAGCGCGAAGTAGACCGCCAGCTGCCCGGTGCCCGGCTCCACCGCGTACGAGGCGGTGGCCGAGACCAGCTTGCCGGGCTTGGTCGCGTCGCCCTTGAAGCGGCGCAGGAAGCGGTTCGGGCCGGTCACGCTCAGGTCGTACGCGCCGTTGCCGTAGTTGGTGCCGCAGTTGAAGAAGTCGCTGGTGCTGCCGCCCGGGTCCACCGTGTACTGCCACGGGCCGCCACTGCGGTAGGCGTTGGCGTACGCCGCGAAGTGCGCCGAACTGGTGCCCGTCGCACCGGTGTTCGCCATCTTGAGCCAGACCTTCATGACCCCGCCGGAGCCGAACTCCAGGTGGTCGAGGTTGGCGTTCGGCTGGTACGGCAGGGCGCGGGCCGGGCGGGTGCCCGGCTCCTGGGCCGGCAACTTGTTGTCGGCCGGGGACGGGTTGGACATCGGACCGCAGGTGGACAGGCCGATGGTCTGCGAGGTGTCCGGCAGGCTCGGCATCCCGTACACCGGGTTGCCGAAGTCGAAGACGCCGGTCAGGTCGCCGCAGACCTTGCGGCGCCAGGCGCTGATGTTGGGGCAGGTGGCGGGCGAGCCGATCGCGGCCGTCCACTGCTCCAGGAAGCGCAGCACCGACGTGTGGTCGAAGGTCTCGGAGTTGACCCAGCCGCCCCGGCTCCAGGGGGATATCGCGATCAGCGGGACGCGGAAGCCGAGGCCGATCGCGGTGCTGTTGTAGAACTCGCCCGCCGTGCCGGCCGGCGGCGACGGCGGCGGGACGTGGTCGAAGAAGCCGTCGTTCTCGTCGTAGTTGAGCAGCATGATGGTGGAGTTGAACACGTTGGCGTCCGCGTTCAGGGCGTCCATCACCATGTGCACGAAGTGCGCGCCGTCCTCGGGCGTGGCGTACGGGTGCTCGGAGGACTGCTGGTCGGCGACGACCCAGGAGACCTGCGGGAGCGTGCCGCCCAGGACGTCGGCGCGGATCGCGGCGGCGATGTCGTCCGGGGTGCGGCCGGTGACCTTCGGGACGGAGCCCATGCCCTTGACGGCCAGGTCGCTGCCGGCCGGGGCGCCGGAGAACTGGGTGAAGTAGGCGAGGGCGTTGTCGCCGAAGTTGTCGGCGGCGTTCTGGTAGACCTTCCAGCTGACACCGGCGTTCTCCAGCGCCTCGGCGTAGGTCTCCCAGCGCAGGCCCTTCTCGTCGCCGCCGTCGTACGCCGGGCCGCCCGCCGTGCCGTTCGGGTCGATCATGCCGGACCAGTGGAAGGTGCGGTTCGGGCCGGTCGCGCTCAGGGTGGAGCAGTGGTACGCGTCGCAGATGGTCCAGTTGTCGGCCAGCGCGTAGTGGAACGGGATGTCGCCGCGCTGGAGGTAGCCCAGGGTGCGGACGGTGCCCTTGGCGGACACCCAGGAGTCCATCCTCCCGCCGTTCCAGGCCTTGTGCTGGTCCGACCAGGCGTGCGAGAGGTCGCCGTTGCACTGGGCGGTGGTCTCGGTGCTGCCGGACGCGCCGGTGGGGTTGAACGCCCACGGGTACTGGCGGCTGAACAGGCCGTTCGGCTGGTTGAAGACGCTGTAGCCGTTCGCGATCTGGATCGCGCTGCGGTCGGCGAAGCCACGGACGCCCTTGAGGGTGCCGAAGTAGTGGTCGAAGCTCCGGTTCTCCTGCATCAGGATCACGATGTGCTGGGCGTCCGCGATGGTGCCGGTCGTGCTCAGCGTCGTCGTCGAGGCCGGGGCAGCCGAGGCCGGGGCAGCGCCTGCGACCGTCGAACCCACCGCTGCCGCGCCCGCCGCCGCGGTCGCCGACAGCGCCATGAACTTCCTACGACTGAGGTCAGCCATCTGGGCCGCCCGTCCCTTCGCTAGCGATGTTGTGCACACACGTTGTGCTCACGACACCGGTCGCGGAGCATCTTTACGCAGCTCCGGGCGGTAGGCCATGGTTCCGGCAAGGCTTGTCGGACTGTTAGTCAGCACTTTGCCGAACGACGGCGAGATGAACGCAAGGGTGGACCGGCGCTCAGGAATCCTTCACAGTGATCCCCAGAGCGTGTGCGAACTGAGGCGCCAGGTCGAAGAGTTGAGCCGTCCCGATGATCGCGCCGCGCAGACCCTGATGGCCGTCGGGCAGCCCGAGCCGGACGGCGCCGCGCAGGTCGACCTTCTTCAACTCGGCGCCGTTCAGCCGGACCTCCTCCAGTGTGCTGCCGGGCACCGAGACCTCGGTCAGTTTGGCGCCGCCCAGGTCGACGTCGCGCAGCAGGCAGTCCTCGAACACCACGTCCCGCAGCACCGCGCCGCGCAGGTTCACCGACTCCAGCTTGCACTGGCGGAAGACCACCCGGCGCAGCGCCGCCCCGTACGCGGAGATGCCCGCCAGCACGCTGGAGACGAAGGCCGCGTCCTGCCACTCGCTCTCCGCCAGCTCCGTCGCCACCCAGCGGCTGCCCTGCACCCAGACCTCGTTGAACCGGGCCTGCCGCAGCTTCGCCCCGCTCAGCTCGACCGCGGTGAACGCGCACTCCAGGAAGCTCGCGCCACCCGCCGGCCCCTCGTACGGGCCGCCGGCGAAGTGCACCGTGTCGTAGCGCTCGTCCCGGCGGAGCGGGCCGGTGTGCGGGCGGAGCAGGTGCGCGTACGGCAGGTCGGCGAGCTGGTCGGGGACGACGGACGGCATCTGCTGGCTCCTCGGCTGGACGGTCCGCCCATCCTCACACGGGGCTCTGACGGGCGTGCAGGACGACGCCGACGGCGATGGCGGCGGCGGAGACCAGGCCCGCGAGCAGCACGCCGCTCTGCCCGGCGGCCGTACAGGCGAGGGTCGCGACGGCGGCGACCGGCAGCACCCACTGGGACGCGCCGGTCTTGCTGTAGCGGGCGTGCAGCGCCCAGACGGTGACCAGGTAGAGCGCCGTCGGCACCGTCACGGCGGCGGTCGCGGCGGCGGCGGAGACGTGGGACTTGCCGACGGCGTGCTCCACCGCGACCTCCAGTCCGGCGCCGATCGCGGCCGCCGAGCCCAGCACCAGGTAGTGCCCGTAGCCCCAGAGGAAGGCCTGCCGGTTGGAGGCGAGGTGGTCGTGGACCGGGCGGGCGAAGTAGATCCACCAGGCGGCGAAGCAGATCAGCAGGCCGCCGCCCGCGATCGGCAGCAGCTCGCCGACCGCCTCGTGCTCGTCGAGCGCCGTCTGCATCGCGACGGTGGCGGCGGAGACCGTCTCGCCGAGCACGATCAGCGTGAACAGCCCGTACCGCTCGGCGATGTGGTGCGGGTGCCAGGCGCTCTGCGTGTGCCGCTCGGCCAGCGCGGGCAGCGAGAGCTCGGCCAGGATGCCGAGCGGCAGCACGTACGGCAGCACGTCGTGCGGCAGTTGCAGGGCGAGCACCCAGCCGGCCTGGCAGACGGTGATGCCGGCGGCGTAGCGGTAGGCCATGGTACGGGCGCCGCCCGTCTCGGCGGCGGCCGCCCGCAGCCACTGGGTGACCATCGCCAGGCGCATCACCACGTACCCGACGACGGCGAGCGTGAGGTCGTTGTCGGCGAAGACCCTGGGGACCCCGGCCGCGAGGATCAGCACACCGGTGATCTGGACCAGGGTGGTGACGCGGTACGCCACGTCGTCCACGTCGTAGGCCGAGGCGAACCAGCTGAAGTTCATCCAGGCCCACCAGATCCCGAAGAACGCGAACGCATAGCCGGAGATCCCGTGGGCCAGGTGCCCCTCCGCGAGGTTCAGGGCGAGCTGGCCGCCGGCCTGGGCCACCGCGACCACGAAGCACAGGTCGAAGAACAACTCCAGCGGGGTGGCGGTGCGGTGGGCCTCGTCCCGGCTGCGCGCCGTCATCCGCCTCAGCGGTCCGGTCCCCGTCCGGTGCGGGTCCGGCAGGGCTGCTTCGCTGGTCATGGTGCCGCCTTCACGGGGTGTCGGGTACCCGTGATCCTGGCACCGGGCAACGGCCGTTGCCCGGATTTCGAGCGGGGCGTTCGGGTCGGTTCGGCGTGTTCCGGGCCTTCGTCAGCGAGAGTTGACGGCGTAGTGCGCGAACCGGGTGACAGCTCCGCCTCCCCCCGGCGTGCCCGCGGGCAGGCGTCCGGTGCCGGCCCTCCGGGCGGCTAGATTCCTCCCCGTCGGAGCCGGCGAGCGGGCGGTCTGCGAGCGGCGCGGAAGGTCAAGGCCGGTGGCCGGACACGGGGGGCGGGTTCGCCGCGCCACCCTCGTCCGTGCCACCGGTCTCGTGATCACCGTGCTGCTCACCAGCGCCGCCTGCTGTTCGCCGGCCGCGCCCGCGCCGGGGCGGCACGCCGCCCGGCGGCCCGGCCCCCTGCGGCGCCGGGGTACTGCGGTGCCGGGGTACTGCCGCCGGTCCGGGTGCTACTTCTGCCAGCCCACCTTGAGGATGTCCGTGTCGGCGAGGCTGCTCGCCCCGAAGTTGGCCAGCCCCTTGCGGACGGCGACGATGCTCGGCCGCTGGTAGAGCTCGATGGTGTGGCCGAGCTCCCAGATCTTGGTGTCCGCCTGGTTGTAGAGCTTGGCGGCGGCGACGGGGTCGAGCGTCCCGGCGGCCTGCTTGAGCAGCGAGTCGATCTCCGGGGTGCTCAGCTTGGAGTAGTTGCCGAACACGTTGTCGCCCTGCGGCATCTGGAAGTTGGCGACGCCCACCGAGAGCGGGAAGGAGCCGGTGTTGCGCCAGCTGGCCAGGTCGAACTTGCCCTCGTTGATGTACTTGGTGAAGTAGTCCTTGCTGGACACCTTGTCGACGTCGAGCTTGATGCCGATCTGCTGCAGCATGTTCTGCACGGCCGTGGCCATGTCCAGCTGCGCCTGCGCGGAGCCGTCGCTGACCACGAAGTGCAGCTCCAGCGGCGCACCGTCCTTCGTCCGGGTCTGCCCGGCGCCCGGGCTCTTCCAACCCTCCTTCTCCAGCGCCTGGTTGGCGACGTCCGGCTCGAACTTGACCCAGTCGCCGGCGTTGGCCTGGTACCCGGCCTGGTTGGTCATGAAGAGGTGGTTGTCGAGCGGCTTGAACGTCACCGGGACGCCCTGGTTCACGATCTTGATCAGCGCGGACCGGTCGATCGCGTGGCCGATCGCCTGCCGGACGGCCTGGTCGGCGAGCGCGCCGTTGCCGCCGAAGGAGATGTGCACCTCGTCCCACGGGGTGCCCGTCCGGATCACGCCGTCCTTGGCGTCCTTGAGCTGCCCGTACGAGGTCGCCGAGCCGGCCGAGGCGTAGTCCACCTCGTTGTTCAGGAAGGCCTGGGTGATCGCCGAGGCGTCCAGGACCCGGTAGGTGAGCTTGTCGAGCTTCGGCTTCGGGCCCCACCAGGCCGGGTCCGGGACGAGGGTGACGGTCTGGGCGGTCTTGTCGATCGTGCCGATCTTGAACGGCCCGCCGGTGATCGGAACCTTCTCGATCCAGCCCTTGTTGAAGTCGTCCGGGGTCGAGATGCCGGCCGCCGGGAGCAGCGGGTTGAAGAGGTTCTGCCAGTCGGCGTACGGCTTGGCGAAGGTGACCTTCACCTCCTGCGCGTCCGCGCCCTGCTCCACCGAGGAGATCTGCTCGTACCCGGTGGAGGAGTTGAGGTTGTAGGCCGGGTTCTTGCCGTTGGACGCCTGCCAGACCGCCTTGAAGTCCAGGTAGCTGAGCTGCTTGCCGTCGGACCACTTGGCCTTCGGGTTGATCTTGTACGTGATCACCTCGGGCGAGGTCGAGGTGACCTCGGCGGAGGTCAGGTACTCGGGCGCGGGGTGGAACACGCCCGTGGCATCGGTGTGGAAGATCTTCGCCTCGACGTAGGTCATGATCTCGACCGCGTCACCGTAGTTGCCGTCCACCTGGTACGGGTTCCACTGGGTGACCCACTGCTGGAGCGGCGAACGCAGCTCGCCGCCGTCCTTGATGTTGTCCAGCGGCTGCGGGTTGTCGTCCTGGACGCCCTGGGCCGGCACCACGTTCTTCGCTACATCACCGGAGCCCGAACCGCCGGAGCTGCAACCGGTGACGGTCAGCGCCAGGGCGATGGCGAGGACAGCGGCGCGGCCGAGGCCGCGGGCTGTGCGGGATGTGTCCATGAGGGGTGCCCCCAAGAGTTTTCGAAGAGTGAGGTGCCGTCAGGTGTGGCAGCACTTGAGCATGGGCAGCCAATTCGGTGTCCAGCGAGCAGAACGTAACAGCGCATCAGCAGCTCCACCAGGGGTCTGTGTTCACTTCTGATCGAAACGAAACAGTCGGCAATATTGCGGCAATACTCCGTCAGTACCCGACTGGAACACTCTGACCTGGGACTTCTCGCCGGGCGCCGAAGCCGCTCCGGTGAGACCTCTGGACGACCGACCGGTCGGTACCGTAGAACTGCTGCGCGAAGCTGCGCCAACCACCCCTTGAACGAAGGCAAATGATCATGTCGACCAGGTTCACGGACCGCCTACCCGGCGGTGGGCGGTGATCAGGTACCTGGCCAAGCGGTTCGGCTACTACGCCGCGCTGCTGATCGTCGCGATCTTCCTCGCCTTCGCGCTGTCCTCCTCGGCGCTCGGGCCGCGCTCGTACTTCGAGGCCAAGCAGCCCCGCCCGTCCGCCGCCTCGGTGGACCGGCAGCTGACGGCGCTGAACATCAACGACCACACCCCCGTGGTGGAACGTTTCGGCGTCTGGGCCAAGGACCTGGTGCTGCACGGCGACCTCGGCCGGACCATCCACGACACCTCCGTCAACGACGACTTCGGCCGGCGGATCTGGGTGTCACTGCGGCTGCTGCTGATCGGCAGCCTGCTCGGGATGGTGCTCGGGGTGGCGGGCGGGGCCTGGAGCGCGGTCAGGCAGTACCGGATCTCCGACCGGGCGCTCACGCTGTTCTCCTTCGTGCTGCTCTCCACGCCGGTCTTCCTGCTGGCGCTGCTGCTGAAGAACGGCGCGATCGCCGCCAAGGACGCCGCCGGGCACGACGTGATCCCCTTCACCGGGTACGAGACACCCGGGCTGGCCGGCGGCATCGGCGCCCACCTGGCCGACTGGTCGCTGCACCTGCTGCTGCCCACGCTCTCGCTGGCACTCGGCGGGCTGGCGATGTACAGCCGCTACCAGCGCGGCACCATGCTGGACGTACTCGGCTCCGACTACCTGCGCACCGCCGAGGCCAAGGGGCTGACCCGCAACCAGGCGCTGATCAAGCACGGGCTGCGGACGGCGATCATCCCGATGTCGACGATGTTCGCCTACAGCTTCCTGGGCATCTTCACCGGCGCGGCCTTCACCGAGACCATCTTCGGCTGGCACGGCATGGGCGAGTGGTTCATCCAGGCGATCAACGAGCAGGACATCAACTCGGTGGTCGCGGTCAATCTGTTCGCCGCGGTGGTGGTGCTGGCCTCGGGCTTCCTGGCCGACGTGCTGACCGCCGCGCTGGACCCGCGCGTGCGGTACTGAGGGGCACGACCATGACTGCTGTACCGATGGAGTCGGGCCGGACCGAGGCCGCCCTCCCCGCCGCCCAGGACCCCGCCCCCGCCGGGCGGTTCCGGCTGGTGCTGGCCCGGCTGACGGCGGCCAAGGGCGTGCTGGCCGGCGCCGCGATCGTGCTGCTGCTCTTCCTGCTCGCCTTCGGCGGCCCGTTCGTCACGCACTGGGACTACGCCACCCCGGACTACGCGGCGCTGCGCCAACCACCCTCCGGTGCCCACTGGTTCGGCACCAACGGGCTGGGCCAGGACGTCTTCGCGCAGACCGTGCGCGGGTTGCAGAAGTCGCTGATCATCGGGCTGCTGGTGGCGCTCTTCTCCACCGTGGTGGCCTCGCTGGTCGGCGCCTGCGCCGGGTACTTCGGCGGCTGGACGGACCGCGCGCTGACCTTCCTGGTCGACCTGCTGCTGGTCTTCCCGAGCTTCCTGATCATCACGATCATCTCGCCCAAGCTGAAGGGCGCCGGCTGGATCGCCTTCGTCTTCCTGCTGGCGGCCTTCAACTGGATGATCACCGCCCGGGTGGTCCGCTCGATGACCCGCTCACTGCGGGAGCGCGAGTTCGTCCGCGCCGCCCAGTTCATGGGCGTCCACCCGCTGCGGATCATCCTGCGGCACATCCTGCCGAACGTCGCCTCCTTCCTGATCACCGACGCCACCGTCGCGGTCGGCGGAGCCGTGATGAGCGAGACCGCGCTCTCCTACTTCGGCTTCGGCGTGCGCGCACCGGACGTCTCGCTCGGCACCCTGCTCGCCGCCGGGACGGACCAGGCGCCGATCTTCCCCTGGCTGTTCTACTTCGCCGCCGGGCTGCTGGTGCTCTTCGTCCTCGCCATCAACCTGATCGGGGACGGGCTGCGCGACGCGCTCGACCCCACGACCGAGGCGGCTCGCCCCGCCCGTACCTCCCGGAGAAGCAAGTGACCACGGATCTCCTTGAGGCCGGCACCCCTGCCGAGGGCGGCGAACTGCTCGAAGTCCGCGAACTCGCAGTCGACTTCGGCGACGCCCCGGCGGTACGCGGCGTGGACCTGCGGCTGCGGCGCGGCGAGACGCTCGGCATCGTCGGCGAGTCCGGTTCCGGCAAGTCGGTGACGGCGCTCGCCGTGCTCGGGCTGCTGCCCGGCTCGGCCGCGGTGCGCGGCTCCGTCCGGCTGGAGGGCCGGGAGCTGGTCGGGCTGCCGAACAAGGAGCTGGCGAAGATCCGCGGCAGCAAGGTCGCGATGGTCTTCCAGGACCCGCTCTCCGCCTTCACCCCCGTCTACCGGATCGGCGACCAGATCGTCGAGGCGCTGCGGATCCACCAGCCGCTGGACCGGGCCGCCGCCCGCACGCGCGCGGCCGAACTGCTCGACCTGGTCGGTATCCCCGAGCCGGAGCGGGCACTCGACAGCTTCCCGCACGAGTTCTCCGGCGGGATGCGCCAGCGCGCGATGATCGCGATGGCGATCGCCAACGACCCCGACATCCTGCTCGCCGACGAGCCGACCACCGCGCTGGACGTCACCATCCAGGCCCAGGTGCTGGACGTGCTGCGCAAGGCCCAGCGGGAGACCGGCGCGGCACTCGTCCTGGTCAGCCACGACCTCGGCGTGATCGCCGGGATGGCCGACCGGGTCGCGGTGATGTACGCCGGGCGTGTGGTCGAGACGGCGGGCGTGGACGAGCTGTTCGCGCGCCCCCGGCACCCGTACACCCTCGGCCTGATCGGCGCCGTCCCCCGGCTGGACACCGGCGGCGGACCACTCGTACCGATCCCCGGCAACCCGGCGCCGCTGAACGACCTGCCGCCCGGCTGCCCGTTCGCCGCCCGCTGCCCGCTGGTGGAGGACCGCTGCCGCACGGCGGAACCCCCGCTCACCGGCACCGACGGCCACCTCGCCGCCTGCGTCCGGGCGGACGAGCTGGCCGAACGCGGACCGGCCCCGAGCGAGGTCTACCCGGTACCAGCCGTGCCGCCGCCCGCCGTCTCGGTGCCGCGCGCGGAGCGCGAGCAGGTGCTCCGGGTGACCGGCCTGACCAAGACCTTCCCGGTGCTCAAGGGGACGGTCTTCAAACGCCGGGTCGGCGACGTGTACGCCGTGGACGGGGTCGAGCTGGACATCCGGCACGGCGAGACGCTCGGGCTGGTCGGCGAGTCCGGCTCCGGCAAGTCCACCACGTTGTTCGAACTGCTGCGGCTCGGCAGGCCGGAGGCCGGCCGGATCGAGCTGCTCGGGCAGGACACCGCCGGGCTGGACCGGGCCGGCGCGCACCGCCTCCGCAGCGACATCCAGATCGTCTTCCAGGACCCGATGGCCAGCCTGGACCCACGGCTGCCGATCGGCGACGTGATCGCCGAACCGCTGCTGGCCCAGCGCGCCCCGCGCGAGCTGATCGACCGCCGGGTGCCGGAGCTGCTGCGGCAGGTCGGGCTGGAGCCGGCCCACGCGGTGCGCTACCCGCACCAGTTCTCGGGCGGCCAGCGCCAGCGGATCTCGATCGCCCGCGCGCTCGCCGTCCAGCCCCGGCTGCTGGTGCTGGACGAACCGGTCTCCGCACTGGACGTCTCCGTCCAGGCCGGGGTGCTCAACCTGCTCCAGCAGCTCAAGGCCGAGCTGGGGCTGGCGTACCTGTTCGTCTCGCACGACCTGTCGGTGATCCGGCACCTCTCCGACCGGGTGAGCGTGATGTACCTGGGCCGCACCGTCGAGTCCGGCTCGGTCGAGGCCGTCTTCGAACGCCCCCGGCACCCGTACACCCGGGCACTGCTCTCGGCCGTCCCGCTGCCCGACCCGCCCGCCGAACGGGCCCGGACCCGCGTCCTGCTGGCCGGCGACCCGCCCTCGCCGACCGAGCGCCCGCCCGGCTGCCGCTTCCGCACCCGCTGCCAGGTGTACGCGGCGCTGGACACCGAGCGGCGCGGACGCTGCGAGCAGCAGTCCCCGCCGCTCGCCGAGGCCGCCCCCGGCCGGGACCACGCGGCGGCCTGCCACTACCCGGAGGCGTAGCGCCGCACGGTGACCTGGTGCGACCGTACGGTCACGATTCGGAGATCCGGCCCGAGTCGCGTACAGTTTCCCGGGTCAGCACGCGCCGCTAGCTCAGTTGGTTAGAGCAGCTGACTCTTAATCAGCGGGTCCGGGGTTCGAGTCCCTGGCGGCGCACAGACAGACCGAGGGCCTTCTCACGACGGTGAGGAGGCCCTCGGTCGTTGTGTGTCCGCGTCGTGTCCGCGCACCCGCCCAAGGCCCCGGGGACGGCGAAGGCCGGGGCGCGGTGGGCGCCCCGGCCGTCCGGGTTCTCGCGGTACTCCCCGTTCCACCGGGCCCAGGGCCCGGGTACGGAGCCCGTGGGTCAGGCCGACGGGGTGGTGAGGGAGTACAGGTACCGCATCAGGGCCATCAGCACGTCGCGGCTGGACTCCTTGGTCCGGGCGTCGCAGTGGACGATCGGCACCTCGGCGGGCAGGTCCAGCGCCGCCCGCAGCTCCTCCGTCGGGTAGGACGGGGACTCGGGGAAGCTGTTGAGCGCGACCACGAACGGTACGCCGCGCTCCTCCAGCCGCCCGATCACGTCGAAGCTGACTTCGAGCCGCCGGGTGTCGACCAGCACGACGGCACCGAGCGCGCCCTCGAACAGGCCGTTCCAGAGGAACCAGAACCGCTGCTGCCCGGGGGTACCGAACAGGTAGAGCACCAGTTCGTCGTTGACGCTGATCCGGCCGAAGTCCATCGCCACGGTGGTCGCGGTCTTGCGCTCCACCCCGACGGTGTCGTCGACGTCGGCACCGGCCTGCGTCATCGTCTCCTCGGTGGTCAGCGGCCTGATCTCGCTCACCGCGCCGACCAGGGTCGTCTTGCCGACCCCGAAACCGCCGACGATCACCACCTTGACCGCCGTGGCGGCCGAGGACGGCAGGGTGTCCTCGCTCCGTGGCCCCACCACCGTGTCAGAGCTTCTGAAGTCCATGCATCACCGCCTCAATCAGGGCACGGTCGGGAAGTTGGGCGAGCGGGACGGGTGCCCGCGCCTCCACCCGCTTGTCGGCCAGCAGGTCCGCGAGCAGCACGGTGATCACGCTCATCGGCAGCCGCAGGTACGCGGAGATCTCGGCGACCGAGAGCGGGGAATGGCACAGCCGCAGGATCGCGGCGTGCTCCGGCTGCATCGTCGGCTGCGGCTCGGAGCGGGAGACGATCAGTGTGACCAGGTCGAGGACGGTCCGCTCGGCTAAGCCGCTCCGCCCGCGGGTGATCACGTAGAGCCGCTCCGGGTTGCCCTCGTCCCACGCCTGGTCGGTTCCACTCATGCGACCTGCTCACCGCTGCGCGGCGGTGTGCTGAGGTGCTCGCCGATCCGGGCCACCAGGTCCCGCATCCGCTGGCCCATCAGGCCGGCGTCGACGCCCTCGTCGGCCAGCACCGCGAGGTAGGCCCGCGCGCCGGCCGCCATCAGGTAGAAGAAGCCGCCGCCCATCTCGATGACCACCAGCCGCATCCGCCCGTCACCGTGCGGGAACTCGGTGGCGACGGCGCCCGCCAGGCTCTGCAGGCCCGCGCAGGCGGCCGCGAGGCGGTCGGCGGTGTCGGTGTCCGTCCCGTACTGGGCCATCCGCAGCCCGTCCGAGGACAGCACGACCACGTGACGGGTCTGCGGGACACTGTCCGCCAGATCCTTGAGCATCCAGTCCATGTTGCCCCGCTGCTGAATCACTGCTCACCCTTAACTGATGACGACTCGTCACTGCTGTAACCGACCGAGGCGGTGGCCGGTGTCTGGCCGTTCACCCCGCTCTGGAAGGCGGCCAACCACATACCGGGCTGCGCCGGGGCCTGGGCCTGGGACGGCTCGGCGGCCACCGGCTCCGCCACCCGGGGCTCCACGGCCCTCGGCTCGGCGGCCCTGAGCTGCGGCACCTGCGGCGCCGCACCCGAGGGAGCCGCGTGGCGGCGGCGCCGCTGCGGCAGCCCGTTCGGCGTCCGCTCGCTCACCATCGGCGCCTCGTCCTCCCCCACCGTCAGGCTCTGCGGACCGGCGTGCGAGCGGGCCGCCACCGGAGCGGGCACACCGGCCGGCCGGGGGCCGGAGGAGGCGCCGATACCGTGCGCCCGACCGGAGGCGGGGGCAGTGGTGATCAGCTCCTGCGGCACGATCAGCACCGCACGCACACCGCCGTAGGCGGAGGGCCGCAGCGAGACCTGGAAGCCGTACACCTGCGAGAGCCGGCCGACCACGGCCAGGCCGAGCCGGGGGGTCTCGCCGAGGTCGTTCAGGTCGATCCCGGCCTGCGCCTCCTTGAGCATCCGCTCGGCACGGGCCCGGCCCTCCTCGCTCAGGCTCAGACCGCCGTCCTCGATCTCGATCGCGATGCCGGTCTGCACCTCCACCGCGGTCAGGTGCACCCGGGTCTGCGGCGGCGAGTAGCGGGTGGCGTTGTCGAGCAGTTCGGCCAGCGCGTGGATCAGCGGCTCGACCGCCGAACCGATGACGGCCACCTCGGAGACCGGGTGCAGGTCGACGCGCTGGTAGTCGAGGATCCGCGAGACGGCGCCGCGCAGCACGCTGTACAGCGGAACCGCCCGGCTCCACTGGCGGCCGGGGCGCGCGCCGCCGAGGACGGCGATGCTGTCCGCGAGGCGGCCGACCAGCGCGTTCCCGTGGTCGAGCCGCAGCAGGTCGTCGAAGACCGCCGGGTCGTTGCCGTGCCGGTCCTCCATCTCGCGCAGGTCCTGGGCCTGCCGGTGGACGATCGCCTGCACCCGGCGCGCGATGTTGACGAAGGCGCGCTGTGCGGACTCACGCAGGCCCTCCTCCGCGTCGACGGCCTCCAGCACCGAGCGCAGCACCGCCTGCCGGGCGGCCTGGAACTCCGGGGCGACGGCACCCTCCTGGGAGTCGGCGTCGCGCAGCACGTCCTCGACGAAGTCACCCTGCTGGAGCCGGGACACGGCCTGCGGCAGCAGCCGCTCGGCCAGCCGCACCGTCTGGGTCTGCTGCTCGGCCAGTTGCCGCCGCAGCTCCGCCTCCAGCCGTACGTGCCGCTCCCGCTGCGCCGTGAGCGCCCGCCCGCGCCGTACCGCCTCGACCGCGACGGCGGCCACGGCCAGCGTGGCGACCACGCCGCAGGCCGCGACCGCGGTCCGCGCACCGGGCGCGACCAGCGCGACGGCGGCGGCGACGGCTGCCGCCATCACCACCGTGGGCAGGAGCCACGAGAGAACAGGAGCGCTGCGCCGGCCTCCTGGTGACGATCCAGCACGAAGCATCAGCGTCCTCAACGATCGAATGGTCAGTGGAACGGCGAGCGGGACTCGACGCCGACGACACCACGCCCGGACGCTGTAGGCGGCCCGGTCACGGCAGGGCCGAATACTGCGTAACTGATCCAGTACGCGGAGCCGCGCAGTAGCATAGCCGGTTTTTCGGACCACCCTGACTGATCATCAACAACTGCTCCGTCTATCACTCCTGACGTGGCATGGGATCATTTTTGCGAAGTATTAACGCTTCGTTTGCCCGGGATCTCCGGGTCGTCCGGGCCATCCGGGTCGCCCGGGCCGCCAGGGTCGTCCCCGGCGGGCGGCGCGGCCTCCCGGCGGCGGGCCCGGCGCCGCCGCACCTGCCACCCCACCGCGACGGCCAGCAGGACGAGCGCGAAGCCGAGCGCGACGAACCGGCCGAGCAGCTGCTCGACCCGGGTGTACGCGTCGCCCGCGTAGTAGCCGAGCATCGTGAAGCCGACGCCCCAGAACAGCGCGCCGAGCGCGTTGTACCGGACGAACCGGCCGTACGGCATCCGGGAGAGCCCGGCCAGCCCGGGGACCATGGTGCGGACGAAGGCGATGAACCGCCCGAAGAAGACCGCCCCCGCACCACGCCGCCGCATCAACTCGCGGGCGGCCGCCACCCGCTCGGCGCGGCCGCGCAGCAGCCGCGAGCCGGTGATCCTGGGTCCGCTGCGACGGCCGATCTCGTACCCGACGAAATCCCCGGCAACGGCGGCGACCACGACCAGCGCGCAGAGCCAGTAGACGGAGACCGCGCCCTGGCGGGCGATGACGCCGCCGACCACCACCGCACTCTCGCCCGGCAGGACGACACCGACGAAGAACCCGTCCTCCAGGAAGACCAGGCCGGCGACGACCGCGTACACGACCGGACCGGACAGGCCGGCCAGCCAGTGGGTGATGGAGTTCATGCGACCTCCTCGCACCCATTCTCGCCCCTGACGACACCGGACGGGCGGTCGCCGCCCGCCCCCGTCGCCGCTCAGGCGCTCGCCAGCACCGCCGCCGCCACCGCGTCCGGGCGGTCGGACATCAGCAGGTGCCCGGCCGGCTCCGCCGTACGGAACTCGCCGCCGAGCAGCTCGGCCAGGGCCCGCTGGCGGGCGAGCCAACGCCGGGAGGACGGAGTGTCGCGGCCCGCGTCGGCCGCCAGCACGGTGACCGGCACCCGGGGCAGCGGCACCCGGCCGCGCAGCTCGGCGAGCTCGGCGGCGACGTCCAGGTAGCAGGTGTTCTCGCGCAGCGCCGCCCGCAGCGCCCGCCCCGGCCGGTAGCAGCGCCGGACCAGCCCGGCGGGCGCGAGGTCCTCGCCGCGTACGGTGTTCAGCCGCGCCACCAGGCGGCGCCCGGCCGGCCCGCACAGGTACGGCACGGCGCACGCGGTGGCCGCGCGCGCCACCGCCCGGGTCGCCAGGTCGCGCAGCCCGGGGGCCGGGGACGGGCGGGGCGCGGACTCCACGCTGGAGTCCAGCAGGACCAGCCCGGCCGTCCGCGCCGGGTACAGCCGGGCGAACGCCTCGACGTGGAAACCCGCCAGCGAGTGCCCGGCGAGCGTGCAGGGACCGGGCAGCCCGAGGGCGTCGAGGAGGCCCCGGATCCGGCCGGCCTCGCCGACGGCGGTCGGGCGGCGGCGTCCGGGCTCGCTCAGGCCGAGGCCGGGGCGGTCGAAACGCACCACGGTGCGGTGCGGCACCAGCAGCGGGACGACCGGATCCCAGTCGAACCAGGCGGCGCCGAGCCCCCCGCTGAGCACGCAGACCGGCCCGCTCCCCTCGCAGCGCACGTGCAGCGCACTGCCGTCGATCCGTACGAAGGTGTCGGTCACGGTCACGGTCACGTCCTCGACTCCAGCCACGGGCCCGTGGCCACGCCCGCCGCCCTCGGCGGGGGCGAGGGCTGCTGCCGGGGTGACGGCGGTCCCTGGGCTTGGCCACCTTCCCACCCTAACCGCCACAACCCGGACAACTCCGACATCACCCGGCGCAAACCCGCACATGCCACCCCTCCGGACCGTGTATTGTTCTCCAGGTCGGACAAGCGCCGCTAGCTCAGTTGGTTAGAGCAGCTGACTCTTAATCAGCGGGTCCGGGGTTCGAGTCCCTGGCGGCGCACAGCGAGACATCAGAGGCCGTCCTCCCTCCGGGGAGGACGGCCTCTGGCGTTCCCGGGCTCCGCACCGGCACGGGCCGCCCGTGCGGACCGCGACTGCGGCTGCCAGGGCCACGTCCGCTGTCGGTGCCCTGGCAGCCGGCCCGGCCGGGGTGCCGGTCAGGCGGTCGCGGGGGTGATCCCGAGCGTCATGTGGGGGTAGCCCGCGTGGATGCGGTCGCCCAGGTCGATGTCCAGGCCCGCGACGAACGCCTCGATCCGGGCCGTCGCCTCCTCGACGGTGTCGGCCTCGCCCTTGAACTCGAACTCGACGAAGTCGCCGACCCCGGCCACCGTGTCGAACGCCACCGCGATGCCGTCCGTCAGCCACTCCTCGCGGACCTTGTCGACCGTGGTCAGGCGGGTGAAGTCCAGGGCGCCCAGCAGCCGGGTGACGGCCTCCGCGTCGGCGACCGTCGACTCGAACTCGTCGCAGTGCGTCTTGACCGCCGCCTCCAGCGGGTACCACCGCTTGAAGTTGAGCGAGGCGGCCCCGTCCTCCACCCGGACCCGCAGCCACTCGGAGACGATCTCGCCGGACAGGAAGTCGCGGTGCGGGGCGTTGTAGTAGGTGTCGACCTGGCGGGAGGGCGTACCCGGCTCGGCGCCGCGAGCGGCCAGTGCGGCCTTCAACCCCTCGGGCGGGCTGAGCAGTCGGTACTTCTGCTCGACCTCGATGTACTTCATGCGCTGCTCTCCTGGTGGATCGTCACGGCGTGGGCGGGACGGAACAGGGCAAGCATGTCCCGTCCGGGTGACATCGCGGACCGGATCGCGCCGATACCGTCCGGGCCAGGGGTTTGCGGCCCCGCCTCGCGACCGATTCCCGGTCCAAGGCAGCCGAAGGGCGCCCTCCCGCTCGGAAGGGCGCCCTTCGGCGGGTGCGGGTCCCGGTGGCTTCACGCCCAGAAGGCGTCCGTCGCCGCAGGGTCCTCCAGGCACTCGTCGAGGTCGGTGATCTTCTCGCCGAGGATGCGGAAGACGATGCCGCCGACCTGGTCGAGGGTCCTGCCCGCCCGTTCGGCGGTGATCCGGTGGATGGACATCACGTGGCCCCGGCCGTCGACGAGGAGCTTCTGGAGTTCGGCCCGGAAGGTACCGTTCGTCTCCGCCGCGAGCCGGCCGTAGTAGCCGAGGACGGCGTCCACGCCCTTGAAGTCGCCGGACATCTGGTGGGTGCCGGGAACGTGCTGGGTGCAGTCGGTCGTCATCATCCCCCTGAGCGTCTCCAGGTCACCGCGCGAGAACGCCTCGTATCCCGTGCGGACCAGTGCGGCATGCGGATGCTCAGCCATGGAAATTCGCCACCTTCCTGGGCAAACAGGTCATCGGCTGACCTCTTCACCCTGTCACCGCGCGGACCCCCGGTCCACCCGGCGGGCAGGGGCCCGCGGCCCGGCCCCGGTCAGGCCGTGCGGGTGGCGGGGGCGGCCGGGCCGAGGCGCCCGGAGGCCAGGGCAGCCAGCAGGAGCAGGGCCGCGCCGGCCAGGAAGGGCGCACGGAGGCCGAAGGAGTGGGCGAGCAGGCCGCTGACGGCGGCGCCGAGGGCTCCGGCACCGTTGCTCGCCATCTGGTACGCCATGCCGACGCGGCCGAGCAGTTCGGCGGGGACCAGGGACTGACGCAGCGATACCGCCGTGGTGTTCCAGATCAGCGAGGCCGAACCGTACGCGGCGATGAAGCACCCGGCCGCGACGCCGGAGTGCGCCGTGCCCGCGCCGACCGCCGCGACGGCCGAGACGAGCACGGCCAGCCGGAGCGTACGGCCCGTGCCGAGCCGGGCGGCCAGGGCCTGGGTGAGCGCCGTGCCGGCCAGGCCGCCGACGGCGAAGGCCGCGACCAGCAGCCCGAAACCGAACGGGCGGAGGCCGAGCGCCTCCCGCGCGTACAGCACCAGGATCGCGATCAGCCCGGCCCCGACCAGATTGGAGGCCGCCGAGACCGCGCACAGTCGCCGCAGCAGCCGGTGCCGCCACAGCCAGCGCACACCCTCCGCCATGTCGCGGCGCAGCGTGGAGCGGGCAGGGGCAGCGGGAAGGCCGAGTGTGGAAGCGCCGGAAGAGGAGACGGCGGAAGAGGAGACGGCGGGCCGGAAGTCGCCGGGCAGGAAGGCGACCAGCAGCGCCGCGACGGCGAAGGAGGCGGTGTCGACCGCGAAGGGCGCGGCGGCGGCCACGGCGAAGAGCAGGGTGCCGAGCGGCGTGCCGATGAGGGTGTCGGTGATCAGTGCGCCGGCCTGGATCCGGGAGTTGGCGCGGATCCGGTCGCCCGGCTCGACCAGCGCCGGGACGATGCCGGACCAGGCACCGTTGTAGAGGGTCTGCCCGCAGCCGAGGAGGAACCCGGCAACCGCCAGCAGCGCGACGGAGGTGGCGTCGAGCGCGACGGTGACGGCCAGGGCCCCGACCAGGACGGTTCTGGCCGCATCGACGGTCCACAGCATCCGGCGCCGGTCCAGCCGGTCGGCCAGCGCGCCGGCCGGCAGGCCGAGGAGCAGCCAGGGCAGCTGTTCGACCAGGGCGACCAGCGCGACCTGCCTCGGGTCGCCCGAGACGCGCGCCGCGAGCAGCGGCAGTGCGACGAACCGCATACCGTCGCCGAGGCTGGAGACGGTGACCGAAGTCCAGACCAAATGGAACCTGGCGCCGAGTGGCGCGGGTGCCGTCCGTAGAGCTTCCCCCGAAGTGAACATGAACTAGACTCTGGTTCAGGTTTTGGGCCCTGTCAAGGAAAGCCCGTCAAGGAACCACCGCCCGAAGAACGAAGAACGAAGAAGAGGAAGAGGAAGGGAGCCGCATGTCCGAAACCGAGGGCAGGACCGTAGAGGCAAGGACCACGGTCGCCCCCCAGCAGCAGCGCAGCCGGGAGAAGGTGGCCCGGATCCTCGCCGCCGCCGGGCAGCTGCTGGAGACCCGCCCGTACGCGGAGCTGGGCACCAAGCTGATCGCCGCCGAGGCCGGGGTGTCGGTCGGCGTGCTCTACCGGTTCTTCCCCGACAAGGAGGCGATCGTCGCATCGCTGATGCGGGACTGGCTGGAGCGCTTCGTGGTGATCTGCGAGGAGATCACCGGCGGACCGCTGCCCGAGGATCCGCACGCGTTCCACGCCGCGCTGATCGACGCCTACGCCGCGTTCTACCGGCAGGAGCCGGGCTTCCGGCAGGTCTGGCTCCAGGGCGCCGGGCTCCCCTCGCTCCAGGACGAGGGCGACGCGAACGACCGGCAGCTCGCGGAGCTGGTGCACGAGGTCCGGGTGCGGCGGTACGGCACACCCGACACCCCCGAGACCCGGCGCCGGACACTGCTGGCCGTGGTGCTGGTGGGGAACCTGCTCAACCAGGCGTTCCGTACCGACCCGCAGGGCGATCCGGACATCCTCGCCGAGGCGGTCGTGCTGGTGGACCGCTACTTCCAGGAGAGCGCGCGGGCGTGAACACCGGGCCGCCGACCGGAGGCGGTGAACGCGGGCGTGAACACCGGGCCGCCGACCGGAGGCGGTGAACGCGGGAAGACCTCGGGACGGACCTGGAGGCGCCCGGACACGTCGGCCGCGACCCGTCGCCGGAGGAAACAGGACAAAGGTCCCTAACATCTGACAAGTCACTCAGGCAGGCTGGCACGGTCCCGCGTCCCAGGAAAGGCCCTCCCCGTTGAACCGCAGCCGTAAGGGCCTGAAGATCCGCACGCCCAGGACGGGGACCCGCACGCCCAGGGCGAGACGGACGGGCTGGCGCCGGCTGATACCCACCTGGCGGCTGACGCTGGCCGGGCTGTTCACCTCGCTGCTGCTCGGCGTCGGGCTGTTCGTGCTCGGCGTCACACTGGTCAAGGTCCCCGACGCGCACGCCACCGCCACCGCGCAGAGCAACACCTGGCTCTACCAGGACGGCAGCCTGATCGCCCGGACCGGGCAGACCAACCGCCAGAGCGTCGGGCTCGACAAGGTCTCCCCCGCCGCCCAGCACGCCGCGCTCGCCGCCGAGGACCGGAACTTCTACCACGAGGGCGCGGTGAACGTGAAGGGCCTGACCCGGGCCGCCATCGCCACCGCCACCGGCGGCACCACCCAGGGCGGCTCGACGATCACCCAGCAGTACGTCAAGAACGCCTACCTCAGCCAGAAGCAGACCATCAGCCGGAAGGTGAAGGAACTCTTCATCGCCCTCAAGGTGGACGCGACGCAGACGAAGGACGAGGTGCTCGCCGGCTACCTCAACACCTCGTACTACGGCCGGGGCGCGTACGGCATCCAGGCCGCCGCGCAGGCGTACTTCGGCACCGACGCGGACAAGCTGAACGCGGCCCAGGGCGCCTACCTGGCCGCGCTGCTCAACGCCCCCAGCGCGTACGACGTCTCCACCGCGACGGCGGCCGGCAAGCAGAACGCCACCAACCGCTGGAACTACGTGCTGGACGGGATGGTCAAGGAGAACTGGCTGTCCGCCGCCGACCGGGCCGCCACCGCCTTCCCCCAGGTGAAGGAGCCGCAGAGCCCGCCCGGCCTCTCCGGCCAGGCCGGCTACCTGGTGCGGGCCGCGACGGACTACCTGACCTCGCACGGGATCGTCAGCGACGCCGCGCTCGCCCAGGGCGGCTACACCGTGAAGCTGACCGTCGACGCCGCGCGCCAGCAGGCGCTGCAGGACTCCGTGCAGAGCCAGCTCACCGACAAGCTCGACCCGGGGAAGCGGAAGAACGACGCCGCCGCCCAGGCGGGCGCGGTCTCGCTCGACCCGAAGACCGGCGCGGTGGTCGCCTTGTACGGCGGTACGGACGCCACCAAGCACTGGATCGACAATGCCAACCGGCGCGACTACCAGGCCGGTTCGACCTTCAAGGCGATCGCGCTGGCCGCCGCACTGGAGAGCGGCGCCAGCACGCAGTCCGGTGAGCGGATCACCCCCGACACGATCTACGACGGCACCAGCCGGCGCTCCGTGGTGGGCGGCACCGGGAAGGCCTACAACCCGCCGAACGAGGGCGACCGGAGCTACGGCCGGGTGACCCTCCAGCAGGCCACCGACTGGTCGGTGAACTCGGCCTTCGCCCAACTCGCCCAGGACACCGGGCTGGAGAAGGTCCGGGAGACCGCTGTCGCGCTCGGCCTGCCCGCCACCACCCCCGGGCTGGCCGCCCTGCCGTCGATCCCGCTCGGGGTCTCGACGCCGAGCGTGCTGGACATGGCCGGGGTGTACGCGACGCTCGACAACGGCGGCAAGCGGATCACCCCGACGATGGTCGCCGGCGTGCAGCACGCGGGCGAGCAGGTGGCCCTGCCCGCGCCCGCCGTCACCCAGGCGGTCAGCGAGCAGACCGCCCAGCGGGTCACCTCGCTGCTCCAGGGCGTGGTCTCCGACCCGGGCGGCACCGGGTACCGGGCCCTCCAGCTGGACCGGCCCTCGGCGGGCAAGACCGGCACCACCGACGACCAGAAGTCGGTCTGGTACGTCGGCTACACCCCGGAGCTGGTGACGGCCGTGGCGATGTTCGGCCAGGACCCGGCGACCGGCGGCCAGGTCACGCTGGACGGCACGGCGGGCGTCGCGGGCGCGGCGGGCGGCCGGTTCCCGGCGCAGATCTGGACGGCGTACATGCAGGCGGCGCTGGCCGGTCAGCCGGTCACCCGCTTCACCGCGCCGGCGGACACCCCGTCGGCGCCGGTCCGCTCGTCCTCCCCCAGTGCTACCGCGTCGGCGCCGTCCTCCGCCCCCGCGTCCACCCCGGCGGCCCCGGCCGCGACCCCGTCCGGCCAGGCCACCCCCTCCCCGACCCGGTCGCCGTCCCACACCCGGAAGCCGACGCCGACCCCCACCACGGACACCCCGACCCCGCCCCCGACGCCCACGCCGACCCGCACGCCGACGGCCCCGCCGACCGGCACGGCCGACCCGGCCGTGCCGACCACGGGCGGGCAGCCGAACGCCACCCCGGCGACGGTCGCACACTGACCGGCGGCCGAGCGGGCGCGCAAGCTCCGGGACGGACAGCAAGGCCGGCAATCCAGGACCAAAAGGCGAGATGACGCCTTACCCGACCGGGCCTTCGGCTGGCACAATGCCTCGATGCACAGCTCTCAGCCCCGCCCCCGGGCCTCGGCCAGGACCCTCGGTCTGTCGCTGGCCCTGGCCTCCGCCGTCGCCTTCGGCGGCTCCGGTACCGCGGCGAAGCCGCTGATCGAGGCGGGGCTCTCCCCGCTGCACGTCGTCTGGCTACGGGTCACCGGCGCAGCCCTGGTCCTCCTGCCGCTCGCCTGGCGGCACCGGGACGCCGTCCGGCAGCGGCCCGGCGTACTGATCGGCTTCGGGCTGCTCGCGGTGGCGGGCGTGCAGGCGTGCTACTTCGCCGCGATATCCCGGATCCCGGTCGGCGTCGCGCTGCTGATCGAGTACCTCGGGCCGCTGCTGCTGCTCGGGTACGTGCGGTTCGTCCAGCGACGGCCGATCTCCCGCGCCGCGGCGATCGGCGCCGGGGTCGCCGTGGCCGGCCTGGCCTGCGTGGTCGAGGTCTGGAACGGCCTGAGCTTCGACACCCTCGGGGTGCTCTTCGCCCTCGGCGCCGCCTGCTGCCAGGTCGGCTACTTCATCCTGGCCGACGCGAGCCGCCAGGGGGACCGCCCGGTCGACCCGATCGCGGTCAGCGCGTACGGGCTGCTGATCGGCGCCGTCGTCCTCACCGCGTTCACCCGGCCGTGGACCGCCGACTGGAGCGTGCTGGCCGGCCGGGTGTCCATGAACGGGCACGCGGTACCCGCCCTGCTGCCCGCCCTCTGGATGGTGCTGGTCGCGACCGTCCTGGCCTACCTGACCGGGGTCGTCGCCGTCCAGCACCTGTCACCGCCGGTGGCCGGGGTGGTGGCCAACCTGGAGGCCGTGGTCGCCACCGTCGCGGCCTGGGTCCTGCTCGGGGAGCACCTCGGCACCCCCCAGCTGCTGGGCGGCCTGCTGGTGCTGGCCGGCGCCTTCGCCGCCCAGAGCAGCAAGCCCGCACCGGCCGAGGAGCCCGCCCACGCCGAGGAGGCGGCGGCGGGCCTGGTCGGCGAGGGCCTGCACCGGTAGACCGGCCGGTCCGGCCGTCTCACCTGCCCGAACGGCGGCCGGCCCTACCGGCCCGACCAGCCGAACCAGCCGAGGTGGTTCAGGGGCCAGACCACCGCCGACGCCGGGCCGACCACGTCGGCCACCGGCACCGCACCGCCGCCGGGCTCGTCCCGGTGGTACCGGGAGTCGGCGGAGTCGCTGCGGTGGTCGCCCTCCACCCAGATGTCGCCCTTGGGCACCGTCACCGGGCCGAAGGGCAGCCCGGCACAGGAGTCGTCACCCGCGTGCAGATACGGCTCACTGACCGGACGGCCGTCCACCCGCAGGGTCGTCCCGCTGCACTGGACGGTCTGGCCGCCGGTCGCGATCACCCGCTTGACCAGGTAGTTGTCACCCCTGGGCGGCAGCAGGCCGACGAAGCTCAGCGCCTCCCCGACCACCCCGGAGGCCAGCCCGCCGTCGTCCGGCTGGGCCGGCAGCCAGTTGGCCGGGTCCTTGAAGACCACCGGGTCACCGGGCTGCGGCTCCCACCCGAGCAGGGGCGCCAGCTTGTTGACGGCCACCCGGTCGCCGATCCGCAGGGTGTTCTCCATCGAGCCGGACGGGATGGTGAAGACCTGGAACAGGCAGGTCTTGATCAGCAGCGCCGCCACCAGCCCGAGCGCCACCATCGCCGGGATCTCGGCCCACCAGGGCCACCGCCGACGCCCGCCGCCCGCCCGGGGCCGCCCGGACCGCGCGGCCCGCTGCGGGCGCTCGGCGTGCTGCCCGTCCTGATGCGGGTGCGGGTGCCCGGCCCGGGGTTCGTGTACATCCGGTTGCGCGTGTTCGGTGTGCCGGGGCGTCGGAGCGGGCCCAGAGCGGTTCACCGCTGGGGGTCCGACAACTGCCCGCACTGCTGCCTGCGTGCCACCGCTGCGCCACCTCTCCGAGGATCCAGGAAGTCAGACGTTAGCGCCGCGCGGGAAGTGTCGCGAAATCAGACTTTTAGCCGCGCCTCACACCGGACGGGCAGCTCAGCCCTCCGCCAGGCCCCTGTCAGGGCCCCTGTCGGGCCTCCGTCGGTCTCCGTCAGTCCTCGGTGCCGTGGCCCGCGAGCGCCTCGTGGTGGCGGATCACCTCGGCGATGATGAAGTTGAGGAACTTCTCCGCGAACACCGGGTCGAGGTGGGCCCCGGCGGCGAGCGCCCGCAGGCGGGCGATCTGGTTCCGCTCCCGGTCGTGGTCGGCCGGGGGGAGCCGGTGCTCGGCCTTCAGGTAGCCGACCCGCTGGGTGGCCTTGAAACGCTCCGCCAGCATGTGGACGACGGCGGCGTCGATGTTGTCGATGCTCTCGCGCAGGCAGGTCAGCTCGGCCCGGACGGCCGGGCTGACCTCGTCGAGCGCCGAGGCGGCGGGGTTGGTGGGCTGGTCCGTCATCGAGGTGGCTCCGGTGCTGGCTGGCGGGGTGCGACCCGGGCGAACCACCGGTCGGGCTGTCGGACTCGGGCCTGCACGAAATCTAACAGGACCGCCCCCGCGAACTCCCGTGGTTTCGTCCCGCCGTCCGCCATGTGGACGGCGGCTGCGCCGCATTTCCGGGTTGCGCCCCACCGTCCCGGTCGGCACGTAGGCTGGCCCCGGCATGTCCGGACGTGACGAACCAGCAGTCCCCCCATCTCAGGAGGTACCTGATCGTGGCAACCACCCGTACCGCACACACTGCTTGGGAAGGCCCGCTCCTCACCGGCAGCGGCGAGGTCACCCTCGCGTCCTCGGGCATCGGGACGTACCCGGTCTCCTGGCCGTCCCGCGCCGAGCAGGCGAACGGGAAGACCAGCCCGGAGGAGCTCATCGCGGCCGCCCACTCCGCCTGCTTCTCGATGGCGCTCTCGCACGGCCTGGCCGGCGCCGGCAACCCGCCCACCAAGCTGGACACCAAGGCGGACGTGACCTTCCAGCCCGGTGAGGGCATCACCGGCATCCACCTGACCGTGGTCGGCGAGGTCCCCGGGCTCGACGCGGAGGGCTTCCAGGCCGCCGCCGAGGACGCCAAGAAGAACTGCCCGGTCAGCCAGGCCCTCACCGGCACGACCATCACGCTGACCGCCTCGCTCGCCTGAGCGTCACCCGGCCCGCCGCACCACCGGAGCGCGTACGCCCCCGGCCCCGTCCTGCGACGGAGCCGGGGGCTTCGTCACGTACCGGCACGCTTGCCACGAAACCCGGCGAATCACCCTGGCGGCGGTCGCGGCCGGTTCGGCGCGCGTCCTATGATCAGCGGCAGTGCCCTGTTTTTACCGATCCGTGCCGAGCGCCCCCACCGGGCGCCGCCGCACCGGTCGCCAGGGTCCTCCAGTGAGCGGAAGCCGGCCACCCCACCAGCGGTCGACCGGTCGGATCAGCGTCAGCAGCGGACGGGAGCATGCCGTGCCGGGCCGGAACGAGGGGGCCGACGCCGACCGCCGACGCGCGCGCGACGGCGAGCCGCACCCCGACGCGGACGGGAGCAGGCCCGGACCGGCCCGGACCGGCTGCCCGTCCTGCGCCACCGCGACCGGCACGGTGAGCGTCCCGGCGGACGGCCTGACGGACGTGTCGGCGGACGGCCCGGCCCTGGCAGCGGTGGCGGCCGTGGAGGTGCAGGCCGACGGCAACACGGAGGAGCTGCTCGCAGCGCTCCGGGCGAGCGAGTCCCGCTTCCGCGCGGCGTTCGCCGACGCCGGCATCGGGATGCTGCTGGTCGACCCCGACGACCGGATCATCGAGGCCAACCCGGCCTTCGCCGCGATGATCGGCCACGAGGTGCCGGACCTGGTCCGGACCCACATCCACGAGATCATCGACCCCGAGGACACCCCCCGCAAGCTCTACCGGGAGCTGGTCCGGGGCGAGCGCGAGCGGATCAGGCTGGAGAAGCGCCTCAAGCACCGCGAGGGCCACGACGTCTGGAGCAACGTGACCATCTCGTTGATCCGGGACGGCGCCGGCGAGCCGCTGTACACCCTGGCCATGATCGAGGACGTCACCGAGCGGCGGATGCTCGGCGACCGGCTGGCGTACCAGGCGATGCACGACCCGCTGACCCTGCTGCCGAACCGCGCACTGTTCTTCGAACAGCTCAACGCGGCCTTCGGCCCGGCCGAGGCGGCGGTCACAGCGGCCGTCCCGGCGGGGGCGCCGGTCGCCGCGCCGGTCGCGGTACCGACGGCGGCCGTCCCGGCGGCGGTCACGGCGCCCGTACGGGTGGCGGCGGCGGGCGGCCCGGCCCGGCGGGCCCGGCGGGTCGGCCTCTGCTACGTGGACCTGGACGGCTTCGCCGCCATCAACGAGACGCTGGGGCACCACGTCGGCGACCAGCTGCTGGTGGCGGTGGCGACCCGGCTGGAGTGCGGCTTCGCCCGTGGCGAGGACCGGCTGGTGGCCCGGCTGGGCGGGGACGAGTTCGCCGTCCTGGTCCCCGACAGCGACGGCAGCGACCAGCTGACGATGCTGGCCACCGAGCTGATCAAGGCGCTGGAACAGCCCTTCGACATCGCCGGCCAGCAGCTGGTGGTGACGGCGAGCGTCGGCGTGGTCGAACGCCCGGTGCTCGACACCACCCCGACCGACCTGCTCAAGGACGCCGACGCCACGCTCTACTGGTCGAAGGCGGACGGCCGGGCCCGCTGGACGCTCTACGACCCCGACCGGGGCGCCCACCAGCTGACCCGGCAGCGGCTGACCACCGCGCTGCGGCCCGCGCTGGAGCGCGGCGAGTTCATCGTGGAGTACCAGCCGCTGGTCGGGCTGGCCGACGGGGCGGTGCACGGCGCCGAGGCCCTGGTCCGCTGGCGCCACCCCCGGTACGGGACGCTCTCACCGGACCGCTTCATCCCGCTCGCCGAGGAGTCCGGCGCGATCGTCCCGCTCGGCAAGTGGGTGCTGGAGGAATCGTGCCGTCAGGCCCGGTGCTGGCTGACGGAGTTCCCGAAGGCCGAGGTCTTCGTGAGCGTCAACCTGGCGGCCCGCCAGATCTGGGACTCGGACGTCGTCGCCGACGTCGCCCAGGTGCTGGAGCGGACCGGCCTGCCGCCCCGGCTGCTCCAGCTGGAGATCACCGAGAGCGCGGTGCTCGGGCCGGGCGGCCGTCCCGTCCAGGCCCTGCAGGCGCTGGCGGACATGGGCGTCCGGATCGCCATCGACGACTTCGGCACCGGGTACTCCAACCTCGCGTACCTGTCCCGGCTGCCCGTGCACGTGCTGAAGCTCGACGGCAGCTTCATCGAGGGCTTCCGCGACCCGGTCACCGGCGGCCGGCCGGACAGCCGGTTCCGGCGGGCCGACGCGGACGAGCAGATCGTCGGCGCGATGGTCCAACTCGCCCACGCGCTCGGCCTGACCGTCACCGCCGAGGGCATCGAGAACGCGGCCCAGGCGGAGCGGCTCCGCCTCACCGGCTGCGACACCGCCCAGGGCTGGTACTTCGCCCGCCCGGGCGGGGCCGAGGCCGTCGGGGCACTGCTCCGCAAGTAGCCCGGCCACCCCGGGCGGGGGGAACCGCGGTTCCCCCCGCCCGGGGTGGTTCAGGACGTGGTGGTCAGGCCGTAGGCCTCGGCTATCAGGCCGTACGAGCGGCGGCGCGGCTCGTGGCCGTGGATGTGCGAGGTGACCATGAGTTCGTCCGCGCCGGTGCGCTTGCGGACGGCCTCCAGGCCGTCGGCCACGTCGCCCGGGGCACCGAGGACGAGATTGCCCAGCCAGGAGTCGACGAACTCGCTCTCCGCCGCGCTGTACGGGTACGCCTCGGCCTCCTCCGGGCTCGGGATGGTGGTGGGGGAACCGAGCCGCAGGCGGAGCATGGACAGTGCCGCGGTGCGGGCGAGCCGCAGCGCGGCGCGCTCGTCCTCGGCGGCGACCGCGCCGATCCCGATCAGCGCGTACGGCTCGTCCAGCACGGCGGACGGCCGGAAGCTGGAGCGGTAGAGGTCCAGCGCGGGTTCGGTGTGGGCCGCGCTGAAGTGGTGCGCGAAGGCGAACGGCAGGCCGAGCCGGCCGGCCAGCTGCGCACTGAAGCCCGAGGAGCCGAGCAGCCAGACCGGCGGACGGCTGTCGCCCCTGGGCACGGCGGCGAGACCGGCGTACGGGTGCCCGGCCGGGAAGTCGCCGTCCAGGAAGTGGGTCAACTCGGCCACCTGCTGCGGGAACTCGTCCGCGCCGTCGGTCCGCCCCCGGCGCAGCGCGCGGGCCGTCGCCGGGTCGGTGCCGGGCGCGCGCCCGAGGCCCAGGTCGATCCGGCCGGGGTTCAGCGCCTCCAGCAGGCCGAACTGCTCGGCCACCACCAGCGGGGAGTGGTTGGGCAGCATCACACCGCCCGAGCCGAGCCGCAGCGTGCTGGTGTGCGCGCCCAGGTGCGCGAGCAGGACGGCCGGGTTGGAGCTGGCCACCCCGGGCATGCCGTGGTGCTCGGCCACCCAGAAGCGGTGGTAGCCCCAGCGCTCGGCATTGCGGGCCAGTTCGGTGGTGGCGCCGAGCGCCTCGCCCGGGGTGTACCCCGACCCGATGGGCGACAGGTCGAGGATGGAGAGCGGTGCGGGGGCGGTGCCACGGACGGTCCCGCGGATCGGGTCGGTGGCGGATGCTGCCCTACTGGTCATGCCGTCTCTCCTCCTGGTCGGCGTACGGCTCGGTGTGCGGCTGGCTGTGCGGTCGGGGATGCGGTCGGGGGTACGACTCGGTGCGTACGACTCGGAGTACGGCTGGGCAGGACGGGCCCGGCGGTACAACTCGGCGTACTGCTGGTCGGCTTCGAAGCCGCCTCGTAGGACAACCACCTGACGCCCGAGGTGTTCCCGGACGGAGAGGTCGGCCCGGTCACAGAACCCCGCGCCCGGTGGCGACATGCCGCCAGAACCGGAAGTCGCCAGCCGCAGGCCTCGCGGACTCCACCCGGAATCCGGCACGCTTGTCCACCAGTGGCGGTCGCACACCCGGGCCGCGCTCACCTGCAAGGCCGGCGCGCTGGACCAGCGTCGCCCGGCCCCCGCGAGCCCCTGGAGCAGCACCCCGCCCCAGGGGCTTTCGCCATGCTGTGACGCTCGGCACACGGGGGCGGTAAGCGGCATGTAAGAAGCTCCCGATACGTTGTTCCCCGTAGCCACCTGTTCTCCCCCCGGGCGGCCTGGAGGGAGTTACCGCTATGGAAGCCGCGTCGGTCATCGGTCCGGCATGGATCTGCGGCCTGGCGCTGTTCGCCGTCCTCGGCGACGCCTTCCTCCCCTTCCTCCCGAGCGGCACCCTGGTGGTGCTGGCGGTGCTGCGGACGGAGCGGTTCAACGGTGCGCCGGTGCTGCTGGCACTGGGGGTGGCGATAGCCTCCTTCCTCGGTGACCTGGCGCTGCTCAGCCTGGCCCGGCGCGGGGCCCCGCTGGTGAACCGCCGGCTGGCGCGCCGTCCGGAGCTGGCCGCGAACGTCGAACGGGTCCAGCGGCACCTGGCCGGCAAGACCAGCCGGGCCGCGGCCGCCGTGGTGATCGTCGCCCGCTTCGTCCCGGCCGGCCGTACGGTGCTGGACCTCGCGATGGGGCACGCGCCGGAACGGCCGCGCACCTACCTGCGCTGGTCGGCACTGGCCGCCGTCGTCTGGGCCGCGTACATCGTCACCCTGGGGTGGCTCAACAGCCACTGGTTCAACACCGCCTGGCTGAGCCTCGCGGTCTCCTGCACGGCCGCGACGGCCGTCAGCTCCGCCGTCGCGCACCTGATCCGCAGACGCCGCCGCCTGCTGGCCGCCTGACCCGTTCCCGCCCTCGCGGGACCGCCGCCCGGTGGTCCGCCCGGCCCGCCGCACGGTTGTCCCAGGACTGCAACAGTCGTTCGGTCCGCGAAGCCTTCCGGCTCTCCCCGGCGTCGTAGTGAGCGGCGGGAGGGGGCTGCACAGCGGCCGCCGCCCATGACATGCTGAAGCAACGAAACTTAGCAAATGTCCGTTTTCTGCCGAGCATCCGGACGCCCCTGTGACGGGGTCTCCGGATGCGGCGCGCGGAGCGGGCGCAATCCGGCAGGGGAGACGATGAGCAGGATCTCGCGCAGGACGGTGCTGAGCGCCACGGCGGCGACTGCGGCCCTCGGGGCGGTGGCCGCCTGCGGGAGTCAGGGTGCCGGGAGCACGAGGCCGGGTTCCGACTCGGGCGGTTCCGGCGGTCCGGGCGCTTCGGGTTCGCCGACCGGCAGCGTGAAGGGCAAGCCGATCGGGGACGGGTCGACCTCCGACACCGGGGCCCAGCCCAACCAGCCCAAGCCCGAGAAGCTCAAGCCCGGCGAGCGTCCGCCGCAGTTCGTGGTGTTCTCCTGGGACGGTGCGGGCGGCACGAGCGACGGGCAGTTCCCGCGCTTCCTCAAGCTGGCCGAGCAGTACAAGGCCACGATGACCTTCTTCCTCTCGGGCATCTACACCCTGCCGAAGGGCAAGTCGCACCTGTACGCGCCGCCTAAGCACCCCGTCGGCGCCTCCGACATCCCCTTCCTCTCCGACGGCGCGGTCAAGAGCACGATCAAGCTGATCACCCAGGCCTGGCTGGCCGGGCACGAGATCGGCACCCACTTCAACGGGCACTTCTGCGGCGCCAACGGCGTCGGCAAGTGGTCCCCCGAGGACTGGGAGAGCGAGATCGAGCAGGCGATCGGCTTCGTCACCCAGTGGAAGACCAACTCCGGCTTCACCGACGTGGACCCCTTCCCCTTCGACTACCGGAAGGAGCTGATCGGCGGCCGGACCCCGTGCCTGGAAGGGCAGAAGGGCCTGCTGCCGACGGCCGCGAAGCTGGGCTGGAAGTACGACGCCAGCTCGCCCGGCGGGCTCCAGATGTGGCCGCAGAAGGTGCAGGACGGCAAGATCTGGGACTTCCCGCTGCAGAGCATCCCCTTCCCCGGGCACAGCTTCCAGGTGCTCTCGATGGACTACAACATCCTGTTCAACCAGTCGGGCGACAACGTCCACGGCGACTCCGGCAAGTACAACGACTGGCGGAACCAGGCCACCCAGTCCTACCTGGCCGGCTTCGACCGGGCGTACAACTCCAACCGGGCGCCGTTCTTCGTGGGCAACCACTTCGAGCAGTGGAACGGCGGCATCTACATGGACGCCGTCGAGGAGACCCTGAAGACCATCGCGAACAAGCCCGAGGTCCGGCTGGTCTCCTTCCGCCAGCTGGTGGAGTGGCTGGAGGTCCAGGACGAGTCCACGCTGCGGAAGTTGCGCACCCTGAACGTCGGCAAGGCACCCACCGGCGGCTGGGAGACCTTCCTCGGCACCGCGGGCTGACACCCGCGAACCGACACCGCGAGCCGACGCACCGCGCCGAGACGGCCGGGCACCCTGACGGGGTGCCCGGCCGTTCGTCCGTGCACCGAGCGAACGCCAGTTTCCTTCCGATAGCAGCTATCGGTCGACGCCCGCGGCAATTCCGCCACATATTCACCCCCGGCCATGGCAGTTACCCGGATCGGTTGCGATCACCCTGGTGGCCCTGGACAGTTGTGACATCAGGGGGATGGCCGGCGCGGCCCCGCGTCGCCGTACATGCGGGGGCATGTGACGTGCAGACGAGGGCCGGTTCTTCCGCGGGTTCCCCCAGCTCACAGGGCAGAGCAGCAACGGGCCGGAACACCTCGGCCCGTGGGGGGAGTTGTCACCATGGCCAGGACAGAGGCATGCGCAAAAACGCACGAGCCGGAGGCCGGGAATCCGGTCGGCACCACCGCGCTCCCGCGAATACCCGGACCGTACGGGCACGATCAAGGCGCCTACGACTATCACGGGTTCAGCCGCCTGGCGGGCCCGCTCCGGATGCCGCCGCCGGCGCCGGAAATCTACCGGGTCCGGTACCGGAGACTGCTGAGCCACGAGCCGCACCGGCTGCGCGCCGCCCTGCTGCTGGTGCTCGCGCCGCTCGTCGAGGCCACGCTGCTGGTCTGGCTGCTGCTCCCGGAGCACTGGCCCGTCCGGGTGGGCGAGGCCCAGCCGTGGCTGCCGGCCGGCGACAAGGTGATGATCGGGATCATCGCGCTGATCGAGGGCTTCCGCCTGCTCAACGTGGTCTCCAACGTCCACGCGACCCTGGTCGCCCGTGACCCCGTCCCCGTCGTGGCCCAGAGCGGGACACGGGTCGCCTTCCTCACCACCTGCGTGCCGGGCAAGGAGCCCCCGGAGATGGTCCGGGCCACCCTGACGGCGGCGCTGGCCGTCCGGCACGACGGCCCGTACGAGGTCTGGCTGCTGGACGAGGGGGACGACCCCGGCATGCGGCTGCTCTGCGCCGAACTCGGGGTGCGGCACTTCAGCCGGAACGGCATCGGGCGCTGGAACCAGCCGCGCGGCCGCTTCCGCGCCAGGACCAAGCACGGCAACTACAACAGCTGGCTGGAGGCGTTCGGCGACGACTACGACTACTGGGTCTCGGTCGACACCGACCACGTCCCCTCGCCGGAGTTCTGCGAGCGGATGCTCGGCTACTTCCGCGACCCGGACGTCGCGTTCGTGGTCGGCCCGCAGGTCTACGGCAACTACGCCTCGTCCGGGTCCGCCGTCACCAAGTTCGCCGAGAGCCAGCAGTTCCTGTTCCACGCGCTGGTCCAGCGGGCCGGGAACCGTTACGGCGCACCGATGTTCGTCGGCACCAACAACGCCGTCCGGATCAAGGCGCTGCAGTCGATCGGCGGCCTGTACGACTCGATCACCGAGGACATGGCGACCGGGCTGGAGTTCCACCGCCGCCGCAACCCGCTCACCGGCGACCGCTGGAAGTCCGTCTACACCCCGGACGTGCTCGCCGTCGGCGAGGGCCCGTCCTCCTGGACGGACTTCTTCTCCCAGCAGCTGCGCTGGAGCCGGGGCACCTACGAGACCGTCCTCACCCAGTACTGGCGGGCCGCCCGGCAGCTGTCGCCGGGCCGCCTGCTGAACTACACGCTGATGGTGTGCTTCTACCCGACGGCCGGGCTCACCTGGCTGCTCGGCGGGCTCTCCAGCGTGCTCTACCTCGGCTTCGGGGCCTCGGGCGTGCACGTCTCCTCGGAGATCTGGATGATGCTCTACAGCGACGCCGCGGCACTCCAGATCCTGCTCTACACCTGGAACCGCAAGCACAACGTCAGCCCGCACGAACCGGCCGGCTCCTCCGGGGTGGCGGGCATGGTGATGTCCGCGCTCTGCGGGCCGGTCTACGCCGCCTCGCTCGTCCAGGCCCTGCTGCGGCGGCGCAGCCGCTTCGTCGTGACGCCCAAGGGCGACTCGGCCAGCCCGGACCGGCTCGCGACCTTCCGGATCCACCTGGCCTGGACGGCGGTCTTCGGCGGCGCGCTGACGGCCTCCTTCTTCACCGGCAACGGCCATGTGGCGATGCGCTCCTGGGCCTGCGTCGCGCTGTTCTTCAGTGTCCTGCCGATGGTCGTCCGCGCGGCGGACGCCATCCGCCACCGTCGCGTCACCCAGGGGGCTCTGCACCGATGAGGATCCGTCGCCGTCGTCCCGAGGCCGGCCCGGGGGCCGGCCGCCGCACCCGCCGCTTCGCGATGGGCAGCACCGTCGCCCTGGTCGTGGCGAGCATGAACGCCCCGGCCGTCCTCGGCTTCGCGGGCAGCCAGTACCACCGGTACGTGATCGACCAGGCGGGGTACAAGGCCCGCTACGGCCACTGGCAGACCGTCGAGTTCCCCACCGGGTTCCGGATCGACGCCGTCCACGCGACACTGCTGCGGACCGGCAAGATCCTGATCATCGCCGGGTCCGGCAACGACCGGAACAGCTTCGACGCGGGCACCTTCAAGAGCCTGCTGTGGGACCCGGTGAAGAACACCTACAAGCTCGTCCCCACCCCGAAGGACATGTTCTGCGGCGGCCACACCTCACTGCCCGACGGAAACGTCCTGGTGGCGGGCGGGACGCAGCGCTACGAGGCGCTGGACGGCACGGTCAAGAAGGCGGCCGGCACCATGCGGGTCCGCAACGAGAGCCCGGACGGGCCGCGCACCTTCCCCAAGGGCACCGGTTTCACCGCCCCGGACGGCCGCGAGTACCTCAGCACCGCCGACGTCACCGTGCCCGCCGCGGTGAAGACCGTCACCACCGACAAGGCGACGGGCGCCCGCACGGTTACCGTCACCGCCGGCGAGCAGCACGTCTTCGCCGAGGCGGCGGCCCCCGGCGCGGCCTACGTCGACCAGCACCCGGCCCAGTACACCGTCAAGGGCCTGACCGGCCCCGACGCCCACAACCTCTACGGCATGAGCGACGCGATGACGCTCGACAAGCAGGACTTCCAAGGCATCCGCAGCGCCTACGAGTTCAACCCGGACACCGAGCAGTACGAGCAGGTGCCGGACATGACCTACGCCCGCTGGTACCCGACGCTCACCGGGCTCGGCAACGGGGACGTGGTCACCGTGTCCGGGCTGGACGACACCGGGCAGATCCTCAGCGGCAACGACAACGAGCTCTTCGACCCGGCCGCCAAAACCTGGTCCAAGGCGCCGGACCGCTACTTCCCGACCTACCCGTCACTGTTCCTGACGGCGGCCGGCAAGCTCTTCTACTCCGGCTCCAACGCGGGCTACGGCCCGGCCGACCGGGGCCGCACGCCGGGCCTGTGGAACCTGGCGGACAACAGCTTCCAGACCGTCGGCGGGCTGCCGGACACCGACCGGCTGGAGACCTCCTCGTCCGTCCTGCTGCCACCCGCGCAGGCACAGAAGGTGATGGTGCTGGGCGGCGGCGGGGTCGGCGAATCCCCGGCCTCGACCGCCCGCACCGGGATCGCCGACCTGACGGCCGCCGCACCGGTCTTCACTCCTGGGCCTGACCTGCCCGCGGGCGGCACCCGTTACCTCAATAGCGTGATCCTCCCCGACGACACCGTCTTCACCACGGGCGGCTCCAGCGACTACCGGGGCAAGCACCACAGCGACCTGCTCAAGGCCCAGACCTACCACCCGGACACCAACAGCTTCACCGTCGCCGCCGCACCGACCGTCGGCCGGGACTACCACTCGGAGGCTCTGCTCCTCCCGGACGGCCGGGTCGTGGTGCTCGGCTCCAACCCGCTCTTCGCCGACAAGGCCGACACCGAACCGGCCCCCTTCGAGCAGCGGATCGAGATCTACACGCCCCCGTACCTCTTCCACGGGACCCGCCCCGAGATCACCGCCGCCCCCGGCCGCGCCGCTCTCGGCGACACCCTGACCGTCGCCTCCCCGCATCCCGAGGCCGTCACCACCGCGAAGCTGATCCGGCCGAGCTCGGTCACCCACGCCACCGACGTCGAACAGCGCTCCGTCGCCCTCACCATCACCGCCCGCAGCACCGGCGGCCTCGACCTCACCCTCCCCACCAACCCGAACCTCCTCCCCCCGGGCTGGTACATGCTCTTCGCCACCGACGCCACCGGCACCCCGTCCGTGGCCCACTGGATCCAGATCACCAGGTAGCCCGCCCAAGGTCGCACCATCCCCAGGGGCGCGAGGAACTGCGCGAAACCGGAAGGCACCGGGCCCGAACCGCTGCGCAGCTCGCCGGAAGCTGCACTATCCAGGGGCGCGAGGAACTGCGCGAAACCGGAAGGCCCCCACCGTCACTCCCGACTCGCACAGCCCCCCGCGCCGCCGGGGGCCCCTCACCCGCCGCCGGCCAGGCGCACCGCGTAGGGCAGCCAGAACCGCCCCGCCGCAGGCTCGCCCCGGCCGCAGTCGCCGTCCGACTCGCCGGGGTCCTTGATCCACAGGTAGGCGTCCACGCCCGGCCGCCCGGTGTCCGTGGTGGGGGTCTCGCCCAGCGCCCGGCCGGCCGGGTTGCACCAGTCCCGGTCGCCCAGCGGGCCGTTGCCGTTGCGGCTGGTGTCGATCACGAAGTGCTTGCCGCCGAGGGCCGCCGACACCCGCCCGCCGAACTCCGAACTCTGCTGAGTGGTGTAGAAGTTGGACACGTTGACGGCGAAGCCGTCGGCCTGGTCGACGCCGGACTTCCGCAGCGCCCCGGCCAGCAGCCCCGGGTCCTTGAGCCACCCGGCGTTGCCGGCGTCGAGATACACCCGCACCTTCGGGAGCTTCTTCAACTCCTTTACCGCATAGGCCAGTAGCCCGTACCGCTCGTCGGCCTCCGCCGCCGGCGCAGCGCAGCTGTCCAGCGTGTGTGCGACGGCGTCCGGCTCCAGGACCACCCAGGCCGCGCGGTCGGCCAGCCCGGCGGCGAGCCCGTCGATCCAGGCCCGGTAGGCGGGGCCGTCGGCCGCACCGCCGGCCGAGTACCGGCCGCAGTCGCGGTACGGGATGTCGTACGCGACCAGCAGGGCCGTCCGCCCGGCCGCGGCCGCGCGCAGCGTCAGGTCCTGCGCCTCGGCGCGGGCGTCCGGCCCGGCCAGCCAGACCGCGGCGGGCTGCCCGGCGATCCGGGCCACGGCCGCCGCCTGCGCGCCCTTCAGGCTCGTCAACTGCCGGGCCGCGGAGGACTGGTCCCATACGTAGAAGGTCTGCCCGACCGGCTGCCCGGCCGGCTGGCCGGCCGGCTGCGCGGGCGCCGCCCGGGGCCCCCCGCACCCGGCGGCCACCCCCACCGCACCGGCCAACGCCACCCCACGCCAGAACCGGTGCACGAACCCGCCCTCCCAGCCCCAGCCGTCACGGTCGGCACTCAGCTTCGCACAGCGGGTGCCGACCGTAACGGCCTTTGGGTCAGGCCGACTTGAGGTCCGGAATGCGCCAGTCGATCGGCTCGCTGCCGAAGCCTTCGAGGGCCTCGTCGATCTGCGAGAACGGGCGGCTGCCGAAGAAGAGCTTCGCCGACAGCGGCGACGGGTGCGCGCCCTGCACGACCACGTGCTTGGTCGTGTCGATCAGCGGCAGCTTCTTCTTGGCGTAGTTGCCCCAGAGCACGAAGACGCACGGCTCCTCGCGCTCGCTGACCGCCTTGATCACCGCGTCGGTGAACTTCTCCCAGCCCTTGCCCTTGTGCGAGTTCGCCTCGTGCGCGCGGACGGTGAGCACCGCGTTGAGCAGCAGCACGCCCTGCTCGGCCCAGTGCATCAGGTAGCCGTTGTCCGGCGCCGGCACGCCGAGGTCGGTGTTCAGCTCCTTGAACATGTTCCGCAGCGACGGCGGGGTCTTCACCCCGGGCAGCACCGAGAAGCTCATCCCGTGCGCCTGGCCGTTGTCGTGGTACGGGTCCTGGCCCAGGACCAGCACCCGGACGCCCTGGTACGGCGTCGCCGCCAGCGCGGAGAACTCCTGCCCGCTCGGCGGGAACACCTCGTGCTCGGCCCGCTGGGCCGCCACGAAGGCCGCCAGCTCGGCGAAGTACGGCTTCTCCAGCTCGCCCGCCAGCGCCTCGCGCCAGGACTCCGGTACCTCGAACTCGGCGCCCACGGCCACCTCTGCCACATCCGTCACGACTTCAACCTCTCACACACGTCCGCTTCCGAACCGAACGCTACACAGCCCCACCGACAACACGGCGGCCCCGCCCTCCCCGGTGACGGGGAGGAGCGGGGCCGGTGAAGAACGACGGAGCGAGGTGAAGAAATCAGACGAGTTCGATCAGATCCGCGATCGACTTGACCACCCGGGTCGGCCGGTACGGGTAGCGCTCGACATCCTCCGCGTCGGTCAGGCCGGTGAGCACCAGGATCGTCTCCATGCCCGCCTCCATCCCGGCGACGATGTCGGTGTCCATCCGGTCGCCGATCATCACGGCGCTCTCCGAGTGGGCGCCCGCGCTGTTGAGGGCCTCACGCATCATCAGCGGGTTCGGCTTGCCGACGAAGTACGGGTCCACGCCGGTCGCCTTGGTGATCAGCGCCGCGACCGAACCGGTGGCCGGCAGCACGCCCTCCGGCGAGGGGCCGGTCTCGTCCGGGTTGGTGCAGATGAACCGGGCACCCGCGTTGATCAGCCGGATCGCCTTGGTCAGCGCCTCGAAGCTGTAGGTGCGGGTCTCGCCCAGCACCACGTAGTCCGGGTTGTTGTCGGTCAGCACGTACCCGGCCTGGTAGAGCGCGGTCGTCAGCCCGGCCTCCCCGATCACGTATGCCGTGCCGTTCGGGCGCTGGCCCTTGAGGAACTTCGCGGTGGCCAGGGCGGAGGTCCAGATCCGCTCCTCCGGGACGTCCAGGCCCATCCCGGCGAGGCGGGCGCTGAGGTCGCGGGGGGTGTAGATGGAGTTGTTCGTCAGCACCAGGAACGGCTTGCCCGACTCCTGGAGGCGGCGGAGGAACTCCTCCGCTCCGGGGATCGGCGTGCCCTCGTGGATGAGGACGCCGTCCATGTCGGTGAGCCAGGACTCGATGGGCTTGCGGTCTGTCACGTGCGTATCTCCCGAAGTCGTACTCCAGCTGCCCCGACGGCTCCAGCCTAATCCGCACGCCTGCCCGACGGCAGTACGGTCCCGCCCACCGGACGACCGGCGACGACCGGCGAGCCGGCCCGCGCGCTGATCCGAACTCAGCCCGGCGCCCGTGATTGAGTAGTGGCATGAGTACCGCGCCCCGCCCCCCGTTCCGCGTCGGCCTGGTGGGCTACGGCCTGGCCGGTTCCGCGTTCCACGCCCCGCTGATCGCCGCCACCCCCGGACTGCGGCTGGACGCGGTGGTCACCGCCAACCCCGGCCGGCGCGAGCAGCTGCACCGCGAGCACCCGGACGCCCGCGCACTGGACACCCCCGAGCAGCTGCTCGCCGAGGCGCCCGGCACCCTCGATCTGATCGTGATCGCCTCCCCCAACCGCACCCACGTCCCGCTGGCCCGCGCCGCGCTCTCCGCCGGGCTGGCCACCGTGGTGGACAAGCCGCTCGCCGCCACCGCCGCCGAGGCCGCCGCGCTGTGCGACCTGGCCGAACGGACCGGCACCCTGCTGTCGGTCTTCCAGAACCGCCGCTGGGACGGCGACTTCCTGACCGCCCGCCGCCTGGTCACCGAGGGCGCGCTCGGCCGGGTGCATCGCTTCGAGTCCCGCTTCGAACGGTTCCGCCCCAAGCCCAAGGCGGGCTGGCGCGAGCTGGCCGACCCGGCCGAGGTCGGCGGCACGCTGTACGACCTGGGCAGCCACCTGGTCGACCAGGCGCTCGCCCTGTTCGGCCCGGTCGCCGCGGTGTACGCGGAGATCGACGTCCGCCGCGACGGCGCGGTGGTCGACGACGACGCCTTCCTCGCGCTCAGCCACACCTCCGGCGTCCGCTCCCACCTGTGGACCAGCGCCCTGACCCCGCTCGGCGGCCCCCGGCTGCGCGTCCTCGGCGACGCGGCCGGCTACGTCAAGTACGGCATGGACCCGCAGGAGAACGACCTCCGGGCCGGCCGCCGCCCCGGCGACGGCACCCCCTGGGGCACCGAGCCCGCCGAGGCGTACGGCACCCTCGGCCACGACGGGCAGACCGCCCCGGCCCCCACCGACCCCGGCGACTACCCCGCCTACTACGCGGGCATCGCCCACTCGCTCGCCACCGGCACCCCGCCCCCGGTCGACCCGCGCGACGCCGTCGCCACCCTCACCGTCCTCGAAGCGGCCCGGGGCTCGGCCGCCACCAGCACCGTCGTCCACCTCGGCTGAACCCCCTACCGCCCGCCCGGCCGGACACGTACCATCGGGCGGGACCGCCCGAACCGGCGCCGTCGCCCGAACCCACGACCGAGGAGGTCCGCCGTGCCGCTGCTCGCCGTACTGCTCGGGCTGCTCCGGTTGCTGACGGGTGACACGATCACCGGGCCCGCCGGGCTGACCGCCGTCGCGGCCGCCGCGACCCTGGCCCTGCTGGCAGGCGTCGTCGCGGGCACCCTGGCGACCGCCCGGCTGCTCGGGGCCCGCGCCCCCGCCTTCGTCCGGGACGGGACACTGCGCAGGCGCGCCTTCCGCACCGCCTTCCTCCCGCAACGCGATCCGGACGCCCGGGGCCGTCGACGCCCCAGGGCCCCGGGCGCGGCCCTGACGGCCGCGTAGCACCGCCTCTTCCGCACCGCGACGCCGCCGTCCTCCGCCGAAATCTCGCTCACGAGACCCCGGAGGGCTCGCACCACCATGTCCGTCTTCGCTCTGCTCGACCCCGCCGTCCACCTGGCGCACGGCGCCGTGTCGGCACTCGCCCAGCTGCTCCCGACCGCCCTCGCGATCGTGCTCTTCACGGTCTGTGTACGGCTCGCGCTGCACCCGCTCGCCCGCGCCGCCGCACGCGGCGAGAAGACCCGCCTGCGGCTCGCCCCACAGGTCACCGAGCTGAACCGCAAGCACAAGGGGAAGCCGGAGAAGCTCCAGGCCGCACTGACCGAGCTGTACCGCGCCGAGAAGGCCTCGCCGCTGGCGGGCTGCCTGCCGATGCTGGTCCAGATCCCGTTCTTCTCGGTGATGTACCGGCTGTTCACCACCCCGAACGACCTGCTCGGGCACACCGTCCTCGGCGTCCCGCTCGGCCTGCACGTGAGCTCCGCCCACGGCCCGGCCCAACTGGCGGTCTTCGGCCTGCTGTACGCGGCGCTCGCCGCCGTCGGCTACGCGGGCTTCCGCCGCGCCCGCCGGACGATGGCCGCCGCCACCACCCCCACCCCCGGCGGCGCCCTGATGCCCTACCTCTCCTTCGGCACCGTCCTGTTCGCCGCCCTCGTCCCGCTCGCCGCCGGCCTCTACCTGCTCACCACCACCGCCTGGACCACCGCCGAGCGCGCCTGGCTGCACCGGGACGCCGCCGTCCCGGCCCTGGTGCAGGCCGCCTGAGACCGGGCGGCCGTCACCGCCGCCGGGGATCCCGCGCGGGGATCCCCGGCGGCGGTGACGCGGGGAGGGATCAGCCCTTGGCCCAGCTCGCGAGGTAGCCGTCGATCTCGCCGGCCAGGCGGGCCTTGCCGGGGGCGTCCAGGAAGGACGCCTCGACGGCGTTCTTCGCGAGCGCGGCGACGCCGCTCTCGTCGAGGCCCAGCAGGCGGGCCGCGACGGCGTACTCGGTGTTCAGGTCGGTGCCGAACATCGGCGGGTCGTCGCTGTTGATCGTGACCAGCAGGCCGGCGTCGACCATCTGCCGGATCGGGTGCTCCTCGATCCGCTCGACCACCCGGGTGGCGAGGTTGGAGGTCGGGCAGACCTCCAGCGGGATGCGGTGCTCGCCGAGCCAGTCCATGAGCGCCGGGTCCTTCACCGACTGCGTCCCGTGCCCGATCCGCTCCGCGCCGAGCACCCGCAGGGCGTCCCAGACCGTCTCCGGCCCGGTGCTCTCCCCGGCGTGCGGGACGCTGTGCAGGCCGGCTGCCCGGGCCCGGTCGAAGTACGGCTTGAACTGCGGACGCGGCACGCCGATCTCCGGGCCGCCGAGCCCGAAGCTGACCAGGCCCTCCGGCGCGAGGTCGACCGCGAGCCGGGCGGTCTCCTCGGCGGCGGCGAGGCCGGCCTCGCCGGGGATGTCGAAGCACCAGCGCAGCACCACGCCGAGGTCCTTCTCGGCGGACTTGCGGGCGTCCTCGATCGCCTCCATGAACGCCACGTCCGGGATGCCCCGGCTCACCGAGGAGTACGGGGTGATCGTCAGCTCGGCGTACCGGATCTGCTGGCGGGCCATGTCCTCGGCGACACCGTAGGTCAGCGCGCGGACGTCCTCCGCGTCACGGATCAGGTCGACCACGCTCAGGTAGACCTCGATGAAGTGCGCGAAGTCGGTGAAGGTGAAGTACTCGGCGAGCGCGGCCGGATCCGTCGGCACCTTCGACTGACCCCGGTGCCGGGCCGCGAGCTCGGCCACCACCCGGGGCGAGGCCGAGCCGACGTGGTGGACGTGCAGCTCGGCCTTGGGCAGGCCTGCGATGAACGCCTCGATCCCGTTCTTACCTTCTGACACGCCACTGCTCCCTGCTCGAAATGGGCTGACTTCGGATCATTTCACGATCCCGGCGAAGCCGTGCGGCTCGCCCGAGGTTGCACTGTCCAGGGGCGCGTGGGGGCACCTCCCGGCCGAAGGCTGGGGGAGAACTGCGCGAAGGCGGAAGGCACCCCACCGTTACTCCCGTTTCGCGCAGTTCCTCGCGCCCCCTTGGGCCAGCCCTACCCGTCGGGAGTCGCTACGCGCCGAAGGCGACGGCCACCGTGTGGATCAGCAGGCCGGCGAGGGCCCCCACCACGGTGCCGTTGATGCGGATGAACTGGAGGTCGCGGCCGACGTTGGCCTCGATCTTGCGCGAGGCGTCGTCCGCGTCCCAGCCCGCCACCGTCTCGGAGATCAGCGCGGTGATCTCCTCCCGGTAGGTCTCCACCACGTACTGGGCGGCGTCCTGGAGCCAGCCGTCCGTCTTCGCCTGGAGCTTGGCGTCGGTGGCCAGCCGCTGCCCGAAGGACCGCAGGCCGTCCCGGATCCGGCGCCGCAGCTCGCTCTGCTCGTCCTCGGCGGCGGTCACCACCAGTGAGCGGACGGCCGCCCAGGAGGAGGCGATCAGGTCCTGGACCTCGGTCCGGGCGAGCAGCTCGGCCTTGGCCCGCTCGACCCGGGCGATGGTCTCCGGGTCCTGCTGGAGTTCGGTGGCGAAGTCGGCGAGGAACTTGTCGATGGCCCCCCGGGCGGCGTGCCCCGGGTCGTCCCGTATGTCGGTGACGAACCGCATCAGCTCCTTGTAGACCCGCTCGCCGACCTGGTGGTCGAGGAACCTGGGCGTCCAGCCGGGGGTCTTCTCGGTGACCCGCTGGACGACCTCCTCGTGGTTGACCGTCAGCCAGTCGTGCGCCCGGACGGCGATCAGGTCGACCACGCCGTGGTGCCCGCCGTCGGCGACCACCTTGCCGAGCAGCCGTCCGGCGGGCTCGGCGACGGAGGTGGCGGCGGCCCGGCGGGTGACGGCCTCGCTGACCACGGCCTGGATGTCGTCGTCGCGCAGCACGGCGAGCACCCCGCGCAGCGCGGCGGCCGCCTCGGTGGTGACGCGGTCGGCGTTGCCGGGCGCGGCCAGCCACTCGCCGAGCCGCCGGGCGATGCCGATCCGGGCGAGCCGCCCGCGCACCACGGAGGCGGAGAGGAAGTTGTCGCCGACGAAGTCGCCGAGCGACTTGCCGAAGGCGTCCTTCTTGGTCGGGATGATCGCGGTGTGCGGGATCGGCAGCCCGAAGGGGCGCCGGAACAGCGCGGTGACGGCGAACCAGTCCGCCAGCGCGCCGACCATCCCGGCCTCGGCGGCGGCCGCGACGTACCCGGTCCAGGAGCCGGCGCCCGCGGCGCCGGCCCAGGTCGCCAGGGCGTAGACCACGGTGGCGAAGGCCAGCAGGCCGGTCGCGATCCGCTTCATCCGCCGGACGCCCCGGCGCTTCTCCTCGTCGGCCGCGGTGAAGCTCACCCCGGCAACCGGTCCGACTTTCTCATCAACGCTCACCCGGACAGTCTGCCCCGCCGCGACCCCGCAGGGGTGCGGGGAACTGCGCGAGTCCGAAAGGTACGGACCGTTGCCTTCCGAACTCGCGCAGTTCTCCCCCAGCCTGCGGCCGGGAGGGGCCCCCACTCGCCCCTGGGGTTACCCGCCGCCGCCCAGGACCAGGTGCCGGACGCCGGCCCAGCGCGCCGGGTCCGTCACCCGCCGCCCGTCGAGCAGCACCCGCACGCCGGGGAAGTCCGCCGCCGCCAGCTCCCGGTACTCCGGGTGGTCGGCCTGGATCACCAGCGCCTCGACCGGCTCCCCGTCGTACGGCGGCAGCCCGAGCGCCGCCAGCTCCGCCGCCTCGTACAGCGGGTCGCTGACGTACGGCCGGGCCCCCGCCTCCCGCAGGGCCTCGACCAGCGGGAAGACCCCGGAGTACGCGGTCTCCTTGACCCCGCCCCGGTACGCCGCGCCGAGCACCCGCACGCCCACTCCGGCCAGCGTGCCGAGCGCGCCCGCGAGCAGGCCGACGGCGTACGCGGGCACCGTCTCGTTCGCCGCCCGGGCGGCCCGGACGACGGTCGCGTGCGGGTCGTTCCAGAGGTACAGCTTCGGGTACACCGGGATGCAGTGGCCGCCGACGGCGATGCCCGGCCGGTGCAGGTGGCTGAACGGCTGCGAGTTGCAGGCGTCGATGACCGGGGCCAGGTCCACGCCGCAGCGGTCGGCGAACCGGGCGAACTGGTTCACCAGGGCGATGTTGACGTCCCGGTAGGTGGTCTCGGCGAGCTTGGCGAACTCCGCCGCCTCGGCCGAGCCGAGGTCCCAGACGCCGTTGCCGCGCTCCAGGTCCGGGCGCGGGTCGAAGTCGAGCACCGAGCGGTAGAACTCGGCGCCCTGCCGGCCCGAGCGGGCGTCGAGGCCGCCGACCAGCTTGGGGTAGCGGCGCAGGTCGGCGAAGACCCGTCCGGTCCGCACCCGCTCCGGGCTGAACACCAGCCCGAAGTCCCGCCCCGCGACCAGGCCGGAGCCCTCCTCCAGCCGCCCCGCCCAGCGGCCCCGGGTGGTGCCGACCGGCAGGGTGGTCTCGTAGCTGACCAGCACACCCCGCCGCAGCCCGGCCGCGACGGCGTCGGTGGCGCTGTCCAGCAGCGAGAAGTCCGGCACGCCGTCCGCGTCGGTGACCAGCGGGACGACCAGCACCACGGCCGCCGCACCGTCGACGGCCTCCGCCGTGTCGGTGGTCGCCCGGAGCAGGCCCTCGGCGACCACCTCCTTGAGGCGTTCGGCCAGCTCCGCCTCACGCGGGAAGGGCGGCCGGCCCTCGTTGACCGCGCGCACCACCTCCGGCGCGATGTCCGCACCGGTGACGCGGTGCCCCTTCCCGGCGAACTGCACCGCCAGCGGCAGCCCCAGCTTGCCGAGGCCGACCACACAGATGTCCATCGTGCTCATCTCTCTCTGTTCACCTTGACCACCCGGGTGCCCAAGTAGCTTGCGGCCCGCCCGCCCCGCGCCCCTCGGCGGAGGCAGCGGCCCCGTCGCACCCGTCCCCGCGCCCCCGGGTCACCGCCCGGGACGCGCCCTCAGGACCGGACCAGCCCCCGGGCCCTCGGCTGCGCCGGCAGCCGTACGGGTTCGGCGGCGGACAGCGCGAACAGCCGGTCCGGCAGGCGCAGCCGGCGGTTGCGGAAGGCCGGGTACCCGGCGTACTCCTGCCCGTCCCGCAGCAGCACCGGCGCCGGGCCGTTGGCGGCCTCGTACTCGATCAGCCCGCACAGGGCGTCGAGCCGCCCGCGGGCGGCCAGTACCAGGCGGAGCCGGTCGGGCACCGGCAGGCGGTACACCAGGGCGGGGTGGCAGTGGCTGCGGACCAGCCGCCCGACGCCCGCGCAGACCTGCCACCGGGTCGCCCGGTCCAGCGTGAGGAAGCCCTCCTGGAGCAGTTGCGGGACCTCCCAGCCGAAGTGCCGGCTGCGGATGGCGTCGCGCTCGGGGCCGGGCTCGGTGAGCCGCTCGACCACCTGCTGGATCGCCGCGACGCCGCGCACCCGGTCCAGCGGCCCGGCGCGGTGGGTGACGTTGCTGCGGTCCCGGCGGAGCACCAGGTGGTAGTAGTCGTAGTCGGCCAGGACGGAGACCCGGCGGGCCCGCAGCAGGGCCTCCAGGGTGAACGGCTGGTCGGAGTGGACGAGCAGGTCCTCGCGCCGGCGCAGCCCGTGCCGGGTCAGCAGTTCGCGGCGGAAGAGCTTGGTGTCGGCGAGCGCCCAGGCGAGCGCCGAGTCGGTGAAGCGGACCTCGGCGGCGGTGCGGTCGAAGATGCCCTGCGGCACCATCCGCCCGTTCTCGCCGACCTGCTTGGGCAGCACGACGTCGGCGTCCCACCGGTCGGCGGCCCGGACCAGCCGCTCCAGCGCCTCGGGGGCCAGCCAGTCGTCGGCGCCGAGGTAGAGCACGTACCGGCCCCGGGCCACGGCCGTCCCCACGTTGGTGGGGGCGGCCGGGCCGCCGGAGTTGGGCTGGTGCCGGAGCCGGAACAGGCCGGGGTGCAGTGCCGCGAAGCGCCGCAGCTCCGCGCCGCTGCCGTCCGTCGAGCCGTCGTCGACCGCGACCACCTCCATCCGGGCCGGCCCGATGGTCTGGGTCGCGAGCGATTCCAGGCAGGCGGTCAGGTACGGCATGGTGTTGTAGACGGCGATCACGACGGAGACGTCGGGTACCGCCGTCCGCCGTTCGGATCCCATCAGAGTCACGAGGTGACAACTCCGCCCGGTGCCCGCGGGTTACGGGAAGGCGGACAGCGGACCCGGCGGACCGGGACCGCCCGGGGGCGCGCCGGCCGTACAGGCGGGGCGCCGCCTCAGCCGATGGCGACCTCCGCGTACATCCGTGCGATCACGTCCTCGATCGCGGGTTCGCGTACCGAGAGGTCGACCAGGGGGTAGCGGTCCGCGACGGCGGCGACGATCGGCGCGGCGCTCTCCTGGGCGGGGAAGGCCAGCCACTGGCGCGGGCCCTCCACCTTGACGACCCTGGCGCCCGGGACGACGATCGCCGGGTGCGCCTCGGCCAGGTCCACCACCAGGGTGCGCTCGCTCTCCCCCGCGGCGTGCAGCCCGTCGAGTCCGCCGTCGTAGACCACCCGGCCGTGGTCGATCACCATCACCCGGCCGCACAACTGCTCGATGTCGGTGAGGTCGTGGGTGGTGAGCAGCACGGTGGTGCCCTGAAGGGTGTTCACCTCGCGCAGGAACTCCCGGACCCGGCCCTTGCTGATCACGTCGAGCCCGATGGTCGGCTCGTCCAGGTAGAGCACCTGCGGGTCGTGCAGCAGCGCCGCCGCGAGGTCGCCGCGCATCCGCTGGCCGAGCGAGAGCTGCCGGACGGGCGTGTCCAGCAGGGCGCCCAGGTCGAGGAGTTCGACGCAGCGGTCGAGGTTGGCCCGGTAGCGGGCGTCCGGGATGCGGTAGATCCGGCGCGCCAGCTCGTAGCTGTCGCGCAGCGGCAGGTCCCACCACAGGGTGGTGCGCTGGCCGAAGACCACGCCGATCCGCTGCGCGAGCCGGGTGCGCTCGCGGGCCGGGTCGACGCCCGCGACGCGCAGGCGTCCGCTGCTGGGGACGAGGATGCCGGTGAGCATCTTGATGGTGGTGGACTTGCCGGCGCCGTTGGGGCCGATGTAGCCGACGCACTCCCCCGCGCCGATCTCGAAGCTCAGCCCGTCGACGGCCCGGACCTCGCGTTTCTCCCGGCGCAGCCGCCCGGCCCTGGTCCGGACGGTGAAGCTGCGGTGGACGTCGTCCAGTTCGATGAGTGCCATGTCCGTTGTTCCTCCTGGGTCAGCTGCCGGTGCCGCGGTACGCGCGCAGCCCGGCCCGCCAGGCGTACCCGGCGGCGAGCACGCAGAGCGCGGCGGCGAGTGGTGAGGCGTACTGGAACGCGGTGGGCAGGCCGAGCGGGTCGGGCTTGCCGAGGATGTGCAGGGCGGGCAGCCAGTTGACGAAGGCCAGCGGCACGCCGAAGACGACTCCGGCGACGAGCTCCTTGGCGAAGACCGTCGGCGGGTAGTGCAGCAGGGTCGCGCCGCCGTAGGTGAAGGAGTTCTGCAGTTCCTTGGCCTCGCCCCACCAGAACTGCAGGGTGGCACCGCCGACGAAGACGGCGGAGAAGATCACCGTCCCGCTGATCAGCAGCACGGGCACCAGCAGCACCCGGTCGGCCGTCCAGTGGACCTGGACCGCGCCCAGCGACCAGGCCAGCACGGCCGCCGCCTGGACGGGCCGGCCGAGCCGGCGGAGCGAGAAGCGTTCGGCGCAGAGCTGGGCGAGTGCGGGCGCGGGGCGGACCAGCACGGTGTCGAGGGTGCCGCTGCGGATGCGGTCGCCGAGCGCGTCGATGCTGCCGACGAAGAAGTTGGCCGCGCCGAGGGCGAAGGCCGACGTGCCGTACAGGAAGCCGAGTTCGGGCAGGGTCCAGCCGCCGAGCCGGTGGGTGTGCTGGAACATCAGCACCACGACCACGAAGTCGAGCGAGGTGGTGGCGAGGTTGGCGATCAGCATCAGGACGAAGGAGGCGCGGTAGGACATGATCGCGCGGGTCCACATCCCCGCGATCAGCAGCCACGAGCGCACCGACCAGCGGACCCGGGACGGGAACGACTCGGACGCGACGGTGTCAGCCACCCTGGACCACCACCTTGCGGGTGGCGAGCGCCTGCGCCGCGCGCCCGGCGGCGAGCAGGACGACCGCCCAGACGATCTGGAAGCCGAGCCCGGCCAGCAGCCCGGCGCCGGTGCGGCGTTCCAGGAAGACGTCGGTCGGGATCTGGATCAGCGCGGCCCAGGGCAGGACGGGTGCGATCTCGCCGAGCAGGCCGGGGAAGAGGCTGATCGGCAGCAGCATCCCGGAGAAGAACATCGCCACCACCAGCATCACCGCCCGGATGCCCTCCGAGTCGTGCAGCCAGAACCCGGTGAGCGAGACCAGGAAGCGGAGCCCGAAGCTGACCACCACGGCGAGCAGCACGGAGAGCAGGAAGGCCGCCCAGACGTACGGGCTGCGCGGCAGGTGGGTGTGGAAGGCCAGCACGCCCGCGAGGGTGGGCACGACGCCCCGGGCGAGCAGGTGGAAGCCGGCCCGGCCGAGGTCGGAGGCGAGCCACCAGCCCTGGAAGTCCACCGGGCGGTAGAGGTCGACGGCGATGTCACCGGTGCGGAAGCGCTCCTGGAGGTCGTCCTGGAAGCCGCCGCCCCAGACGGCGACGGTGACCAGCAGCGACTGGCTGATCCAGATGTAGGTGACGGCCTGTGAGGTGTCGTAGCCGCCGAGGCCGGGCCTGGCCTGCCAGAGGGCGAGGAAGGTGTAGGCCAGGATGAAGCCGAAGACGGTGTTGGTGAAGGCGCCGGCGAAGGTCGCGGCACGGTAGGTGGAGTAGCGGCGGAAGGCGCCCGCGGCGACCGCCAGGTAGAGCCTCGCGGAGTCCTGCAGTGCTCGGCTGCCCGTTCTGAGCTGCAGCGTTGTCGCCATATTGTCTCCTTGTCGACTTATTGCGCGACACTCCCGGATGCAGCGGCGGACAGCCCGCCGGGCGGGTTCTGACAGCTCGGCGGGCGGCTCCGGGCAGCACTGATCAGCTCCGACCGGTGGCCCCCGGGGGTACGGGGACTGCGGGCGGCGCTCGGCGCTGCAGCGTGTGCGCTATGCGGTTGTCACCTTTCACCGTAGCGCCGCCGCTCACCCGGCGCAGCCGGTTTTCCCCACCGGCCCGCTCCGCCCGACCCCGGGCACCCCGCTCCGCCCGACCCGCGCCGCCCGGAGCGGCAAAAAACACTCAATCATCAACAAAACGCCCATAATCACCCCCATGAGCCAGGAGCCGGACCAGCCGACGAGCAACCAGCGGACGGGCGAACACCCTCCCCCCGACACCCTGGAGTCGGAGGACCGCGCCGAAGGCTCCCGCCGCGACCGCCGCCGGACCGCACGGACCGCCCGCAAGGCCCGGCGCCGCGCACTCCCCCGGTGGCGCCGCGCACTCCCGACCTGGCGGATGGCGGTGAGCGGGCTGCTCGGGCTGGTCCTGCTCGGCGTCGCCGCGTTCGTGACGCTCTACCTGGCCGTCTCCGTCCCCGACCCCAACGCGTACGCCGTCGCCCAGAGCAACGTCTACTACTACGCCGACGGCACCACCGAGCTGGCCCGCACCGGCTCCGTCAACCGCGAGGACGTGCCGATCGGCCGGATCCCGGCCGACCTCCAGCACGCCGTCGTCTCCGCCGAGGACCGCAGCTTCTACCAGAACCGGGGCGTCGACCTGTCCGGCATGGCCCGCGCCGCCTGGCAGAACCTCGCCCAGAGCACCACCGGCACCGGCCTCCAGGGCGGCTCCACCATCACCCAGCAGTACGTCAAGAACTACTACCTGACGCAGGACCAGACCTACACCCGCAAACTCAAGGAACTCTTCATCGCCCTCAAGGTCGACCAGCAGGAGACCAAGGGCGACATCCTGGCCGGCTACCTCAACACCAGCTACTTCGGCCGGGGCGCATACGGCATCCAGACCGCCGCACGCGCCTACTACGGCGTCGACGCCTCCCGGCTGGACACCGCCCGGAGCGCCTACCTGGCCGCACTGCTCCAGGCCCCCAGCGCGTACGACGTCAAGAACACCACCCCCGCCAACCGGGACAAGGCCGTCGCCCGCTGGAACTACGTCCTCGACGGCATGGTCACCCTCGGCTCCCTCGACCCCGCCACCCGCTCCTCGCTCACCTTCCCCGAACCGACCGACCCGCAGCCCGCCAAGAGCCTCGGCGGACAGGCGGGCTACCTGGTCGGCATCGCCGACAACTACCTCACCACCACCCCCGGGCTGCTGGACCCGGCCACCCTGAAATCCGGCGGCTGGAAGATCACCACCAGCTTCGACAAGCCCGCACAGGACGCCTTCACCGCCGCCGTGAAACAGGAACTCACCACCGGGCTCGACCCCGCCGCCCGGCCGGCGACCGACACCGACGTCCGCGTCTGCGGCGCCTCCGTCGAACCCGGCACCGGCCGGATCGTCGCGGCCTACGGCGGCCCGGACTACGCCGCCCAGCCCTACAACGACGCCGTCCGCCAGGACAACCAGATCGGCTCCACCTTCAAACCGATCGACCTCGCAGCCGGCCTCGACAGCGACCGCACCACCCAGGACGGCCGCCCGATCACCACCCGGACGCTCTACGACGGCACCAGCGGCCGCCCGGTCACCGGCGGCCCCGGACCGTACGCACCGCCGAACGAGGACGGCACCGACCACGGCACCATCAGCCTGCGCCACGCGATGATCAAATCGGTCAACTCGGTGTACGCCCAGGAAGGCGTGGACGCCGGGCTCGACAACGTCCGGCGGACGGCCGTCCGGCTGGGCCTGCCCGACAACACCCCGGGCATGGACCCGGCGAACGCCTCGATGACCCTGGGCACCGCCACCCCCAGCGCCGTCGACCTGGCGAACGCGTACGCCACCCTGGCCGACCACGGCCAGGCACACACCCCCTGGGCCGTCCTCGCCCTGGACAAACCCGGCGAGTCCAACGTCCCCCGCCTGCCCGCACACCCCGCCACCACCGCCGTCAGCCGGACCATCGCGGACGCCGTCACCGACGTCCTGGAAGACGCCGCCGGCCCCGGCGGCACCGGCGCCGCCGCGCTGCGCCTGAACCGCCCGGTGGCCGGCAAGACCGGCACCACCGACGGCGACCTGTCCGCCTGGTTCGCCGGCTACACCCCCGAACTCGCCACCGTGGTCGGCCTCTTCCGGGAGAACCCGCACACCCACGCCAAGGAGCCGCTGACCGGCACGGCCGGCTACTCCCGGATCAACGGCGGCACCCTCCCCGCCGCCATCTGGACCACCTACATGCGCGCCGCCCTGGCCGGCACCCCGACCCGGACCTTCGACCTCCAGCCGGGCAGCGCCAACACCCGGCCCGCCCAGACCCCGACGCCCGTGCCCTCACCGCCCCGGGCCCCGGCACCCGGCAACGGACCGGACCGACTCCGTCAGGGCGTGACGATCGCGAAGTCCGGGTCGGGTTCCGTGAGATGACCGACCAGCTCGGCGAGCCTGCCCGGATCGCCCGAGACCACGGCGCGCCGCTGCCCGACCAGGTCGGCGAGCTGCACCTGCCCCAGCAGCAGGCCCCGCAGGTCCGCCTCGTCCAGGGTGATCTCGACATCCGGCTCGGCGGCGGCCGGACCGAGGCCGGCGACATGGGTGAGCACACCGTTGTACAGGCGCAGGGTGTACGGGCCCGCTCCGCCGCCCAGGTGCCAGCGCACCGTGACATCGGCGTCCCAGCTGCCCGGGCCGTCGATACGGATCGCCAGGGAGTCGAAGAGCTGGTCCAGGGTGAGCGCGCCGATCAGGTCGGGCGCGGCCGCGGTGGCGGGGGTGCCGACGGAGCCGTGGCGCAGCTCGTGGGCACCGCTGAGGTAGAAGTTGCGCCAGGTGCCGTTCTCACTGCCGTAGCCGAGCTGCTCCAGGGCATCGGCCTGGAGACTGCGGGCGTCGGCGTTGCCGGGATCGGCGAAGACCACGTGGTCGACGACCTGGACGACCCAGCGGAAGTCCCCCTGCTCGTAGGAGTGCCGTGCCCGGCGCAGCACCTCGTCCGCACCGCCCATGAACTCGACGTAGCGGGCGGCGCTCTCGACGGGCGGGTGCTCCCAGAGATGGGCCGGGTTGCCGTCGAACCAGCCCAGGTAGCGCTGGTAGACGGCCTTGACGTTGTGGCTGACCGAGCCGTAGTAGCCATGGGTGTGCCAGGCCCGCTCCAGGGCCGGGGGCAGCTGCAACCGCTCGGCGATCTCCCGTCCGGTGAGCCCCTGGTTCATCATCCGCAGCGTCTGGTCGTGGAGGTAGGCGTACAGATCGCGCTGCTCGGACAGGAAGGCGATGACGCGCTCGCGCCCCCACAGCGGCCAGTGGTGCGAGGCGAACACGACATCGGAGGAGGCACCGAAGAGCTGGACGGCCTCGGTGAGGTAGCCGGCCCAGTCGTGCGGGTCGCGGACCTGCGCGCCGCGCAGGGTGACCAGGTTGTGCAGGGTGTGGGTGGCGTTCTCGGCGCTGCACAGGGCGTTGTGGTCGGGGAAGTGGATGTTGAGCTCGGCCGGGGCCTCGGTGCCCGGCGTCAGCTGGAACACCATGCGGATACCGTCGACGGTCACGGTCTGCCCGGTCCGGGTGACGTCCAGCGTCGGCGGGATGAGGGTGACCGTGCCGGTCGAGGTGGTGGCACCGAGGCCGGCCCCGATCTGGCCGCGAACGCCCTTCGGCAGGGCGGCACCGTACATGTAGGCCGCGCGCCGCGCCATCGCGGTGCCGGCGTAGACGTTCTCGCTCACCGCGTGCTCCATGAACCCCTGCGGGGCGATCACGGGCAGCCCCGCGGCGACCTCCTCGACACCGACCACGCCCTTGACGCCGCCGAAGTGGTCGACGTGGCTGTGGGTGTACAGCACACCGGTGACCGGCCGCTCACCGCGGTGGCGGCGGTACAGGGCGAGCGCGGCGGCAGCGGTCTCCGCCGAGATCAGCGGATCGATCACCAGGACGCCGCGCTCCCCCTCGACCACCGTCATGTTCGACAGGTCGAAGCCGCGCACCTGGTAGATCCCCGGGACCACCTCGAACAGCCCGTGCCCGGCGACCAGACGGCTCTGCCGCCACAGGCTCGGATTGGCCGAGGCCGGGCAGTCCGCGTCCAGGAAGTCGTACGCGCCCAGGTCCCACACCACCCGGCCGTCGGCGGCCCGGATCCCGGTCTCCTCCGACGTCCCCAGGAACCCCCGGCGCTCGTCCTGCGCGTCCCGGGCGTCCTCGAACGGGAACCGGTGCCGGACGGCCTCGTTGGCCTCCGCGATCGGAGCCTCGGCGTCCCGGGGAGCAGCGTTCACAGCACGTTCCTACCTTTCGGGGGCTGGAAGGCCGCTCACACCGCCACGGCCCACAGCCACCCTCCGTGCCCACGGCCCGGAACACCACCCCGCCTACGCCGCCCGGGTCAGCAGGACGACGCGGCGGCCGCCGGCCGGCACGGCCACCCGGCCCGACCGGAGCCCAGGGCCAGGGCGGCGGCCGCCCCGCGCGTCGTACCGGACTGACCGGACGTCAGCGGCGACAGGCGGCTACAACTCTGTGAGGGACCACCCGACGGCAGGCGCGGAGCGGCGGCCGGTCACGCCACCGCTCAGAGGTACAGCCCCGTCGACCCCTCCGCGTCGCCGAAGCGCATCCCCGCGACCGCGTGCAGGTCGCGCTCGCGCAGCAGGATGTACGTGGCGCCGCGCACCTCGACCTCCAGCTTGTCCTCCGGGTCGTACAGGACCCGGTCGCCGGGCTCCACGGACCGTACGCTCTGGCCGACCGCCACCGCCTCCGCCCAGGTGCACCGCTTGGACAGCTCGGCGGTCGCCGGGATCAGAATGCCGCCGGTCGAGCGACGCTCGCCCTCGGCGCCGTCCGTCTTCACCAGTACGCGGTCGTGCAACATCTTGATCGGCAGCTTCTCGCCCAGCCGGTCGTGGCGCGGCGTCTCGTGCCGCGTCCTCTGCTCGTCGTCGGTGCTCACGCCCCCGACCGTACCGGTCCCGCGCCCCCGGTGACACGCTGGCCCGGCATGCGGAAGGGGCCGGGGGCGGACCCCGGCCCCTCCGACGGGACGGTCAGCCCCGCTTGCGCTTGCGGGCGGACGCCACCAGCAGCAGCACACCCGCGCCCACCAGGGCGGCGGGCACGATCCGCTCCTTGCGCGGGCGCCCCTTCTCGTCCGTGAACTGCGCCTTCACCTGCTCGACCGCGCCACTCGCCGCGACGTACACCTGCCCGGCCTTCTGCTCCACCGACGCGAGCAGCTTCGCCTTGGTCTGGGCGGCGACGGTGCTCGGGTGGACGCGGTAGGCGAGCTCGTCCAGGTTCGCCGCCAGCTGCTCGCGGGTCCGGGCGATGTTCGCCTCGATCTGGGCGGTCGTCCGCGCCGCCTTGTCGTCTGTGCCGGCCTTGCCCACTCGGGCCACCCCTTCACTACTGATGTTGTCCTGTTGCGACAGGGCCAGTCTGTCAGCTGACACCCACGCACGCGCGGCCCCACCCACCGACGGAGGTAAGTTTGCGATGGCACGACCCCAGTCCACGCACGAGGAGAGATCCACCGTGAGCGAGCGCCTCAAGGCCGGCGACACCGCCCCCGCCTTCACCCTGCCCGACGCCGACGGCAAGCAGGTGTCCCTCGCCGACCACCTCGGCCGCAAGGTGATCGTCTACTTCTACCCCGCCGCCCTCACCCCCGGCTGCACCACCCAGGCCTGCGACTTCACCGACAACCTGGAGGTCTTCGCCGGCGCCGGGTACGACGTCATCGGCATCTCCCCGGACAAGCCCGAGAAGCTCGGCAAGTTCCGCGAGACCGAGAACCTCAAGGTCACCCTGGTCGCCGACGAGGACAAGTCCGTCCTGGAGGCGTACGCCGCCTACGGCGAGAAGATGAACTACGGCAAGACCTACCTCGGCGTGATCCGCTCCACGATCGTCGTCGACGAGCAGGGCAAGGTCGAGCACGCCCTCTACAACGTCAAGGCCACCGGCCACGTCGCCAAGCTGCTGCGCGACCTGAAGATCGCCGCTGCCTGACGGACGTCCGTCCGTGTGCAGTCGTCGCCCCCGGCCCGTCCGCCGGGGGCGACGACCCCCACAACCCGGCGGGCCCCTACGCGCGCCGGGAGCGTGCTGACGCCGAGGACTCCCGTCCCGGGACGGCGTCAGCCCAGATCTTCCCATAATCAATCACAATCCAACAGGATCGAACGCGACGGGAATCCGGCGCACCTCCGGACGGCACGGCCCCCGGACACCCGAAGGCGGTGACGGCACACCCCCCGACAGGGTGCACCGCCACCGCCGCTCGTCACCTCAGCGGGCTACCGCGTGATCAGCAGGCCCCGAGGTCGTTCCAGACGCCCCAAGCGCCGGTGGTCGTCGGGTCCTCGCCCGAGGTCCACCACTTGTTGGCGTAGGTGTGCCCCTTCCAGGACACCTTGGTGCCGGTGGTCGCGTACGTCGTGCCCGCGCTCCAACCGGGCGCCGTGCAGCTGCCGGACGGCGTGCTCGGAGTGCCGGACGGCGTGCCGGTCGGGGTGCCGGTCGGGCTCGGGCTCGCAGTGGAACTCGGGCTCGACGACGGCGTGCCGGTCGGGGTACCGGACGGCGTGCCGCTCGGGCTCGACGACGGGCTGCCGGACGGGGTCCCGGACGGGCTGCCGCTCGGGCTGCCGGACGGCGACGAGGTCGGGCTCTGGGTCGGGCTCGGCGACGAGGTGCCACCGCCGGTCGCACCCCGGGTCAGGTCACCCGTCAGGCCGTACAGCGTGCCGCCCACGTTCACCGTCCAGTTGGACGGCGTGGAGACCGGCAGGTAGTAGACGAAGTCGATGTCCACCGAGGCGCCCGGCGCCAGCGACTGCCAGGCCGGCAGCTTCACCGAGGCCCGGTTGTACGTCCCCTTCAGGCCGCCCACGTTGCCCGGACCGGGATTGTCCTGCCGGATGACGGTCAGGCCGAAGCCGGACTGGTCCTTGGCGTTGCCCGGAGCCGAGTTGGAGTAGTCGAACTGGAACTCGGTGCCGCCCGGCAGGGTCTGGGCCGAGTTGTTGACGATGTGGATCTTCGGGTTGATCGGGTAGTTCGAGTCACCCAGCGCGAAGTTGGTGAACGACACGTCGATCGGCAGGGTCTGGGCCGGCAGCGCGACCGTCGAACGCGTCGCACCGTACGGCGAGGCCGCCTTGAACTTGTCGTACATCAGCGAGGTCAGGGTCGACCCCGGCACGTACTCACCCTTGCCGCCGTTCGCCGTGGCGTCCCACTTGTAGTCGCCCGCCAGCTCCCAGATCATCGCGCCGCCCGCGCCCTGGTTCACCAGGTAGTCCGCCTTGGCGCCGACCGACTGCTCGTCCTCGGTGGAGAGGAAGACCTTCTTGCTGTCGTTCCAGAGCCACGGCGCGCCCAGCGCCGAGCTGTAGTTGCGACTGTAGGTACCCTGGAGGGCGGTGTCCGTCAGCCCGTACTTCGACAGGTAGTCCGGGACGACGCCCGCCTCCAGGTTCTTGGCGTGCCACATCGGGTTGGAGCCCGCCGGGGCCTCCTTGCCGTTGCTGTCCAGGTCGTGCCAGAGGTTGTCGATGCCGACCGCGCCGTCACCGCAGGTGGTGAGCCCGGATCCCGCAGGGCAGTTGGTGGTCTGCGAGGTGCCCCAGAGGCCGTTCGTCCCGCCCGTCACGTTCTTGAACCCACGGGTGTAGTACGGCAGTCCGATGTTGATCCGGCCGGGCGGCATCGCACCCCGGAAGTAGTGGTACGCCCAGTCCGCGTTCAGATAGCCGATGCCGCCGTACTGCGAAGTCCCGTAGACGTTCGCCGCCTTGAGCTCGGCGTCGTTCCCGTCGTCGTAGAGCGAGGCGTTCGGGCCCACGTACTGGTTCCACGCGCCGTGCAGGTCGTAGGACATCACGTTGACGTAGTCCAGGTACTGGGTGACCGGGAAGGTCTCCATACCGCGCAGCAGGTACCCGGAGGACGGCGAGGCGATCGACAGCAGGTAGTACTTGCCGTCGGCGGCCGAGGCCCGGTCCAGCTTCTCGCGCATCGTCTTCAGCAGGGCCGCGTAGCCCTTCATCAGCGAACCGCGCTTCGCGTTGGCGGTCGTCCAGTCCAGCGGGTTGCCGGCGTTGTTCATCGAGGTCGGGTACTCGTAGTCGAGGTCGACGCCGTTGAAGCCGTACTTCTCGATGAACGCCACCGAGGAGTCCGCGAAGGTGTTGATCCCGGCCTGGTTGACGCTGCCGTCCGCGTTCACCGTCATCGAGTAGAAACCACCCGAGCCGACCCGGTTGCCCGAGTCGTCGAAGTAGCCGCCGGTCTCGGCCCAACCGCCCACCGAGATCATGGTCTTGACGTTCGGGTACTGCTTCTTGTACTTGCTCAGCAGGTTGAAGTGCCCCTGGTACGGCAGCGTCGGGTCCATCTCCGCGCCCGCCACGCCCGGGAAGGTCATCCCGGTGGCGGCGTTGTTCGGGCCGTCGGCGCCGACCGAGATCTTGTTGTCCGAACCGACGTGCCCGAAGGCGTAGTTGAGGTGGGTGACCTTGTCCCACGGAATGTTGTTGACCAGATAGGGCGGGGTCCCGTCCTTGCCGGTACGCCAACCCGTGAAGTACCCGATGATCCGGCGCTGGTGGTCCGCGCCCATCTTCTCGCGGCCCGCACTGTCGTAGACGTCGCAGTACGGCACGTCCACGCCGGGCGTGGTGTACATCCCGTCCGGCCGACAGGACTGGTTGTCCACGGCCGGAGCGGCGGGAGCGGCGGGGGCGACGGCGGACGCCTGCGAGGGCGTCGCCCCGAGCGTGGCGACCAGCAGGCCCGCCAGCCCGGCGGCAGCGGCCGAGGCCAGCGCCACCCGCGCGCCGGACTTCTTGCGGACGGCGGCGGTGGGACGCCGCGCCGCGACGGATCGGATCAACACTCGGTCCTCCAGGAGAGAGTGCCGGACGCGCAGTGGGGGCGCACGCCGTGGGGGAGGTCGGACGGAACCGCAGCCGACCCCCGGTCAACACCCCCCGGCTGCCTCGCTGCAGATTGGCGCGAAGCTATGTGGTCTGAACCACATAGGTCAATAGGTCTGTACCAATCGGCAGCCAATTGCCCTCCAGTGATTCTCATCACATCTTCATATTTCGCATACCCCGCATCCTTGCGCCCCAACGGTCGTTACTCCATCGGGGGACGGGTGCACCACAGACCCGGGAGGGGTACACATGACCGTCAAGTACACCCGCGAGCTGCTCACCGAGCTGGCTGCGGAGTCGAACAGCGTGAACGACATGATGCGGCGGCTCGGCGTGCCGATGGCGGGCGGCACCCACAGCTACCTGAGCCGGCGGCTGAAGCACTACGGGATCGACACCTCGCACTTCAACGGTGGCCGCCCCGACTACGGCCGCCGCCGCTACACCCGCGAGCAGCTCGCGGAGGCGGCCGCGCACAGCACGAGCATCAACGGGATGCTCGACCACATGGGCATCACCCCGTACGACAGCATCTACTCGTACTTCAAGAAGCGGCTCCGCGACTTCGGCATAGACACGTCGCACTTCTGCTTCCGGGGCGACGGCAAGCACCGGGTGCAGCTGATCTCCAAGAACCTGCTGGCTGAGGCGGTCGCCGCACACGCCAGCATCAGCGCCGTCCTGCGGGCTCTCGACCTGGTCGAGAGCGGTTCCTCCCGGAAGCAAGTGAAGGAGGGCATCGCGCTGCACGGGATCGACACCAGTCACTTCACCGGGCAACTGCACAGCAAAGGCAAGAAGATCGGTCCGCGCCGAAAGCCCGAAGAGTTGCTCGTACTGCTACCTCCGGGCAGCCACCGAACCCACGGTGATCGCCTGCGGGCGATGCTGGTGCACATCGGCCACCCGGGAGTCTGCGAGACGTGCGGCACGCCGCCGACCTGGCTCGGGCGGCCGATGACGCTGGAGGTGGACCACATCAACGGCGACTGGCTCGACAACCGGATCGAGAACCTCCGCCTGCTGTGCCCCAACTGCCACTCGATCACCTCGACCTACTGTGGTCGCAACAAGAACCCGCAGCGCGCCGCCTGACTGACCACCACCAACCCCTCAGGCCTCCTGCTACCAGTCGCGATTCGCAGACGGTAAGCTGGCGGTGCTACGCGCCCGTGCCCCAGCGGGAGAGGGATGCGGTTTAGGTCCGCAGTGTCGTGGGTTCGAATCCCACCGGGCGTACAGGCAAAAAGGCCCCACCACCTTCGATTCGAAGGAGGCGGGGCCTTCGTCGTTCCGCCGGACGCTCCGTCAGCCCAGCAGCTCCCGGACCACCTCTGCCAGCCCCCGGAAGGCCTGCCCCCGGTGGCTGATGGCGTTCTTCTCGTCGGCCGTCAGCTCCGCGCAGGTCCGGGTGTCGCCCAGCGGCTGGAGGATCGGGTCGTAGCCGAAGCCGCCGTCGCCGGAGGGGGTCGTGCGGAGGGTGCCGAGGAGGCGGCCCTCGACGACGCGCTCGGTGCCGTCGGGGAGGGCAAAGGCGGCCGCGCAGGCGAAGTGGGCGCCTCGGTGTTCGGGGCCGATGTCGGAGAGCTGGGCGAGCAGGAGGTCCAGGTTGGCGCGGTCGTCGCCGTGCTTGCCGGCCCAGCGGGCGGAGAAGATGCCGGGCGCGCCGTTCAGGACGTCCACGCAGAGGCCGGAGTCGTCCGCGACGGCGGGAAGGCCGGTGGCGCGGGCCAGGGCGTGGGCCTTGAGGAGGGCGTTCTCGGCGAAGGTGACGCCGGTCTCGGGGACGTCCGGGATCTCGGGGTAGGCGTCGGCGCCGACCAGCTCGACCGACAGCCCGGCGTCGCCGAGGATGGCGCGCAGTTCGGCGACCTTGTGCTGGTTTCGGGTGGCGAGGACGAGGCGTCGGGTAGTCATGCGGCCCAGCCTAACGAGCCCTGCCGGTCAGCCCGTGCAGCCTGTGCAGACCGGTCGGCGCAGCCCGGTCAGCCCGTGCAGACCTTGCTGAGGTTGGCGGCGGCGTCGCCCAGCGGCTGGAGGTCGGGGGCCTGCTTGGCGTCGATCGCCTTCTGGGCCTTGTCGAACTGGGCCTGGAGGTCGGTGACGGCCTTGCCGACGTTGGTGTCGCTGGAGTTGCGGCCGAGCTGGTCGAGGTCCTTCTTCAGCTTCTGGAGGGCCTGTCCGGCGGGCTTCGGGTCCTTGTCCGCGTTGTTGAAGGCGGTGCCCGCGTCGGCGAGGTCGCTGGTGATCCGGACGGCGGTGTTGCCGCAGTCGATGGCCTTCCGGGCGGCCGAGCAGCTCACCGCGCTGAGTGGCAGGAGGAGGATGAGCGCGGCCACGGCGAGGGTGGTGGAGCGGTTGATGCTGTGCGGCATCGAGGGTCCTCCGGTGAAGGCGCGGGGCTGTTCCGACGGTGAGGACGGGCGGTGGGGGTTCGCCGGTTCCCGTGCCGGACATCTGAGCGGAACGGTACGGGCTCCAGGGGCCGCCTGTACAGCGTCCGCCCCCGGAGCCCTTACCACCTGGCACTCGATCAGCCCTGAAGGGCCGCTGTGGTGCGGCCGGTGTCAGCCTTCGAGGACCTTGCGCTGGATCTCGTCCAGCTCGGCGCAGCCGAGGGTGCCGAGGTCGAGCAGTTGGTCGAGGAGGGCGCGGTCGAAGGGGGCGCCTTCGGCGGTGCCCTGGACCTCGACGAAGCGGCCGTCGGAGGTGCAGACGATGTTCATGTCGGTCTCGGCGCGGACGTCTTCCTCGTAGCGGAGGTCGAGCATGGGGATGCCGTCGATGATGCCGACGCTGACGGCGCTGACGCCGCCGGTGATGGGCTGGCCCTTGGCGCGGAGGATCTTCTTGTCGCGGGCCCAGGAGACGGCGTCGACGAGGGCGACGTAGGCGCCGGTGACGGCGGCGGTGCGGGTGCCGCCGTCGGCCTGGAGGACGTCGCAGTCGAGGACGATGGTGTTCTCGGCGAGGGCGCGGTGGTCGATGACGGCGCGCAGTGAGCGGCCGATGAGGCGGCTGATCTCGTGGGTGCGGCCGCCGATCTTGCCGCGGACGGATTCGCGGTCGCCGCGGGTGTTGGTGGCGCGGGGGAGCATGGCGTACTCGGCGGTGACCCAGCCTTCGCCGCTGCCCTTGCGCCAGCGGGGGACGCCTTCGGTGACGCTGGCGGTGCAGAGCACCTTGGTGTCGCCGTAGGAGACCAGGACGGAGCCTTCGGCGTGCTTGCTCCAGCCTCGTTCGATGGTGATGGGGCGGAGCTGGTCGGGGGTGCGGCCGTCGATGCGTGACATAGCGTCCGAGCGTAGTCGGTCGGGGGCGTGGGCCCGGCATGCGTACGGCCCGTCGACGGGTGGGTCGGCGGGCCGTACGGGAGTGACCCGGTGGGTCAGCTCACATCATGTCCTCGATCTCGCCGGCGATCGGGTCGGCGTCGGTGCCGATGACGACCTGGATGGCGGTGCCCATCTTGACGACGCCGTGGGCGCCGGCGGCCTTCAGGGCTGCTTCGTCGACGAGGTCGGGGTTGACGACCTCGGTGCGGAGGCGGGTGATGCAGCCCTCGACCTCTTCGATGTTGTCGAGTCCGCCGAGACCGGCGACGATCTTCTCAGCCTTGGTGGCCATGTCTTTCTCCCTCTGTCTCGGCGCGCCGGCTGCTCTGCCGGGTGCCGTTCTTGCCTGGTGTGGGGACCGTCCGGCGGGTGGCCGGGGAGGTCGCCGCCGGGGGTGACGCGGGCTCAGGTGCCGCGCTGTGCAACAGCGCGACAAGCATCACCCGAGTTCAACCGGCCTGCCACGTTAGTCCACTTTTGGCCCACTTCCACGCGCGGGTTCCCGGTCTTCGCCACAGGATGACGATGGGAGGACCTCGGACCCGGCGCGGTCGACTCTGCCCCAAGTGGTCTACACCAATATTAGGCGCACTCCGCACAACGCGGGAACGGCCCCCGGGGTTCCTGACCTGTCGGGCGGTCCGCCGGCGAGCGCTCGCGCGGGTACCCGGGAAGGCATTCGTGACGGCACTCGGAGGGCGAAGATGAGCTCGGCAGGCGCGGCGGCCCCTCAGGCGGTGTGGTGGCACTCCTTCTACAACGGTCTGCAGAAGATGGGGCGGAGCCTCCAGCTCCCGGTGGCCGTGCTCCCGGCGGCGGGCATCCTGAACCGGCTGGGGCAGGACGACGTGTTCGGCAAGGACGGTCTGGGCTGGGACAAGGTCGCCAAGGTCTTCGCCGCCGCCGGTGGCGCGCTGCTCGACTCGGGCCTCGGCCTGCCGCTGCTGTTCTGCATCGGCGTGGCGATCGGCATGGCGAAGAAGGCGGACGGTTCGACCGCGCTCGCGGCTGTGGTCGGCTTCCTGGTCTACTACCAGGTCCTCCAGGCCTTCCCGCAGAAGTGCAGGGGGACGACCGTGCTGGTGGGCAACCAGTGCGTCGACTTCACCTCCCGGGCGGCCGCCGCCGCGACCTTCCAGAACCCGGGTGTGCTGGGCGGCATCCTGATCGGGCTGGCCTCGGCCTGGCTCTGGGTCCGCTTCCACCGGACCAAGCTGGTCGACTGGCTGGGGTTCTTCAACGGCCGCCGGCTGGTCCCGATGATCACCGCCCTGGTGGGACTGGTCTTCGCCTGCCTCTGCCTCTGGGTCTGGCCGCCGATCGGCGACGGGCTCACCTCGTTCAGCAGGTGGCTGTCCGACCTCGGGGCGTGGGGTTCGGGCATCTTCGGCGTGGCCAACCGGGCGCTGCTGCTGATCGGCATGCACCAGCTGCTGAACACCTTCGTCTGGTTCCAGTTCGGCGACTTCACCAAGCCGAGCGGCGCCGTGGTGCACGGCGACATCCCGCGCTTCCTGGCGGGTGACCCGACGGCGGGGCAGTTCACCTCCGGCTTCTTCCCGATCATGATGTTCGCGCTGCCGGCCGCCGCGATGGCCATCGCGCACTCGGCCAAGCCGCACCGGCGCAAGGAGATCTACGGCCTGATGACCTCGGTCGCGCTGACCTCGTTCGTGACCGGCGTGACGGAGCCGATCGAGTACTCCTTCGCGTACATCGCCCCGGCGCTGTACGCGGTGCACGCGCTGCTGACCGGTGCCTCGATGGCGGTGACCTGGGCACTCGGGGTCCACGACGGGTTCAGTTTCTCGGCCGGGCTGATCGACTACGTCATCAACTGGGGGCTGGCGACCAAGCCGTGGGTGATCATTCCGATCGGATTCTGCTTCGCCGTCGTCTATTACGCGCTGTTCCGGTTCATCATCGTCAGATTCGACCTGAAAACCCCCGGCCGCGAGGACGACGACGAAATCGAGGACGTCGCGAAGGCGTGATCCGGGAGGCCGGGGATATGACCCCGGACCTCCGTCTCCAGGCCCTCGGACCCTGCGATCCGGGGGCCTTCGGCATGTCCGGAAAGGGACTGACGACCCTTCCGCCATTACCTCGTGCGTACGAGGACCCGTCCCGCGGCCGCCGCCGTGTTCACCACCGCCGGTGACGCGGTGTCCGGCAACCTGCCACTGCTGCCACGACGGCTCAACCGACCACCCGCCGAACCGGAAGCCCGCCGCCGGACCCCGGCCGGTCATACCGGTCGGACCGGCCTTCGCGACGCTCCACCGCACGCCGGTCCGCTTCGCCCGCACCCGGTTCGACCTCGCCACCCCGGGCCGCGAACCGGCGGAGGAGACCGAGGGCCCGGCCGGGGACCGATCCGGCCGGGCCGCCCGCCTTTTGTTGCGCGACTCTCCAAAAGCGCTGTTACGGCCGGTAGCCAAGATCGTTAATCCGCGGCAAGGTTTCGATTTCATAGCGCTTCCTCCGTGCACGCCTTTCGGGGGTTCCCCCCCTTCTCGGCGCATGCTAGAAACTGGTCTACACCACTAGTGGTGTAGACCAGTTCGCGGTTCGGCCCCCGACGCTCCCCCCGACCGACCCGCCCTGCCGTTAGGAACCACCCCCATGAGTACGACTGCGCAGGCACCGGCGCCCGCTGCGGCTCCCAAGCCCGGCTCCGGCAAGACATTCGGGCAGAGCCTCCTCCAGGGCCTGCAGAAGATGGGCCGCAGCCTCCAGCTGCCGATCGCCGTCCTCCCCGCCGCCGGCATCCTGCTGCGCCTGGGGCAGGACGACGTCTTCGGCAAGGACGGGCTCGGCTGGCTCAAGGTCGCGGCGGTCTTCTCCACCGCCGGGCACGCGGTCTTCGACAACCTGCCGCTGCTCTTCGCGGTCGGCATCGCGATCGGCTTCGCCAAGAAGGCCGACGGCTCCACCGCGCTCGCCGCCCTGGTCGGCTTCCTGGTGTACAAGAACGTGCTGACGGCGTTCCCGATCACCGAGTACCAGATCCTGCCGGGCAAGGACGCGCCCGCGACGTACCAGGACCCGGGTGTGCTCGGCGGTGTGGTCATCGGTCTGCTGAGTGCCGTGCTGTGGCAGAAGTACCACCGCACCAAGCTGGTCGACTGGCTCGGCTTCTTCAACGGCCGCCGGCTCGTCCCGATCATCATGGCGTTCGTGGGCACCGCGGTCGGCGTCGTCTTCGCCTACACCTGGGGTCCGGTCGGCTCGGCCATCGGCCACCTGAACAACACCCTGATCGGCGCCGGTGCGTTCGGCGCGGGCGCGTTCGGGCTGGTCAACCGTGCGCTGCTGCCGGTCGGGATGCACCAGTTCGTCAACTCGTACGCCTGGTTCCAGGCCGGTGACTACACCAAGGCCGACGGCACCGTCGTGCACGGCGACATCAGCCGCTTCTTCGCGGGCGACCCGACGGCGGGGCAGTTCACCTCGGGCTTCTTCCCGATCATGATGTTCGCCCTCCCGGCCGCCGCCCTGGCCATCGCGCACTGCGCCCGCCCGGAGCGCCGCAAGGTCGTGATGGGCATGATGATGTCGCTGGCGCTGACCTCCTTCGTCACGGGTGTCACCGAGCCGATCGAGTTCGCGTTCGTCTTCATCGCCCCGGTGCTGTACGCGATCCACGCCGTGCTGACCGCGCTGTCGATGGCCGTGACCTGGGCGCTCGGCGTGCACATCGGCTTCAACTTCTCGGCCGGCGCGATCGACTACGGCCTCAGCTGGCACCTCGCCACCAAGCCGTGGCTGATCGTCCCGATCGGCCTGGTCTTCGCGGTGATCTACTACGTGGTCTTCCGCTTCGCGATCACCAAGTTCAACCTGCCGACCCCCGGCCGCGAGAGCGACGAGGAGATCGAGGACCTCACCAAGGCCTGACCCGCACGCCCCACCCACCCCGGACGCCCTTGCCCGCCGCTCGCCGGAGCCGCCGGCAAGGGCGTTCGGTTTTCCGCCGAGGTTTCCGTTATGCGGAAGCCGCCCGGTGATCTCCCAGGTATCGGAAGGTACAGACGGGAGAATCTGCATGGCAGTCAGGAAGCCCGCACACCGGCATCGCAGCCGGGCCAGGCGCAGCCACCGGGGCCGGATCGTCCTCACCGCGGTGGTGGCCGCCGGCCTCCTGGCCGGCGTGGTCGGCATCGGCAGCGCGATGGACTCCGCGGTCCCCCAGCCGGTGGCCGCCGACGCGATAGCCGGGGCGCTGTCGGGTACGGCGCCGCCCTCCCCCGCCGCAGCGCCGCAGCACGCCGAGACGCCGACCCCGGTCCAGGGGGTGCCCAAGAGCGACCCGGCGCGCGGCATGGTCTACACCGGCCTGGCGCCGGCCGCCAAGAACGACAAGTGCGCGGGCGTCTACCGGGTGTCCACCGTGGAGCAGTGCACCCACGGTCCGGACGCGCCGCCGCACGGTGTCGACATCCACCAGGTCACGCCGCCCGCCGTGACGGCGGCCGTGACGACGCCCGTGGCGCCGCAGGGCGGGGACGCCGGCGCGCAGGCGCCGGCCGCCTCGGACCTGCTGAAGGACCTGCCGCCCGTCCTCGACGCCACCACCGGGGCCGATCTGGCCGACGTGTCGGCGGCCCCCTCCTCCTCGCCCTCCACCGCGTCGGCGGCCGACGGGTCCGGCGCCGCCGCCGACGCCGCGCCCGCGTCGACCGCCCGGTCGGCGGCAGCGGCGGCCCCCGCCGCCGGGACGACGGTGGTCTGCGACGGTGACGGGAGCACCGGCAACCGCGTCCAGGTGCTGTACGTCCACGCGCCCGGGCAGGACCGCTTCGGGCAGTACCTGCCCTCGTTCAAGAAGTGGGCGGCCGACGCGGACGTCATCTACGACGCCAGCGCCGAGGAGACCGGCGGCGTCCGGCACATCCGGTTCGTCACCGAGCCCGACTGCACCGCCACGGTGCTCGACGTGGAGCTCTCGGCGACCGCGCTCCAGGAGTTCGGTTCGACCAACGACGCGCTCGCGTCCCAGGGCTTCAACCGCCGGGACCGCAAGTACATGATCTTCGCGGACGCCCAGGTGTACTGCGGCATCGGCACGTTCAACGGTGACGAGCGCCCGGGCCAGGACAACACCAGCAACTTCGGCCCCTCGTACGGCCGGACGGACAACGGCTGCTGGAGCGGCTCCACCGCCTCGCACGAACTCGGCCACAACCTCGGCGCGGTGAACAACAGCGCGCCGCACTCCAGCAAGGCCGGCCACTGCACCGACGAGTGGGACATCATGTGCTACTCGGACGCGCCGTACTACCCGCAGATGCAGACCCTCTGCCCGGACCGCAGCCACGACGACCGGCTGGACTGCAACCACGACGACTACTACAGCACCGACCCGAAGCCGGGCAGCTACCTGGCCACCCACTGGAACGTCGCCAACAACCAGTTCCTGATCGCGGGCGGCGGCACCACGCCCAACCCGAACCCCACGCCGAGCCCGAGCCCGAGCAAGAGCCCGACCGGCAGCCCGAGCCCGAGCGTCCCGCCGACCCCCACCGGCGGCCCCGCGGTGACGACCAGCCAGGTCAGCGTCGACTCGGTGGTGGCGAGCTGGCAGCCGGTCAGCGGTGCGGCGGCGTACGAGATCCGGCTGAACGGCCAGGTCATCGGGTCCGTCGGCTCGACCGTGGTGCGGGTGGTCCGGCTGCGGCCGGACACCGCGTACACGATCGCCGTCGCGGTGCGCGACCAGGGCGGCCACACCTCGAACCCGGGCCGGGCCGCCTCCTTCCACACGCTGCCGGCCGGCGGGACGGGCAGTCCGACCAAGCCCGGCACGCCGTACCAGCTGCTCAACGGCCTCACCGGCCAGGCCGCCGACCTGTGGGGCAGCTCCGCCAATGACGGCACCGTCCTCATCGCCTACCAGAGCACCGGCTACGCGAACCAGCAGTGGCTCTTCGACGACGCCGGCGGCGGGTACCTGCGGATCAGGTCCGCGCTGACCGGCAAGTGCCTCCAGGTCGGCGGGCAGCTCCTCCCCGGGCAGTACGTGGCGGAGCAGGGCTGCAGCTCGGCGGCAGCGCAGCAGTGGAAGCTCGCGTCCAGCGGCAACCGCTACGCGCTGACCGCCCGGGACTCCTCGCTGGTGCTCGGCATCAGCAACCGCTGGTACTACGGCGGTTGGCTCCTTGAGCTGCAGACCCCGGGCGACCAGGCCTACCAGCAGTGGGCGTTGCAGCCGGCCTCCTGAGCCCTGCTCCCTTCTCCGCTCCCCCAGGTGCGGTCCGGCCGACCCGGCCGGGCCGCACCCCCGCCGTTTCCCACAAGGAGTCCCACCCCATGGGCAACCGATCTGCCGTACTGACGGCGGCACTTGCACTCTCCGGCCTGCTCGCCCTGGCGGCGGCCGGGCCGGCGGCCGCGCACGGCGACACGATCCGCTTCGACATCAGCGGCGGCAGCGGCGGGCACCCCCGGACCGTGGCCAGCTGGGAGAACGACGGCGATCCGGTCACCGAGGACCTCGCGGCGACGCTCAGTGCGCGCTCCGCCGACGGGCGCCAGGTGGGGCCCTGGCGGCTGGTGGCCGTGCCGGGCTCCCCCGCCACCTTCACCGTGCTGGAGACCCTGCCCGCCGGGCGGTGGAAGGTGAGCGTGGAGTCCGGCTTCCCGGCGCTGGGCCGGGGCGAGGCGGACCTCACCGTCGCCGCTGCCGCCGCCGGCCCGACGGCTGCCGCGCCGAGCGCAGCGGCGAGCACCGCAGGGAGCACGGCGGCGAGTACGGCGGCGGGCGCACCGGCGCCCGCGGTCGTCGCGCGGTCGGCGTCGGGCGGGTCGTCGGGCGGCTCGGGCCGGGCCGCCGTCGGGATCGCGGCGGCGTGCGCCCTGGCCGTGGCGGCGGCCGCAGCGGTGGCCGTGGCGGTGCGCAGGCGGACCCGGACGGGACGGGCCTGAACAGCCGTCGGCCCGGGCTGGATCCCCACAAGTCCGTTCATTCCCAAGGGTGTTGGGCCTTGGGCTGTCGATGGCGGGCGGTGCGGTGACGCTAGAACTCGTACACCGCGCCCGCGTGGGCGACCTCGACCGGTCCGGCGTACGCCGCCGCCGCGTCCGCGCGGTTGTACTCCGCGTCCGTCCACGGCGGGATGTGGGTGAGGACCAGGCGGCCGACCCCGGCGGCGGCGGCGTGCTCGCCGGCCTGGCGTCCGTTGAGGTGGACGTCCTGATAGGGCTCGCGGCCGTGGGTGTAGGCCGCCTCGCAGAGGAACAGGTCGGTGCCACGGGCGAGTTCGACGAGTTCGGGGCTCACCCCGGTGTCCCCGGAGTAGACGAAGCTCCGGCCGCCGTGCTCGACCCGGAACGCGTACGCCTCGACCGGGTGGTTGACGGGGATGGCGGTGATCCGCAGCGGGCCGAGGTCGAAGGTGCCCTCGGTGAGGGTGTGGAAGTCGAAGACCTCCTTCATCCCCGGATCCTCCGGCATGTCGTAGGCGCGGGCCAGCCGTTCGGGGGTGCCGTGCGGTCCGTAGACCGGGAGCGGGTCCGGGCAGCCCTCGATGCGGTAGTTGCGGGCGACCCAGTAGGCGCACAGGTCGATGCAGTGGTCGGCGTGCAGGTGGCTGAGCAGGATCGCGTCGACCTCGTACAGCCCGCAGTAGTTCTGCAGGGCGCCGAGCGCGCCGTTGCCGAGGTCCAGTACGGCGCGGTAGCCGTCCGCCTCGACCAGATAGCTGGAGCAGGGCGAGTCGACGGACGGGAAGCTCCCCGAGCATCCCACCACGGTCAGCTTCATGCCGTGCCCTCCGCCTCGTTGGGTCCTGGTCCGCGCCCGGACGCGGCGCGCCGGTCCGCGGCACACCTGTCCGCACTACCTGCTGGTAGCGCTGGGTCCGCGAGACGAGAGTAAGGGCGGTGAAGCACTTTGCCCCCGTCTCCGTGCCGTGCTGTGGCTGGAATCACCAGAACGGGGCGGCGACGGGGGCGGCCCGCCACCCGGTCGGCGGGGGGCGGGCCGGCGGTCGTGGGGTCAGCGGTGGCCGGGCCGGCTGCGGGCCCAGGCGCGGATGGTGTCGGGGTACCAGCGGGGGTGGCCGGCCGAGTCCGTCAGGTCGGGTTCGGGCAGCAGGCCGTGCCGGCGGTAGTTGCGGACCGTCTCGGGCTGGACGTTGATGTGGCGGGCGATCTCGGCGTAGGACCACAGTTCGTTGCTGCGAGGGCTCATCTGGGCCGCCTTGGGAGCGAGGGTTCCGAAGCTGCACTGGGGTTACGTGATCAGCTTCAACGGCCGGGCGGGAACCTTGAGCGCGCTGCGGACTCGGTGGCCGTTCCGTGACGAACCGGCAGCGGGGAACGGACAAATCCCCGATTGTCACGACGGCCACCGGTGTCACGCCGCCCGGTGGCGGCCGGTACGGTCTGCCGTACGGGTGATCGTCCGGAGGAGAGTGGCATGCACGGCGGCGGTGGGCACGTCTGGGGCTGGGTGGCGGCGGGGCTGGCGGTGGCGGTCGCCCTCGCGGTGGCGGCGCTGCGCGGCCGGACGAAGCCGGAGCGGCCGACCCGGCCGCCGACCGGGCCGGGCCGCCCGCGCCCGGCCGGGCGCGGACCGAACCCCGGTGAGATCTGGTGGGCCGAAGTCCCGTTCGAGGACGGCCCGGGGGCGAAGGACCGGCCCTGCCTGGTGCTGCGGGTGCACGGGCGCACCGCCACCGTCGTCAAGATCACCAGCAAGCACCACGCCGAGCGGCCCGGGGTGCTCGCGCTCCCGCCGGGCGCGGTCGGCGACCGGCAGGGCCGCACCAGCTGGCTGGAGACGGACGAGCTGCGCGAGGTGCCGCTCGCCGACTTCCGCCGGAAGGTCGGGCCGCTCGACGACCGGACCTGGGCGCGGGTCGCTTCGCTCTAGGCAGTCAGTCGCACCGGAACAGGGGCGCGAGCCCCTTCGGCGGTTGCGCCCTCGGAGGGAAGCCTCAGGCCCAGAGCTGGCCCTGGAGGGCCTCGACGGCCTCCTCGGTGCTGGCGGCGGTGTAGATCCCGGTGGAGAGGTACTTCCAGCCGCCGTCCGCGACCACGAAGACCACGTCCGCGCGCTCGCCCGCCCGGGCGGCCTTGCGGGCCACCCCGATCGCGGCGTGCAGGATGGCGCCGGTGGAGACCCCGGCGAAGATCCCCTCCTGCTGGAGGAGTTCACGGGTGCGCAGCACCGCGTCCGCCGAGCCGACGGAGAACCGGGTGGTGAGCACCTCGGCGTCGTACAGCTCGGGGACGAAGCCCTCGTCGAGGTTGCGCAGCCCGTACACCAGGTCGTCGTAGCGCGGCTCGGCGGCGACGATCCGCACGCCCGGGACCTTCTCGCGCAGGTAGCGGCCGACGCCCATCAGGGTGCCGGTGGTGCCGAGTCCGGCGACGAAGTGGGTGACGGTCGGGAGGTCGGCGAGGATCTCCGGGCCGGTGGTGGCGTAGTGGGCGCCGGCGTTGTCCGGGTTGCCGTACTGATAGAGCATCACCCAGTCGGGGTGCTCGGCGGCGATCTCCTTGGCGATCCGCACCGCCGTGTTGGAGCCGCCGGCGGCGGGCGAGGGGATGATCTCCGCGCCCCACATCCGGAGCAGTTCGCGGCGTTCCTCGCTGGTGTTCTCCGGCATGACGCAGACCATCCGGTAGCCCTTGAGCTTGGCCGCCATGGCGAGCGAGATGCCGGTGTTGCCGCTGGTCGGCTCCAGGATGGTGCAGCCCGGGGTGAGCCGGCCGTCGGCCTCGGCCCGCTCGATCATGTGCAGGGCCGGGCGGTCCTTGATCGAGCCGGTGGGGTTGCGGTCCTCCAGCTTGGCCCAGAGGGTCACCCGCCCGTCCTCGTTGCCGGGGACGGCGGCCGAGATCCGCGGCAGCCGTACCAGCGGCGTGTTGCCGACGGCGTCGAGCGGGCTGTCGTAACGCAAGGGGGCCTCCGGCTGGGGTCGGGTCGGGGAGAGCGGGGGCTGCTAGCGGGAGCCGCCGGCCACGGCCGGGAGGATGGTGACACTGTCGCCGTCGGTCAGCGACGTGGTGACGCCGTCCAGGAACCGGACGTCCTCGTCGTTCAGGTAGACGTTGACGAAGCGGCGCAGCTCGCCGGCGTCCAGCAGGCGGGCGGCGATGCCCGGGTGGCGGGCGTCGAGGTCGGCGAAGAGCTCCTCGAGGTTGCTGCCTGCGCCTTCGACGGCCTTCTGGCCGTCGGTGTAGGTGCGGAGGATCGTGGGGATGCGGACCTCGATGGCCATGACTGCGCTCCTGTGGAGTGGTTTCGGGTGGCCGCGGGGCGCGGCGCGGGCGGAGAGGCCCCCGGTGCGGGGGCGGGCGGGCGGCGCCGAGGGTTCAGCGGGCGCCGGCGGTGCCGGGACAGCTGGCGCCGGCGAGCCGGCACAGGTCGATGTGCAGGCGCGCCACGAGGCGGATGCCCGGGGCCTGAGTGCTCACATCGACGGAACGCATGGGCTCATCGTATAGATTCCCGCCCCTGCTCCGACATCCGCGTCTCGCGATCCGGATGATTCCGTCTCCCTCTGTGGGATCTGCGGGCCGGGGGCCCGCCGGGGCCGGGCACCGGCGGGCTTGCGGGCACGTCGCTGATCAGGCCTGGTACGCCTCGACGAGCTCGACGTCCTCCTCCGTGATCTCGCCGTCCACGATCCGGTACGAGCGGAACTGGAAGGCGTCGTCCGGTCCCGTCCCGTCGGCCGTGGAGACCAGGACGTAGTGGGCGTGCGGCTCGGAGGCGTAGCTGACGTCGGTGCGCGAGGGGTACGCCTCGGTGGCGGTGTGCGAGTGGTAGACGATGACCGGCTCCTCGTCCCGGTCGTCCATCTCCCGGTAGAGCTTCAGCAGGTCACCGGAGTCGAACTCGTAGAAGGTGGGCGAGCGTGCCGCGTTGAGCATCGGGATGAACCGCTCGGGGCGGCCGGTGCCCGCCGGGCCCGCGACCACGCCGCAGGCTTCGTCCGGGTGGTCGGCGCGGGCGTGGGCGACGATCGCGTCGTGCAGCTCTCGGGTGATGGTCAGCATGCGGTCAGGATAGCCACGCGGCGGCGTGCCCTCCGGGCCGGTTCAGCACTCGGTCAGCCCACAGACAGGGGCGCGTGGGGGCACCTCCCGGCCGAAGGCTGGGGGAGAACCGCGCGGGATCGGAAGGTGCGGACCGTTGCCTTCCGGCCTCGCGCAGTTCCCCGCGCCCCTGTGGTCAACCGGTTACCGCGTCCGGCCGGCGGCGCTTGAGCACCTGGTACCCGATCACCAGCAGGACGGCCCAGACCGGGAACACGTACAGCGAGATCCGGTTGTCGGGGTCGAAGGCGATCAGCACCACGACCAGCCCGAGGAAGGCGAGTGCGGCCCAGCTGACCCAGGGGCCGCCGGGGGCCTTGAAGCTCGGCGCGGGGAGGCGTCCGCCGCGCCAGGCGGCGCGGTAGCGCAGCTGGCAGAGCAGGATGACCGCCCAGGTCCAGATGCCGCAGACGGTGGCGACGGAGGTGACGTACGTGAACGCCTTGCCCGGGGCAACGTAGTTGAGCAGCACGCCGACGCCCATCAGCAGCGCGGAGGCGGTGATCGCCACGGCCGGGCTCTGGTGCCGGTTCAACTTGGTGATGCGGCCGGGTGCCTGGCCGCGCAGGGCCAGGTCGCGGAGCATCCGGCCGGTGGAGTACATGCCGGAGTTGCAGGAGGAGAGCGCGGCGGTGAGCACCACGAAGTTGATGATGCCGGCCGCCGCCGGGATGCCGACCTTGCCGAAGGCGGCGACGAACGGGCTGACGCCGGGCTTGAACTCGGTCCACGGGACCAGGCAGAGGATGATCGTCAGCGAGCCGATGTAGAACAGCACGATCCGCAGCGGCAGCGTGTTGATGGCCCGGGGCAGGGTCTTCGCGGGGTTCTCGCTCTCGCCCGCCGTGACGCCGACCAGTTCGACGCCGAGGTAGGCGAACATCACGATCTGCAGGGTCATCAGGGTCGACCCGATGCCCTTCGGGAAGAACCCGCCGTCCTGCCAGAGGTGGGTGACCGACGCGGTGTCACCGGCCTTGCTGAAGCCGAGGGTCAGCACGCCGACGCCGATCAGGATCATGCCGATGATCGCGGTCACCTTGACCATCGAGAACCAGAACTCGATCTCGCCGAAGAGCTTCACCGAGATCAGGTTCGCGGCGTAGAGGACCACCAGGAAGACCAGCGCGCTGAGCCACTGCGGGATCCCGGGGGCCCAGTACTTGACGTACACGGCGGCGGCGGTGGTCTCGGCCATGCCGGTGACGACCCAGAACAGCCAGTACGTCCAGCCGGTGACGAAGCCCGCGAACGGGCCGAGGAACTCGCGGGCGTACTCGGCGAAGCTGCCGGAGACCGGGCGGTAGGTGAGCAGTTCGCCGAGGGCCCGCATGATCGCGAAGATCACCACGCCGGCCACCGCGTAGCTGAGGATCAGGCTGGGCCCGGCCTTGGAGATCGCGGTGCCGGCGCCGAGGAAGAGTCCGGTGCCGATGGCGCCGCCGATCGCGATCATCTGGATCTGGCGGCTGCCCAGGCCCCGGGCGTAGCCCTCGTCGTCCACCGCGGCTTCGACGACCTCGTCGTACACCTGATCGGCCATGGGGCACCGTCCTTCGATCGTGGGGAGAGGAAGTCGTACCACGTGGTGACCGGAGAGCGGTGTCCATCTGAGCGTTATTTGAGCATGTCATGTCGGGATACGTCCCGGTTCACCCGGAATGACCCGGCCCCCTGTCCACGTACTGGACAGGGGGCCGGGGGTGGTTCCGGGCAGCGGGGCGCTAGTCGGTCATCGCCTCGATCAGCGACTCCTGCATGCCGCCGAGCCAGAGGTAAGCCATCACCAGGGGCTTGCGCGGGTCGGAGTCGGGCAGCCCGTACAGGCCCTCCTCGTCCTCCTCGGAGACCTCAAGGCGGGCGCCGAGGGTCAGCCGGAGGTCGTTCAGCGCGCCGAGCCAGCGCGGGCACTCGGGCGGCGCCACCTTCAGTGCGCCGCCCTCGCCGCCGAGGTCGTCCAGCGCCCGGATCACGCTCAGCGCGTCGTCGCGCTTGCGCGCCCGCAGGTCCAGCTCGGTGTAGCGGCGGAACTCGGCCGCCAGCTCCCTGGTCTGCGGGTCCGCCGCCTCCCCGGGCTCGCCGTAGGCGTCCGGGAAGAGCCGGGCCAGCGCGGGGTCGCTGGGGGCCTCGCTGGGGCCCTCCGCGAACAGTGCGGCCAACGGGTCGTCACTCTCCGACCCCGGGCCCGGCCCGATCAGCTCCAGCATCTGTACTTCGAGCGAGCGCAGGATGGACGCCTCCAGCTCGTCCAGTGCGATCGCCGCACTGCCGCCGCCGGCGCTCTCGAACAACCCAGCCATGAGTCTCAGTCAGCCCGTCTTCGTCGATTGGTGCTTCAGCCGTCCGGCCGCCCGCGGCGGCCCGGACGTTCTCAGTCGTGCTGGAGGGTGGCCCACAGGCCGTAGCCGTGCATGGCCTGGACGTCCCGCTCCATCTCCTCGCGGGATCCGCTGGAGACGACGGCGCGCCCCTTGGAGTGCACCTCCATCATCAGCGTCCTGGCCTTCTCCTTCGGGTAGCCGAAGTAGGCCTGGAAGACGTACTGGACGTAGCTCATCAGGTTGACCGGATCGTTGTGGACGATGGTCACCCAGGGTGTGTCCGGCTCCACCACCGGAAGGCCTTCGACTTCCGGGCGCTCGATCTCCACGGGCGCGACACTCACGGCTGACACTCCTCGCTGGGCACGGATTCCGCCTCTCATGCTTCCATCCGGGCGACCTGCGGGCCAATCCGGCCCGCAGCACCGGCGCGCTCCGCCGGCGGACCGGCCCCGGCCCACCGGCGAACCAGCGGCGAACCCGCCCGGCGGGCGCACGGCGGGCCGCCCGGCGGATGTCCGGCAGGCGCCCCGGCAGGCGCCCGGCGGGCGCCCCGGGGACACTCCGAACGGAACCCGCGACAGAAATCGTCACTCTGACGCTAAGTGGTAGTAGCATCATCCCCATGGATGCCACCACCGCGCGCCGTTCGACCGCGCTGCTCACCGACCGTTACGAGCTCACCATGCTGCAGGCCGCACTCCGCAGCGGCGCCGCGCAGCGCCGATCGGTCTTCGAGGTGTTCACCCGACGGCTCCCCGACGGCCGCCGCTACGGCGTGCTGGCCGGGACCGGACGGGTGCTGGACGCGGTCGAGGACTTCCGCTTCACCAGCCCGCAGCTGGACTGGCTGGCCGACCAGAACGTGGTCGACGAGGCCACCCTGCGCTTCCTGGCCGACTACCGCTTCACCGGCGACATCCACGGCTACGCCGAGGGCGAGGTCTACTTCCCCGGCTCGCCGGTGCTGACCGTGGAGGGCAGCTTCGCCGAGGCGGTGATCCTGGAGACGGTCATCCTGTCGATCCTCAACCACGACTCGGCGATCGCCGCGGCCGCCTCCCGGATGACCAGCGCCGCCGGGGGCCGCCCGTGCATCGAGATGGGCGCCCGCCGGGCCCACGAGGGCGCCGCCGTGGCCGCCGCCCGCGCCGCGTACATCGCGGGCTTCGCCGCCACCTCCGACCTGGAGGCCGGCTTCACCCACGGCATCCCGACCACCGGCACCGCCGCGCACGCCTTCACCCTGCTGCACGACAGCGAGCGGGACGCCTTCACCGCCCAGATCGACTCGATGGGCCGCGGCACCACCCTGCTGGTCGACACCTACGACCTGGCCGAGGCCGTCCGCACCGCCGTCGAGGTGGCGGGCCCGACGCTGGGCGCCGTCCGGATCGACTCCGGCGACCTCACCCTGCTCGCCCACCGGGTCCGCCGCCAGCTGGACGAGCTCGGGGCGGACAAGACCCGGATCATCGTCACCTCCGACCTGGACGAGTACGCCATCGCCGCGCTCGCCGCCGCGCCGGTGGACGGCTACGGGGTCGGCACCAGCCTGGTGACCGGCAGCGGGCACCCGACCTGCGCGATGGTCTACAAGCTGGTCGCCCGGGCCGCCACGCCCGACGGTCCGCTGGTGCCGGTCGCCAAGCGCTCGGCCGGCGGCAAGTCCAGCGTGGGCGACCGGAAGTGGGCCGCGCGGCCGCTCGACGCGGAGGGTGTCGCCGAGGCCGAGGTGGTCGGCACCGGGCCGGTGCCCGGGGAGCTGGAACCGCACCTGCTGCACGTACCGCTGATCACCGCGGGCGAGGTGGTCGGGCGCGAGCCGCTGGCCGCCGCCCGCGAACGCCACCTGCGGGCCCGGGCCGCGCTGCCGCTGTCGGCCACCCAGCTCTCCAAGGGCGAGCCCGTGCTGGCGACCGAGCTGCGGATCGCCGCCGCCGAGGGCGTCCCCGCCTGAACCGACCGGCCTCGGCCCGGACCCTTCCGCCTACGCGCGTCACTCCCTAGAGTGGCCCCCACCGACCGGCCTTCCCCCCGATACGACCAAGGACGCACCCCATGCACCGGGCACTCATCGTCGTCGACGTGCAGAACGACTTCTGTGAAGGCGGCAGCCTGGCCGTCGCCGGAGGCGCCGAGGTGGCCGCCGCGATCACCGACCTGATCGCCGAGTCCGCCGCCGGGTACGCCCACATCCTGGCCACCCGGGACCACCACATCGACCCGGGCGCGCACTTCTCGGCCGCACCGGACTACGTCGCCTCCTGGCCCGCGCACTGCGTGGCGGGCACCGAGGGCGTCGGCTTCCACCCGAACTTCGCCCCGTCCGTCACCACCGGCGCGATCGAGGCGGTCTTCGACAAGGGCGCGTACTCCGCCGCGTACAGCGGCTTCGAGGGCGCCGACGAGAACGGCGAGTCGATGGCCAGCTGGCTGCGGGCCCGGGGCGTCACCGAGGTGGACGTGGTCGGCATCGCCACCGACCACTGCATCCGGGCCACCGCGCTGGACGCCGTCCGCGAGGGGTTCGCCACCCGCGTGCTGCTCGACCTCACCGCCGGGGTGGCCGCGCCGACCACCGAGGCCGCACTGGTCGAACTCGCTTCGGCTGGAGTCGAGTTGACCGGCACCCCGGTCGTCCGGGGCTGACCGCACGGCCTTGCGCAGAGGCGGCTCAGCGCTCGGTCACCAGCAGCTCGACCACGTCCGAACCGCCCGCCCGGAAGGCCTCACGCAGCTCGGCTCCGACGACGTCCGGCTCGTCGGCGATCCGCCGCCCCGACAGGTACACCACCCGCACCCCCAGGTACTCCATCCGGTGCTGGCCGCCGCGCACCCAGGCCGCCTCCCCCGCGCTGACGCAGCGCAGCTCCGAGTCCACCTCCACCGCGACCCCGGCCGCCGGCCAGTACAGGTCGGGCACCGCGATGTAGGTGCCGCCCGGCATCCGCAGCTCGGGCCCGACCAGCGGCACCGGGAGCAGCCACTCGTCGACCAGTTCGCCGACCCGCTCGAACACCGACTCCCTTTCGGCGGCGAGCAGTTCGTCCAGTGCGGCCCGGACCCGCGGGTCCGCCAGCACTCCGGCCTCGCCCAGCTCGGCGGTCAACTCGGCGAGCGTGCAGCCGAGTTCCCTGCGCACCGCCTCGCCCAGCACCGCCCGCACCAGCTCCGGCGGCAGCTCGCCGGTCTCGAAGGCGCCCGCCTGCGCCCACTCCCGGAGCGCGTCCGCGACGGCCCGCGCGACCGGGGCACAGGCCAGACCGTGGACCGACCTGGCCTCCAACTCCCTTTCGGTGCGCCGGATCCGGACCTCGCCCGCGTCCTTCAGCCGCCGCTGCCGGGGCACCAGGATCTCCACCTCGGTGACGGCCGGCAGCCGGGGCACCGAGGCGAAGCCGTACAGGGCGAGCGCCGCCGTGCCGGTGATCACGGCACCCTCGCGGCGGCCCTCCTCCCGCCCGTCCTGCGCGGCGTAGAGCAGGGCGGCCCACATCCGCTGCTCGGGGGTCGGTTCGCCGCCCTGCAGCAGGTAGACCCGGGGGAGCAGCCGCCGCCAGGGGCCGCCCTGCCGGCAGTGCTCGCTGACCAGCCGGGTGGGCACCCCCCGGGCGCGCAGCTGGCTGGCGGTGATGACATTCTGCTGACGCTGTGCCAGCTCCTGCAGGGACGGGTGCGAGGAAGGAATCTGGTAGCTCATGCGGACACCCTCCCCAAGAGGGCGGCTGCGGCACCCGCGACCTGACGCACCGTTACCCAACCGTCGCGAAATCGGGACTGGCCCGCACTAAAGTCCTCATACCCTCACCCATTCGGCCTAACAGACGTTCGTCCGATTGCCGGACCCAGGCCACAGTTGGTCCATACCATCCGCTTTATCGCATTTCGTCGGGGTGATCCGGCCGATGGGTCGCCCACTCTCGAACAGCCGACTCTGACCGAGAGTGACGAGAACCATACGGTGAAGCACCACCCTGGAGTCACAGAGGCCCCCCGCGATTGCCTACCATCGCTTCATGTCACGTGACGACTCCACCGGCCTGCGTGCCGCTCAACTGCGTCTCGGCCGCCTGCCCGGCTACGTCCGCCAGCCGGACCTGACCCGCCGCAACGGCGAGGACGGACACACGTACAAGAAGGGGTGGGAGGTCCGCTTCACCGCGCGGAACGAACAGGAGATAGCGGAGATCCGCGAGGTCGTGATCGCCGCCGGCTTCGCCCCGGCCCGGCCGTTCTTCAAGGGCCACCAGTTGATCCAGCCGGTCTACGGGATCGCGGCGGTACAGGCCTACCTGGCCGCCCGGGAGGCGGCCGAGGAGGTCACGCGCACCCGCCGCAGCAGACCCGCCGGCCCGGCGGAGCCGTCCGACCCGGCCGGGCCGGAGGGCCCCACCGCGCCCGCCCGCTCCGCCACGACCCCCTCCGCCGCAGCCGTCGTCGCCGCGATACCGGAGCAGAGCCGCACCGACCGGAGCCTCGCGGAGCTGCGCGCCGCCGCCGCACCGGTCGCCGCCGCTGCCGCCGCTGCGGCCGCCGCCGCTGCCGCCGCTGCGGCCGCCGCCTCGGCCGCGGCAGCCGTGGTCGGCACCGTCGGCACGGCCGGTACGGCCGGCGCGCAGCACGTCCGGCTCGGCACGGACCGGTCGGCCGGGGCGCCGCCGACCGGCCCGGCCTCCTGACGTCGCAGCCGGCGCCGTACGCCACCGGGCCGGGGGGTACGGGCCGGGGCAGGCCCGGGCGGCGGGGCCGGGACCGGCCGGGGGTACGGGGAGGGGATACAGCACGGCGGGGCGGCCGACGCCGCCCGCACGGATCACCCGCGCGGATCACCGGAGCGGGCCCGCGGCCAGGGCCTGCCGGCCCTAGGCGAAGGCCGGCAGGTAGACGGCGACCAGCCCCGCCGTGACGGCGATCCCGGCGAGGGCCAGTGCGGCGCGGCGGGCGAGCGCGGGGACGGGATGCTTGACGGCGGCGTGCCTGACGGCAGCGGGCTTGGCGGCGGCGGGCTTCATGTCCGCCAGCCTGCCGTCCGGCCCGTCGGCCCGGCTATCGGTGATCACCCCGGAGCACCCCGGAGGTGACCACGGGACGTCCTCAGGGTTTACCCCGGGAGACCTCACCGTGCCATAGCTGACACTTCGTCATACAGCGGCTCAATCAAGCCCCTCCTGAACATCTGATGAGACTTGTCACTCAAAGCGTCCGCCCGAGGGCCTAGAGTGAGCGCAACGACCCCCCTGCCGTCGAGACCGGATCGCGAGGCCGATGTGACCAATCGTCATATCCCTTCCGGCGGACCGGCCGACGCCGCCGAACCCGCCTTGCTGTCCCTGGAATTCACGGCCTTCCGGGAGCTCCACCACCCGCGCTACCTGAGCTACGCCCGGGTCTGGTTCGCCGAGCCGGGGTCGGCGGCCGAGGCGGTGGAGCTGGCCTTCAAGGCGCTGGCCGCCGTATGGTCCGAGATCCTGGGCAGCCCCAACCCCACGGCCGCCGCCTGGCAGATCCTGCGCGGCACGGTGGCCGAACGGATCACCGCGCCCGGCCGGGCCGGTCCGCGGGCCGGCGCCGCCGACGAGGATCTCGCCATCCTGCACTACGTGGTGGGCCTGGCCACTCCCGAGATCGCCGACGTGGTCGGCACCGACACCGCGAGCGTCGCCAGCCAGCTGCGGCACGCCCTGCGGCGGGAGACCGCCGACTGGTAGCCCGCCGCCCCTCCCCTGGTGATGCCGATCACCCGCTCGGCCACTGTCGCCGGCCCGGCCCGCAGGCGAATGATGATCTACAGTCGACCTGCTGGGAGAACCGCACATGCCACTCGAACACGCCGTCACCATGACCGAGCACCAGGCCGCCGCCTGTGCCGAGTTGGGCTCCCCGCTGTACGCGGCGCTGCTGCACCGGGCGGCCCGGGACATCGCCGGCGGCGGCCCCTGCGCGACGGCCATCGCCGGGTACGAGGACGCCCCCGGTCCGGCCGCCGTCGCACTGCGGCTGCTCGGCGCGGTGCACGCCCTCGTCCTGACCGGCCGGGCCCCCGCGCTGGAGGCCCACTACCCCAGTGCCGGCGGCAGCTTCGACCCCTCCTCCCCCGCAGCGGCGGAGGCCGCCTGGGCGGCCTTCCGCGACACCGTCGCCGCCAACCTCCCCTGGGTCAAGGACTGGCTGACCCGGCCCCCGCAGACCAACGAGGTCGGCCGCGCCAACCTGCTGATCACCGGTCTGCTGCACACCCTCGCCACCGGCCCGCTGCCCGTCCGGCTCTTCGAACTGGGCTCCAGCGCGGGGCTGAACCTGCTCGCGGACCGCTTCCGCTGCGAGGCCCCCGGCTTCGCGTACGGCCCGGCGGACTCGCCCGTCCTGCTCCCGCAGGCCTGGCAGGACACCCCGCCCGGCTGGCTCACCGGACCGCAGCACCCGCTGGAGTTCACCGAGCGGCGCGGCTGCGACCCGGCCCCGATCGGCCCCCTCTCCCCCGAGGGCGCCCTGGCGCTGCGCGCCTACGTCTGGGCCGACCAGCCCGCCCGCGCCGCCCGGCTGAACGGCGCACTGCGGCTCGCCGCCGAGCTGCCGCCCCGGGTGGAGGCCACCGGCGCCGCCGACTTCCTCCGGGACGTCCACGGCGCCGACGGCGCCCTGACCGTCGTCTGGCACTCCATCATGCGCCAGTACGTACCGAAGCCCGAATGGCAGCGCGTCGAGGGGGAGTTGGCGCGCCTCGCGGCCGCGAGCACGCCCGCTGCCCCGTTCGCCCACATCGCCTTCGAGCCCCGCCGGGTGGGCACCGAACACCACTTCCTGCTCACCGTGCGCGTCGGCACCGGCCCGGAACAGGTCCTCGCCGAGGCCCCTCCGCACGGGCTGCCGGCCTGGCAGCCCGCGGCGGCGCTCGGCTCCTAGCGCGCCGTCGGGGTCCGGCGTGATACCCCGGTGACGTCGAAGAGGTGGTGCGCCACGTCGTGGAACACGTACCGCGAGAGGGACTCCACGGTGAACCGGGCCCCGTCGCTGCGGTCCGCGCGGCGCTGCCACCGCTCGCCCGAGACCGCCGTCAGCACGGCCACCATCCGCTCGCCCGCCGCCGCGAGCTCCGTCGCGACGACGGCCGGGTCCTGCTCGCCGTAGCGCTCGGCCACGGCCGTCTCGTCCTGGTCCCAGTCGGCGAAGCACGGGGCGTCCTCGGTGAGCATCAGCTCCAGGCGGTGGCCGAACAGCCGCAGGACGTCCCGCACATGGCAGGCGTATTCGAGATCCGACCACACCTCGGGGCTCGGACGGCGGCGCAGCACCACCGCCGGGCTGCCGGTGAGCAGCGCCGCCCAGGCGGCCGCCTCGGCGCGTACCGCCCCGGCCAGCTCCTCGCGGACGAGCGTGGCGGTGTCGAGTCCGCAGTCGCCGCAGGGGCGCTGCAGGACCCAGGTCCAGTCCTTGGTGTCAGGAGTGATCATGCCCCCAGGATGGCCCGGCGGCCGCCGCCCCGGCCAGCGGCCGGAGCGCCACACCGCGTCGAGATGCTGCCAGCCCGGTCAGGCCGTGGGACCGGGCCGGACCGGGCCGCCGTCGAGCGGCTTGGCCAGCCAGATCTCCGCATAGGGGTCGTCGCCGTACGGGTCCGTGTCGCGGTACCCGAGCCGCCGGTAGAGCGCGATCGCCTCGGTCAGGTCCTTCCGGGTGTTCAGCAGCAGCTGCCGGACCCCGTGCGCCCGGGCCGTCCGCTCGGCCGCACCGAGCAGCCGGGCCCCGCCGCCGCCCCGCCGCGCCGCCCCGGCCACGAACACCCGGGTCAGCTCACCGGTCCCGGGGCTCAGCCACCGCAGCCCGGCGCACCCGACCGGCACCGCGTCGGCGTCCTTGGCCACCAGGAGGACCCCGTGCGGCGCCGACAGGTCCGCACCGTCCCCCAGTTCCTGGAGGATCTCGGCCTCCAGCGCCGGACGGCCGTAGTAGCGGCTGATCAACTCGTCCAGGTACGCGCGCAGCAGCCCCGCCGCGGCCGGGTCGCCGACCGGCGTCGGGGTGATGGTCCAGGTCGGCGGCGAGGCGGGTGAAGGGATGGTCACACCCGCCATCCTCCGGCCGGGGGCAACCCGTTTTCCGGGCCGCCCCGCGCCGGACCCCGCCCTGCGGTCAGCTGTGGTTGCCCTTGACCGTGCAGACCGCGTTGACCGAGGTCGCCGGGAGCCCGAAGGGCGTCAGCCAGTCCGACAGCAGCTGCTTGCAGACGGCCGCCTCCTGGGCGTTGGCCGGGCCGCTGCTGTCCGCGGCGGCGGGCCCGGCGGTGGCGACCGGGAGCGCGACCACGGCCGCGGCGAACAGGACTCGGGTGACCAGCTGCTTGAACATGACGGCCCTTCAGGTAGACGACGGACGAGCCATCAATACCCGAAGGGCCGCTGCCGCCCGGTGATCTTGATCCGTTCGTGGGCGTGTCAGTGCGTGCCGGTGCCGGGTGACGGCACCGGGTGGTGTCAGCTGTACGGATTGCCGGGGGGCGCGGGCGGGTTCTGCGGAGCCTGCGGGGGGTACTGCTGCGGCGGCTGCGCGCTGTACGGGTTCTGCTGGTACGGCTGCTGGTAGGGCGGCTGTCCCGGCTGCTGCACCGCCTGCTGGTACGGCTGCTGATAGGGCTGCTGGTACGCCTGCGCCCCCGGCTGCCCCGGCGCCGGCCCGGCCGGTGCCGGGGGCTGGTAGCCGCCGGGTGCCGTGGCGGTGCCCCGGCCGCTCCGCCGCCGGAGCAGCAGGACGGCGCCCACGACCACCAGCAGCGCCAGGACCCCGCCGGCCGCGTAGACCACGGCGGAGATGCCGCCGCCGCTCTTGCCGCTGCTGCCGGCGGCCATCGGCGCGGTGGAGGAGGTGCCCGGGCCGGTGGCCGGGCCGCCCTGGGACTCGGGCCGGGTCAGCAGCGGGTTCTCCTTCGGCCCGTTGTCGACCGCCGGATCGGCGGCCAGGGCCCGGCTCGGCGACGCGATGCCGTACCCGTAGCCGTCGCCCGGCACCTTGGAGTTGTCGGGCGGGGCGACCGCCGACTTGATGATCCGGTTGATGACCTGTCCGGCCGAGAGGGCGGGGTACTTGGCGCGGACCAGTGCCGCGACGGCCGAGACGTAGGCGGTCGCGTCGGAGGTGCCGGTGCCCTTGCCGTAGCTGCTGGTGCTCTTGGCGGTCGCCCGGTAGATGTCCACGCCGGGCGCGACCAGGGTGAGCTCGGGGCCGCGGTTCGAGCCGGGCCACAGGTTCCCCTGCTGGTCGACGGCGCCCACGGCCACCACCCCGGGGAAGGCCGCGGGGTACTGGACGCGGCTGTCGTCCGTCTGGCCGAGGTTGCCGGCCCCGGCGACCAGCACGACGTCCTTGCCGACGGCGTACTTCACCGCGTCGCGGGCGGCCGTGTCGTGGCCCAGCGGGCCGGCGATGGACATGTTGATGACCTTGGCGCCGTGGTCGGTGGCGTAGCGGATGGCCTCGGCGAGCCTGGTCTCCTGGCCGCCGCTGAAGTCGCCGCCGTCGGTCAGCCCGACCTTCACCGGCAGGATCTTCGCCTTGGGTGCCAGCCCCATGATCCCGGCCTGCCCGCCGTGGCCGTGCCCGGCGATCAGGCTGGACATCCCGGTGCCGTGGCCGGTGGCGTCGTCGTGGCCCTGCGAACCGCCGCCCGAGAAGTCCGCGCCGGGGAGCACCTGGCCCGCCAGGTCCTGGTGGTCCGACACGCCGCTGTCGATGACGGCGACGGTGACCCCGGCGCCCTCGCTGAGCGGCCACACCGAGCGGTCCGCGGCGTACTTCATCAGGGGCCACTGCCCGTCACGGATGCTGTCGGCGCCGGCGGGCCCGGCGCTCACACCCCAGAGCAGCGCTCCTGCGGCGAGCACGGCCATGCCGCGCAACGGTCGGCCGGTCGTCAAGCCTGGTCACCCCACTCGTCGAAGCGGTCGTCCCGCAGAGCGGGCTCTGCGGGACGACCTGTCAGGTCCAGCGGTACGTCACGTCGAACAGCGGTTCATTCCACCACGTTCGAATGGGGCAGTTCGCCGGACGCCCAGGTCTCCTCGTCCTCGACGAGGTAGTCGGGGCGGTCCTTGTCCTGCTTCCGGTCCTTCTTCCTGCCCTGGGCACCGCCGGGCGCGCCGCCGCCGTGTCCCTTCCCGGCGCCTTCCTGCCCGGCCTGCGCACGGCCGCGCCCGATCCCCGAGCCGCCCTCGGTGAAGCTGCGCCGCCCGCTCGTGCCCTCCCCCGGTTCGCCCATCACGGCGCCCGAGCGGCGGCCGAGGCCGCCACCGCGCCCGCCGGCGCCGCTGCCCGCACCGGCACCGCCCTCGCCGTCCAGGAGCCCGTCGGAGCCGAACGCCCCGCCGCCGCGGCCGCCCGGGCCGGAGCCGCGCCCGAACCGGTCGCCCCCGCCGCCGGCCCGGCCGCCGAACGCTCCGCCGACGGTCTCCGTCCCACCGCCGGAGCCGCCCGACCAGCCGCCGAGGCCCTTCTCGCCGGGGCCGCCGCCCGTGGCGCCCAGACCGAGGCCGCCCCCGCCGGGGCCGCCCGGACGGGATCCGCCGGGCACACCGTCGAGGCCGGTGCCGGGACCGAAGCTGCCCGGGGCCTTCGGCTTGGGCAGCGGGTTCGCCAGCCCGCCCCGGATGCCGGGGTCGGACGGGCCGGGCACGACGCTCCTCGGTGACTGCGGAGTCTGCACGGACCGGCTGAGCGTCGGGTCGTCGGACCGCGAGGTGGTCCGCTCGGCTTCGAGCGTCCCGTTGGCGCTGAGCAGCCCCATGCCGCCGCCGACGATCAGCGCGCTGATCGCGGCGGATCCGGTCGGATCGGCCGGCGGCGGGATGTCGGTGACGTCGTCGGTCTGCCCCGCGCCGAACGGCGGCGGCTTCAGGAACGACGACGCCGCACGGTACTTGGTCGCGAGGACCTCCATGACCGCGACCGCCTGGGCCTTCTTCTCGTCCGTGATCGTCGTTCTGGTGCTCGCGTCGTCGACGCCGACCGCCGACTTCGCGGTGTCGCCGACCGCGTCACCGACCTTGTCCAGGAAGCTGGGCTCCTCGGGCATCGCGTGCTTGGCCTCGTCGATGGCCTCGGACATCATCTTCATGGTGATGGCCGCGTCGTTGGCGTAGGCGGCGATGTTGTTGACGCTGGCCGCGAGCTTGGTCATCTTCGAGTAGAAGGCGTCGCTCGAAGGCCCCTCCCAGGACGAGGTGGCGTCACCGGACGCCGAGTCGAGGGTGGTCCGGATCTGCTTGAGGGTGTCCGAGGCCCTGCGCCACGGATCGCCCGCGGCCATCACCCCGCCCGAGTCCATCGAGTGGACCATGCGCAGCAGGTCGCCATGGCTGTAGCCGTTGAAGTTCGTGAAGTCACTCATGCTCGGACGCCTCCGGTCCCCGTCCCGTACCGCTCTCCGTCGTGCCGCCGCTCCGCCGCGCCCGTGCCTACCACGTCGGCTGCGGACTGCCGCCGCCCGCCGGCGCGCTGCCCGCGGGCGCCGTCGGCGCGGCCGGCGGGCCGGCGGGCCGGGTCGGCAGACCGCGGTACGCGGTACGCGTCGGCGCGGGGTTGCCCGGCACCGGGTCGTCGACGGACCAGCCGTCGGCGGCGACCCGGAATCGACGGGAGGTGTCGCTCTCCTGCTCCTCGTAGTTGGACGCCGTGAGGTCGGCCCGGTGCTGCGCCGCGTCGATCGCGGCGTGCAGGGCGTCCAGGACGTCACAGAGACCGTCCCGCATCGTCTCGTACTTGTCGTGCAGCGTCGTCGCCTCGGCGAAGGTGCCGAAGGCCGTCTGCCCGACCCCGCTCACCCCGCGCGTCCGCGTGCCGTCCGCGCTCGCCTGAAACTCACTCAGCAGTCCCCGTACCTGCGCCGCGAACGCCCGCAGGCTGTCCACCTCGACGCGGTAGCCGGAGCCGCCACTCGACCTGCTCCCCGTGCTCACGACCTCGTGCCTCCCCCGTACCCGTCGTACACCGTGACCCGCCTCGGGCCGACCCGCCGATCCGGTCGGCCGGCCGAACCGGGCCGTGTCACATCATCTCCAACCCACATGTCTAACACATGGCCACCGGTGGCCCGCACGGCGCCTCTTCCCCCGGCCCCTTCCCTGTCATACCCGCGGCACCAGGCCGGAATCGCCTCGGCGCGGCCCGGCCAGCGCGTCCGCCAGTGCCCGCCGGCACAGCGAGTCGGCCCGCCGGGTGGTCTCCGGCAGGCGGTAGTCGGGGGCCAGCGCGAGGGTCACGGCCACCGACTCGGCGAGGCCGATCCGGTGGCCGACCGAGACGAAGACCGGTTTGACGCCCCGTCGGGTGCGCAGTGCCCGCCCCACCTCCTCCCCGGTCCCGGTGTCCAGCAGCGGCGACCAGGCGCCGCGTTCGGCCCCGGGCTGTTCGTAGCCGAAGACGAACGGGGTCTTGGCGACGCCGACCGTCCGCAGGCCGGTCAGCACGCCGAGGTGGCTGGCCAGGCCCAACCGCCTGGGGTGGGCGAGGCCGTAGCCGTCGCAGACCACGAGGTCGGGGGTGCCGCGCAGGGCGGCGAGCGCGTCCAGCACGGTCGGCAGCTCGCGGAAGGCCAGCAGGCCCGGCACGTACGGGAAGCTGATCCGGCCGACCGCCGTGACCTCCTCCACCGGTTCGCGGGTGGCGGAGTCGATCAGTACGGCCGCCGCCACCACCAGGTCCGCGTCGTCGTCGTACGCGACGTCGACGCCCGCCACCAGCGCGCCGTCGGCGAGCCCGGGGCCGGACGGCTCCACCAGGGCCCGCAGCCGCCGCTGTTCGGCCAGGGCCTCGGCCTCGGTGCTCGGCCAGTCGTCGGGTACGGGCACGGTTCCCCCAGGAGGACTCGCGAGCCGGTGCCGGGTACGGGCGCCACGTGCACGGCTCTCGCGAAGAGTTGACGGACAGTTCCGGGCCCACCGTACCGATCACCCGGTCGGTCACCGCACCCGTCCCGCGCGCGGGCCCGCGTCACAGCCGGCCCCGGCTCCGGGCCCGGCCCCGAGGGGCGGGCGTCGCACAGACAAGCGAAGGCGTGAGCCTGTGCGCCCCCCGTGCCCCGCATATGCCGAATTAGGCTGTACTTACCGGCCTACCGTCGTGGGTAGACCTCCAGCACGACACCGACCCTCGCGCGAAGGACGGACCGCCATGCCGCGCCCCACCATCGCCCAGTTGTGCACCGGCACCCTCACCGTCGTCGTCGCCACCGTGGCGCTGCTGGCCGTCTCCGGCGCCACGGGGGTGTTCGAGATCATGGTCCTGGTCGCCTTCGCCGTGGCACTCGGCACCCTCGCCACGGCGCTGCTGATGACCGTCGCCCGGCACCGGCCCGCACCCCCCGCCGACGGCCGGGCCCCGGCCCGACGGCCGGAGTACGCGCGCCAGCACTGAGCCCCCTGTCGGCCGCGCGGTACGCAGACGCGCGGGCCGTGACCGTCCACCGACGCCGGTCACGGCCCGCGGCCACCCGGGACGCACTGGGACCGCTCGGCCTTCGGACCGCCCGGCCCTCAGACCGTCGAAACCACGACGGTCTTGGCCGCCTTGTCGTGGATGCACTGCCGGTACGGCTTGTCGAAGACACCGAACAAGCCGTCGACGAGCCACCAGAAGATGCCGCAGCAGACCAGCGCGGGCAGCACGAACGTCACCGCCCTGGTCCACGCCACCGCACCGGTCGGCGGGCTGCCGTCCAGCAGCATCGCGACCCGGAGGTTCATCACCTTCTTGCCGATGGTCTGCCCGTCCCGGCTCAGCATCAGCCCGTCGTAGACCAGGTAGATCCCGTAGCCGAGCCAGATCGCGCCCACCCAGCCGTCGCGCGCGCCGAGGCTCGCGAACGGCAGCACGATCAGGATGCCCAGGACCTGGACCATCACGTAGTCGATCAGCAGGGCGATGATCCGGTCGCCCCACCTGCCCAGCGGCGGCATGCCCGGCACCGGGCCGCCGCCCGGCGCGTACGGAGCGCCCTGGGACGCGAAGGGCGAGCCGAAGACGGGTGGCGGGGCACCGTACGGAGCGCCGTACCCGCGCGGGGCGTCGTAGGGGCTGCCGTTCTGCGGCGGCGGGGGCGGGGGTGGCGGGGGCGCACCGTACGGGTCGGACGCCCCACCTGACGGCGTGCCCGCCGGCGGGGGCTTGTCGAAGGAGGGCTTGCCGCCCCCTTCCGGCTCGGGGCCTGCGGGGCCTGAGGGGTCATAGCTGCTCATGAACCGAGTAGACCATCAGCAATACTACGATTCTCGGACATTCCGTCACTTCTGCCGCGTCGCGCCGTCGGCCGGGCCACTCCCGGCCGCCCCTGGTCCGGCCTCAGGACCGGACCACCCGCGAGCGCGCCGCCCGGTCGTGCCACCCGCGCCGGGCAGCCCGGTCGAAGAGCGGCGGGAACAGGCCGACCACCAGCAGCGTGCCGAAGACGCCGACCAGCCAGCGCACCGTCGAACGGCCGAGGCCCAGCGGCTCGGCGCCCGGACCGGACGCACCCGCGCCCACGCCGACCACCCGGACACCCATCAGCCGCTTGCCGAAGGTCTGCCCCGTCCGCGCGGTCGGGATCGCCTCGTAGACCAGCCCGAACAGGACGAGCACCCCGAGCAGCACCCCGGCCTTGCCGAGCACCACCGGATCGATCAGCCAGACCTGGACGTCACGCCCCGTCAGCTCACTGGCCACCCGGGCCTGGTCGAGCTTCTGCTGGAGGTGCTCGGTGGCCGAGGAGAGCAGCGGCAGCCCGACCCCGACGGCGACCACCGCGGCCACCGCGCCGTCCAGCAGCCGCGCGACGAGCCGACGCCCCAGCCCGGCCGCCGGACGCGGAGCCGCCTTCCGGGGTACGGCCGGGCTGCGGGGCTGCGAAGGACGCACGACGGGCAGGGCCGCCGCCGCGGCCACCGGCACGGGAACGGAGGCGGAGGCGGGCGCGGCCGCAGGCACGGGGGCGGGCGCGGGCCGGACCGCCGGGACGGGGACGGGCGCGGGCCGGACCACCGGCACCGGCAGGTCGGCCCGGCCGGCCGGCGGAACGGCTGCAGGCGCCCCCCAGGAGATCCGGCCCGGGGCGTCCGGCCCCTCCAGCAGGCCGCGCTGTGCACCGGGGTCGGCCTTCCAGGCATTGGCCGCCCGGAGCGGCACCGTCGGCTGCGGCACGGGCGCCGCGACCGGAGCGCGGACCTGAGCCGGGGCCGGGGCCGCTCGGGGTACCGGAGCCGGCGGGGGCGGGGGCACCGGCCCCGGAGCAGCAGCCGGACCCGGCCGACGCTCGAACTCCGCGTCCGGGGCGAAGCTGAAGGAGGCTCCCGCCGAGGTCTGGTCCAGATACACCGGCCCGGTCTCGACCACCGCCGCCGGAGCCGGGACGGCAACCGGGGCGGGAGCCGGGGCCGGGGGCGCGGCCACAGGCGGCGGCACGTACCGGGCGGGAGCCGGGGCCGGTCTGCGGGCGGCGAACCGCGGCGGCTCCAGCACCTCGCCCTCCACCGGCGCGGGCCTGCTCGTACCGGGCACCCAGGCCGCGCCGCCCCAGTAGCGGACGAAGCCGGGGACGGACGGGTCGGGGTAGTAGCCCGGCGTCGGGCCAACGGCGGTGTCCACGCCGCCGACGAAGGGCCGTTGCGTCATGTGGTTCTTCTTTCGTGGCTTCGCGACAGCGCCGGAGTCCTCAGCCGTGGGGGGAACCGGGGGCGGCGGGGCTGGAGTGCATGACGTGCGAGGAGCGGTGCGGGAGGGGGCGAGCAGGCGGCAGTGCGCGGGCGGTCCGTCGACGCGCATGGGCGGACAGTCGCCACACAGTCACAAAGGGTAGTGCCTCGGCAGTGCGGCGGCTGGCAGATACGGAATACCCGGAAGTTTCTCGAAAGGTGTGTAAGACCTTTCGCACACCGCGCTCTTCTCCTGTGCAGGAGCCCGGAGCCGGGCCCCGAAGGAGAGCGAGAGGAAACCGGTCATGGAGAGGTCCACGAGCGTCGTCGAGCACGAACTCGAACTCAGCCTGGTGCTGTCACCGGATCGCAGCGTCCCCGTCCCGGCCCGGCTGTCCTACGGCAGCCACGACCCGTTCGCCGTGCACATCACCTTCCACCTGGACACCGGCACGCCCGTGACCTGGGTGTTCGCCCGCGAGCTGCTGGTGGAGGGCACCTTCCGGCCGTGCGGCCAGGGTGACGTGCGGATCTGGCCGGCCCTCGCCCAGGCACCGGCCGGGAGCGGCGGCAAGGGGCGGCGCAGCGTGCTCTGCCTGGCGCTCAGCTCGCCGGCCGGCGACGCCCTGCTGGAGGCGCCGCTGCCGGTGGTGGCGGCCTGGCTCGAGCGGGCGCACCGTCTGGTGCCGCCCGGTTCCGAGCTCGCCGCGCTCGACCTGGACCAGTCCCTCGCCGAGCTGCTGGCGTGAGGCGGCACGCCCGCCGGCAGCCGGGCGGCGGCTACCGGGCCGGGGCGGGTACGGCTTCGTCCGGTACGGCGTCCGCCCCGGCGGGGACCCGCTGGCGCGGTACCCGTACGAGTGGCGCCCCGGCGGCGCGGCGGCGCGCGCGGACCCGGAGCGCGGAGACCAGCAGGAAGCAGATCCCGACCACGGGGTAGATGCTCGCGGGGAGCTGGTGCAGGGCGGGCAGGTGCAGGACGAGCTGCCCCTTGCGCGGGACCATCCACATCATGAAGGACAGGAAGGCGACCAGCGTGGCGCCGAAGACGAACCGCCAGCGGCGGCGCCGTACGGCCTCCGGACGGGAGCGCTCGTGCGCGGCCTCGGCCGCGAGCAGGACCAGCATCGGCACGCACCACACCCAGTGGTGGGTCCAGCTGATCGGGGAGATGAGCACCGCCGTGACGGCCGCGGTGCAGACGCCCCACGCCTCGGCGCGGGGCAGCCAGCGGGCGCTGCGGTAGGCCCAGGCGGCGGTGGCGAGGCCGGCCACGGCGACCAGGCCGGCGGCCAGGGTGGCGAGGGTACCGGGGTCGGGGGTGTGCAGCAGGCGGGCGAAGGCGCCGCGCACGGACTGGTTGTCGACCACCTCGGTCCGGCCGACCCGGCTGGAGTCGTAGAGGTACTTCGTCCAGAAGCCCCAGGTGGCGTCGGGCAGCACGAGCGCGCCGATCGCGAAGGTGGCCAGGAAGGTGAAGCCCGCGACGAAGGCGGCCCGGACCCGGCCGGTGATCAGCAGGTAGACCGCGAACAGGCCGGGGGTGAGCTTGAGGCCGGCCGCGATGCCGATGGCGACGCCCTTGCTGCGGCGGCCGTCGGGGCGGGTGAGGTCCCAGAGCACGAGGCAGGCGAGGGCCAGGTTGACCTGGCCGTAGCGCAGGGTGGTGAAGACCGGCTCCAGCCAGACCCCGAGCCCTGCGACCAGCACCACCCCGACCGGGCGGAGCTCGCGGCGCGGCCAGCCGGTCAGCCGGAACGAGAAGTGCGCGAGCAGCCCGAGCAGGGCGACGTTGCCGGCGGTGACCGCGACCCGCAGGAAGCCGACGCCGACCCAGGTGGTCGGGACGAACAGCATCGCGGCGAACGGCGGGTAGGTGGCGGGCAGCTTCCACTCGGTGACGCGCAGTGCGTAGAGGTCGTGGCCCCCGGCGACGGCGGCGCCCTCCGCGCGGTAGACCACCATGTCCACCATCGAGGTGTGGACGAGGTGCCGGACGACCGCGTACACCAGCAGCGAGAACAGGGCCACCCCGGTCGCGACGGCCAGCGGACGGCGCGGAGCCTCCCGCAGGGCCCGCAGCGGTACGTCCAGCGGACGGCGCCACGCAGGGACGGCCGGAACGGCCGGGGAAGCAGGGGCGGAGGCGGTCTCCCGGGGCTGCCGGGACGGCCCCTCGGGGGCCTTGCGCTGCGCTTGCGCCGCTGTCACGTTCCACTCCGTCCGCCGGTCGACCAGCTTGCGACATTACCGGACGCAGTGGTCGGCACCACCGTGACGACGGCGCCCGGCGGCCCATCTCACACCCGCCCGGACGGGTCGGACACGGCGCCGCCCCCGGCCCGTGAGCGGGGTCGGGGGCGGCGCTGTGGAACGTCCGGCCAGGTCAGCCGGTGTAGGCGCCGAAGGCCCGGGTGAAGGCCAGCGGCTGCTGGACGATGCTGCTGCAGGTCGCGTCGGCGTAGGTCTTGGCGCCCCCGTCGCAGGCCTTGTCGCGGGTACCGGACCACATGGCGAGCCAGGCCAGGTGCTCGGTGGCGGCGAAGCCGGCGAGCCGGGTGGCGTCGGCGACGGTGAAGACCTCGGAGGACACGTCGTTGACGCCGATCATCGGGGTGACGGCGACCTTCGCCCAGGCCGCGGCGTCACCGAGGCTGAGGACGCCCTTCAGCTGGGCCTGGGTGGCGGTGGCCGCGTCGATCGCGTAACCGCCCATCCGGCCGGCCGGGTCGGGGGCGACCCCGTCGCCGAAGTCCATCGCCATGATGTTGACGGCGCCGACGTCCACCCCGTTGCTCTTCGCGTTCGCGACCAGGTCGACGCCGTCCTGGGTGAGGCCGCTGGGCAGCGCGGGCAGGGTGAAGGAGACGTCCAGTGCCCGGCCCTTGCCGGCGGCGGTCCGCTGGAGCTGGGCGATGGCCTGGGCGCGGCGGGTGTCGGCGGCGGTGTCGGCGAGCGCGCCGCCCTCGATGTCGAAGTCGACCTTGGTGAGGCCGTACGCGTCGACGGCCTGCTGGTAGGCGGCCGCCAGGTCGGCGGCCGAGGAGCACACGGTGGCCAGCTCACTGCCGTTCGCGCCGCCGAAGGAGACCCGGACGTCGCCGCCGATCGCGCGCAGCGCGCCGATCTGCGCGGCGACCGCGTCGGCGGACAGGTCGCTGACACCGCCCCACTTGGGGACGCAGCCGCCGCCCGAGACCACGAAGGCGAGGGTGTAGTCCTTGACGCCGCTCGCCTTGGCGGTGCCGACCAGGTCGTACGCCGGGTAGAGCGAGGTGTCCACGTACGGGGCGAAGTGCGCGCCGCCGGCCGGATGGGGCGGCGGGACGGGGACGCTCGCGGTGGGGGTGGGGGTCGGCGGCGGGGTGGGCGGCGGGGTGGTCCGGCTCGCGGTCGGCGTCGGGGTCGCCGTGGGCGTCCGGGTCGGGGACGAGGACGGCGCGGGGCTGGGCGCGGCGGTGGTCGGACGGCCGGACGGGACGGGGGTCGGGCCGCTGCCGGCCTTGCAGGAGACGTTGTTGATCAGACAGTTGCCGGGCTCGGCCTGCGCCGCGCCCGACCCCTGGACGACGAAGCCGACGTCCACCGCCCGGCCGGCCTCGATCCGCTTGCTCCACGCCTCGGGCCTGACGGTGATGTGCTGACCGGAGGCGGTGAAGGTGGCGTTCCAGAGCGAGTCGATCTTCGCGCCGGCCGGCAGGTCGAAGCTGAGCGTCCAGTCCTCGATCGCCTTCGAGTCCGGGTTGGTCACCAGGTACTGACCCGTGTAACCGCCGCCCCAGCTGCTGGTCGCGGTGTAGACCGCCCCGAGCGAAGCCGCACTGGCGGAGGAGGCCAGCGCCACCACACCGCCCGCGACGATCGCGGCGGCGACCGCCGAGGCCCCGATGACCGCACCCTTACGACTGCGTCGGCGGTGCCCTGAACGTCGGGTGGAGTGGGTCGTCATAGTCGGCGTACCTCCGCGAAGTGACCGGTCCGACCGGGGCTCCGTGCCCCGGCTCCGCAGACGCTAGCCCCGCGACAGGCCCCGAACGGGGCCATCGACCAGCCGTACGCCTCCCTTAGGGATCACTTAAGGCACGCGGCCCACTCAGGGGCGCGAGGAACTGCGCGAGGCGGAAGGCACCGCACCGTCACTCCCGACTCGCGCAGTTCCCCACGCCCCTGGGCGGGCCCTACCCGAGCGGGTACCCGGGTGCGGCACCGTACCTACCTGCCGGGAAGGCCCCTGCGGCGGCGCGCCCCCCGCGGGGAGGTCCCGTCGGGGCGGGTGAGCAGGCGCAGGCGGAGCTCGGCGCCGCCGAGAACCGCGCTGCGGCCGAGTGCCAGGTCGCCGCCGGTGGCCTCGGCGAGCTTGCGGACGATGTCGAGGCCGAGGCCGGTGGAGCCCTCGCCGCCCTGGCCCTCGCCGCGCCGCAGGGCGGCGGCGGGGTCGGCGAACCCCGGTCCGGCGTCGCCGACCAGGACGATGACGGAGCTCTCGGTGGCCAGTACGTCGACGGAGAAGGCCGTGCCCATCGCGGTGTGCCGGAAGACGTTGCCGAGCAGCGCGTCGACGGCGGCGGCGAGGTCGCCGCGCTGTACGGGTACGGGGGCCGGGCCTTCCGCGCCGGCCAGCTGCCAGCGGCGGCCCTCGTCCTCGGCGAGGGCCGACCAGAACCCGGCCCGCTCGCGGATCACCTCCGCGGCGTCGCAGCCGATCGCCACCGCCGGGGCGTCGTCGGCGGTGCGGCGGGCCGAGCGGATGATCTGGTCGACCTCGCGCTCCAGTTGGGCGACGGCGTGCCGGGTGGCGTGGGCGGCGTCGCCCTCGCCGAGCGAGGCGGTGTTGAGGCGCAGCACGGTGAGCGGGGTGCGCAGCCGGTGCGAGAGGTCGGCGGCGAGTTCGCGTTCGGCGGCGAGGAGGTGGACGACCCGGTCGGCCATCGCGTTGAAGGCGTGGGCGGCCTCGCGGAGTTCGTCGGGGGCGCCGTCGGCCTGCCGGCCTTCGACCGGGACCCGGACGGCGAGGTTGCCGTTGCCGAGCGAGCGGGCGGCGGCGGCGAGCCGGCGGGCCGAGCCGACGATCCGGGCGCCCATCCGGTCGGCGACCAGGACGGAGATCGCCACCAGGGCGAGGGCGACCAGCGAGAGCACCAGCCAGGCCGTGCCGACGCCTCTGGTGAGGTCGCTCTCGGCGACGTACACCTCGACCACGGCGACCCGGCCGTCCTCCACCGCGAAGGGCTGGAGCAGCGCGAACCCGCCCGGCACGTGGACGGTGAACGAGCGCCCCTGACCGCCCGCGGTGGCGACCGCCGAGGCGTCGGCACGGGCCCGGCCGACCAGGCCGGCGGGCGGCGGCAGGTGGACGGCGATCCGTTCCTGGGCCCCGGCGTCGGTGCTGGCCAGCGCCTTGGCGATGGCGTCCTGGTCGGTGGTGATGGCGAGCGCCGGGCCGAGGGCGGCGGCCTGCCGCTCGGCGGCGGTGAAGGCCCGGTCGCGGGCGGTCTGCTGGACCATCAGGCCGAGCGGGATGAGGAAGGCCAGCGCGACCATCGTGGTGCCCGCGACGGCGGCCTTGATGAGCGCCCAGCGCAGCGGGTGCCCTCCCCCGGTCCGCCTCATGCCGGCTGGTCCGTCGGCGCTTCGAGACGGACGCCGACACCGCGCACGGTGTGCAGGTAACGGGGCTTGGAGGCGGTCTCGCCCATCTTGCGGCGCAGCCAGGAGAGGTGGACGTCGATGGTCTGGTCGCCGCCGTACGTCTGGCGCCAGACCTCGGCGAGGATCTCCCGGCGCGGGACGACGACGCCGGGCCGGGCCGCCAGGAAGGCGAGCAGGTCGAACTCACGGCGGGTCAGGTCGAGCGGGCGCCCGTCCAGTACGGCCTCGCGGCGCTGGGCGTCCACGGCGAGTCCGCCGACCCGCAGGACCTGCGGCACCGGCGCGCTGCCGCTGCCGAAGCGCCGCAGCACGGCGGCCATCCGGGCGGTCAGGTGCTCGACCGAGAACGGCTTGACGAGGTAGTCGTCGGCGCCGTCGTTGAGCAGCCGGACGATCTCGGCCTCGTCGTCCCGGGCGGTGGAGATGATCACCGGGACGTTGGTCAGCCCCCTGATCATCTTGAGCGCCTCGCTGCCGTCCAGGTCGGGCAGGCCGAGATCGAGGATCACCAGGTCGCAGCCGACCTGGGCGACCTCGCGGAGCGCCTCCAGCGCGGTGCCGACGCTGCGGACCGCGTGGCCGGACTCGGACAGGTGCCGGATGAGGGCGGAGCGTACGAAGGGGTCGTCCTCGACCACGAGCACTGTTGCCATGGCCCTGCACGGTACGCCATCCGGCTGAATTGGTCTGTACCTCGGGGGTCCGGATCCGCGACCTGTCCTGGTACGGCAGGATGTGCACGCGATGCGGAACGGACTGGTACAACTCGGCGCCTGGGCGGCGGCCACCGGGGCGGCGGTGCTGCTGTCCTGGCTCGGCGTGCACGCCGTGCTGAGCGACGCGTCCTCCGGGGAGCCCCGGACGCTGCGGCTGCCGGCGCCCCTGCCGTCCGCGAGCCCGCCCACGCCGGCGGCGCCCGCCACGGCGACCGGGAGCCCGGGCCCGCCGCCCTCGGCCCCGGCCGGCCCCGCCGCGTCGCCCACCCGGACCGCGAGCCGCAAGCCGGCCCCCACCGGGGCCACGTCCGTCCACAGCTACCTGGTCACCGGCGGCCGGGTCGCGCTGGACATGAAGCCGGACGAGGCCGACCTGGTCTCGGCGGCGCCCGACCCGGGCTGGCAGATGCAGGTCTGGCACGGGGACCAGTGGATGCGGCTCGACTTCTCCCAGGGCGACAGCACCAACTCGGTGTTCGTGACCTGGAACGGCCACCCGCCGCAGGTGCAGACCGTCGTCCGCTGAGCCGCTCCGCGGGGACTGCGCGGGGCGCGAGGCGGAAGGTGCAGCGCCGTCACTTCCGGCTTCGCGCAGTTCCCCGCGCCCCCAAAGGGTTGGCCCTACGCGTCCGGTGAACCCCGCGTCACTCCCGATTCGCGCAGTTCCCCGCGCCCCCAAGTCCGGTGAACCCCGCGGAGCGTGCGCGGCCCGCTAGGGCCGGCCCAGGACTTCCGGTGGCGGGGTGACGTAGCCCGGGAGGTAGCGGCCCGCGTAGGCGGTGCGTTCGACCAGGGTGTGCCGGCCCGTCCCGGCGGTGCCGATCACGGCGAGCACCACCGTGCCGTAGCGGTCGCTCAGTTCGTACGGCTCGGTGAGGGGGGCGGCGCCCCGGTCCACGGCGTAGTCGTACGCGGCGTAGGCGTCGGGCACCTCGACGGCGAGGTCGAGGATGCCGTCCCCGTGCTCGGCGACGTGCTCGGCGATCAGGCGGCCGTGCTCGGTGAGCACCTGGACCACCGAGGTGACGACGAAGCGGGCGCCGCCCGACTCCAGCACGTACGAGACGGTCTCGGGGTTGCCGGTCTCGGGGCCCGAGTAGGCGACGCAGTTCAGGGCCAGTGCCACGGCGTAGTGGTACGCCGTCCGGCGGGCGTCGGCGACGGCCAGCACCACCGCGTCGGTGCGCCGCGCGGGGAGTGGGCCGAACCCGTCCGGGTGAGTGACAAGCGGCTCCGCGAAGACATCGGTCAAGAGAACCTCCCCGGGTCTGGGACCCCGTGGCGCGGTGTGGGGGCCCGGGCCACGGGGTTGTGGAGGGAGCGTGGCGTCCCGCACATCGATGCGCAACTGTTCCGTTTCCTCCTGGGCAAGCTGCGCGGCCGGGCCGGAAAATAGCAGTCCCAGCTGGACAGGTTGCCCATCGGACGGAGCCGCAGTGCACTCCCTGAACGACAGCATCGACGCGCTCGACGGAAAGTTGATCAGACTCCTGAGCGACGAGCCCCGGATCGGGGTGCTGGAGTGCTCGCGCCGGCTCCAGGTCGCCCGGGGCACGGTGCAGGCGCGGCTGGACCGCCTCCAGACCAAGGGGGTGATCGGCGGTTTCGGGCCGCAGGTGGATCCGGCGGCGCTCGGCTACCCCGTGACGGCGTTCGCGACCCTGGAGATCTCGCAGGGGCAGGGGGTGGACGTCCGGGCGCACCTGTCCTCGGTGCCGGAGGTACTGGAGCTGCACACCATCACCGGCCAGGGGGACATGCTGGTGCGGATCGTGGCCCGCTCCAACGCGGACCTGCAGCGGGTGATCGACCGGGTGGTCGGCTTCGACGGGATCGTCCGCGCCTCCACGGCGATCGCCTTGGAGAACCCGGTGCCCTACCGGGTCCTGCCGCTGGTGGAGCAGGCCGCCGGGGAGTAGCGCGGGGCCGTCAGCAGCTGGCCCGTCAGCAGCTGGGGACGGGGCCGCCGCTCTTCAGCGCCGTCAGCGCGGCGACCGAGTCGGCGAGCGTGGTCACGGGGACCAGCCGCAGCCCGGCGGGGGTGTTCACCTTGGCGTCCGAGCACTCGCCCTTGGGGACCAGGAAGACCGTCGCGCCGTCCCTGGACGCCGCCCGGGTCTTCAGCGGGACGCCGCCGACCGCGCCGATGTTGCCCTGGTCGTCGATGGTTCCGGTGCCGGCGATCACCTTGCCGCCGGACAGGTCGCCGCCCTTGCCGTCGCCGGCCAGCCGGTCGATGATCCCGAGCGCGATCAGCTGGCCCGCGCTGGGGCCGCCGATGTCACCGAGGTCGACCGTCACCTTGACCTGGCTGGGCGAGAGGTGGAGGTAGCCGAGCGCCGCGACGGTGGCGCTGTCCTGGGACTGCGTCATCTGCTCGGCGGTCACCTGCTGGGCCTTGGCCGGGTCGGTCTGCGGGTAGACCGCCTCGGACGGCAGTACGGCCTCGTTCGGGTTGCCCCAGGCCCCCAGTGCCGTCAGGAGGCTGGTCCGCTCGCCCGGGTTGGTCGCCGAGATGGTGACCATCCGCAGCTGTCCCTCGGTCTGCCGGGTCGGTGCGCCGGTGACGGTGAGGACCTGCCTGCCCTGGTACGTGCCGAGGACGTCCGCCGTGGAGCCCGGCCAGGTGAGCGTGTAGGGCAGCGGCGCGAAGGCCGCCACCGCGAACAGCGAGCCGACCAGCACACCGCAGAGCGCGAGCGCGCGGGCCTTCGGGGCGGTCAGGGCGGGGGGCAGCTTCAGATCGGGCACACCGGCATCCAAACACACCGGGGCGCCGCCGGCCTCAGCGCAGCGCGTCGGCCACCTCGGTCGCGGCCTCCACCACCCGGGGGCCCACCCGCTCGGGCACCAGCCCGTTCAGCATCACCACGCCGACGCTGCCCTCGATCCCGCTGAGGCCGAGCAGCGCGGCCGCCGCACCGCTCGCGCCGGACTGCTCCTCCGCGCGGGTGATGACGAAGCCCTGCTCGGGCCGGCGCTGGCCGGGGAAGGCCCGCGCCTCCAGGATCGCCCGGCCGGCCGCGCTCTCCTCCAGGGGGTGGCGCAGACCGGTCCGGTACGCGACGTGGAAGTCCGTCCAGCTGGGCTCGACCACGGCGACGGCGAGCGCCTCGGCACCGTCCACCAGCGTGAGGTGGGCGGTCGCGCCGAGGTCCTCGGCGAGGCTGCGCAGGGCGGGCAGCGCGGCCTCGCGCAGCAGCGGGTGCACCCGGTGGGCGAGCCGGAGCACGCCCAGGCCGACCCGGGCCCGGCCGCCGATGTCGCGGCGGACCAGGCCGTGCTGCTCCAGGGTGGCCAGCAGCCGGTAGACGACGGTGCGGTTGACGGCGAGCCGGGCCGCCAGCTCGGTGACGGTCAGGCCGCGTTCGGAGTCGGCGAGGAGTTTGAGGACACGTACGCCTCGGTCCAGGGTCTGGGAGGTCTCGGCAGTCACGACGCGCTTTCCTTTCTGCGGCGGTCACCGGCGACGCCGGGGCATGCCGGGGCCGGGACAGGGGTGACGCGCGCAGGAGGGGTGGCTGCGAGGGCTTCTCGGCTCGGGGTGGGGGCGCGAGAGAGCGTGGGGTGAAGGTAGTGAAGGAGGGGCTCCCGGCGGAAGTAGTTGTCCAAAATTCGGGTTGGATCGATGCCATTCCGTGCCGAAAAAATGGACAAAAGAGGCATATTCCAGCGCTGACACGAATACCAGTTCGAATAAATTCCGGAGTCCGGACACCGGCCCCGGCCCGGACTCGGTCAGCGGGGCGGCCGGCGGCGCAGCGGCCGACAACGGCGGGTCAGAGGAGGTTGCGGCCGATCGTCCAGGCCGCGGCGATCCCGAGCACCACGGCGATCCCGCGCGGGCTCAGCTCCAGCCGCCGGCGGCGCCCGGCCAGCCCGTGCCGCAGCCAGTCGAGGTAGAGCGCGGCGAGCAGCGGGAGCGCCATCAGGAGCGCGGCGTTGTCGTGCCAGGCCGCCGTGAGGTGGCCGTGCAGCAGGTCGTACGCCATCCGGGTGCCGCCGCAGCCCGGGCACTGCAGGCCGGTCAGCCGCCGCCACGGGCAGAACGGCAGTGCCTGCCCGGGCAGGTGCGGGTCGCGGCTCCAGAGGTAGCCGGCGCCCGCCACCCCGGCGGCGAGCAGCCCCAGCGGGCCGGCGGCGGTCCGTACGCGGTTCGGCAGCCGTAGCCACAGCCGGTCCCGCAGCCGGCCCGGGAGGGAAACGCGGACACCCCCGCCCCGGGTGACGTCACCGGGGCGGGGGTCGACTCGCGGAGTGCGCGACAGGGGCACTGATCAGCCGCGGAGCTTGCGGCCCTGGGCGTCGGTGCGGGTGTCGCTGGTCAGGAACAGGATGCCGTCGATGAGGGCCCAGAAGCCCATACCGCCGCAGGTGACCAGCTGCGCGATGCCCATGCCGATGTGGCCGGTGTAGAAACGGCCGACACCGAAGCCGCCGAGGAAGATCTGCAGCAGACCGGCGGTGACCTTCGACTTGTCGGACAGCTCGGGGGCGGGGGCGGCGGCGTTGACGGGGTAGGACACGGTGGTGCACTCCTTGTGACGGCATGTCGAATCGCGAGACGTGTCGCCTCGGCGTTCAGGGGGTGCCTGATGTGCGCCACCCGGAGAGCCGCGGGCGCCATGGCATGCGGAACAGTAGCGGATGATCACACCGCACGTCTGCACGAATTCCTTGCCGCCGGCTGAACCCACGGCGAAGCCCGGGTCCGGCCGGTCCGGGGCGGGTGGGCGTTCACCGCCGGGACCGGCCGGGCCGGGTACGAACAGCCGTCAGCTGTTCGCCCACTCACGAATCTTGGCGATCCTGGCCTTCAGCTGGTTGGCCGTCGCCTGCGCGGTGAGCGGGCCGCCGCACTGGCGGCGCAGCTCGTTGTGGACGGTGCCGTGCGGCTGGTTGGTGCGGTGATGCCAGGCGGCGACCAGCGCGTTCAGCTCCTTGCGCAGGTCGCGCAGCTCCTGGTGGGTGACCACCGGGCGCTGGTCGGCGGGGAGTTCGAGCAGGTCCGCCTCCTCGGCGGGCTTGGACCTGCTGCGCTGGATCTGCCGGGTCTGGCGCTTCTGCAGCAGCATCTGCACCTGGTCCGGCTCCAGCAGGCCCGGGATGCCGAGGTAGTCGTTCTCCTCCTCGCTGCCCGGGTGCGCCTGCATGCCGAATTCCATGGCGTTGTAGAGCACCCGGTCGAACACCGCGTCCGAGCCGAGCGCCTCGTAACTGAGCTCGTCGCCGCCCGCGCCGTCCGGGCCGTCGTTGGCGCGCTCGGCCTCGGCGAGCAGCCGGTCCTCCTCGTCGAAGAGGCCCTCGCCCTCCTTCTTCGGCCGGTCGAGGACGTGGTCGCGCTGGAGCTCCATCTCGTTGGCGAAGCTGAGCAGCATCGGTACGGACGGCAGGAAGACGGACGCCGTCTCGCCGCGCTTGCGGGCCCGGACGAAGCGGCCGACGGCCTGCGCGAAGAACAGCGGGGTGGAGATCGAGGTGGCGTACACCCCGACGGCGAGCCGGGGGACGTCGACGCCCTCGGACACCATCCGGACGGCGACCATCCAGCGCGAGTCCCCCTCGGCGAAGTCGGTGATCCGCTGCGAGGCCTCGGTCTCGTCGGAGAGCACGACGGTGGCGCCCTGGCCGGTGATCTCGCGGATCATCTTGGCGTAGGCGCGGGCGGCGTTCTGGTCGGTGGCGATGACGAGGCCGCCGGCGTCCGGGATCGCCTTGCGGACCTCGGTGAGCCGCTTGTCGGCGGCCCGCAGCACGTTCGGGATCCACTCGCCCTGCGGGGCCAGCGCGGTGCGCCAGGCCTGGGCGATCAGGTCCTTGGTCATCGGCTCGCCGAGGCGGGCCTCCAGCTCGTCGCCGGACTTGGTGCGCCAGCGCATGTTGCCGCTGTAGGACAGGAAGATCACCGGGCGCACGACGTGGTCGGCGAGGGCGTGCCCGTAGCCGTAGGTGTAGTCGGCGACCGACTTGCGGATGCCGTCGCTGCCCGCCTCGTAGGAGACGAACGGGATCGGGTTGGTGTCCGAGCGGAACGGCGTACCGGTCAGCGCCAGGCGCCGGACGGCCGGCTCGAAGGCCTCGGCGCAGGCCTCGCCCCAGGACTTGGAGTCACCGGCGTGGTGGATCTCGTCCATGATCACGAGGGTCTTGCGGGCCTCGGTGCGGTTGCGGTGCAGCATCGGGTTCACGCCGACGCCCGCGTAGGTGACCACGATGCCGTGGTAGTCCTTCGAGAGCGGACCCGAGGAGTACGCCGGGTCGAGCCGGATGCCTATCCTGGCCGCCGCCTCGGCCCACTGCTTCTTCAGGTGCTCGGTCGGCGCGACGACGGTGATCTGCTGGACCAGGTGGTTGTGCAGCAGGTACGAGGCCAGGGTGAGCGCGAAGGTGGTCTTGCCTGCACCCGGGGTCGCGACCGCGAGGAAGTCGCGGGGCTGCTTCTCGATGTACCGGTCCAGCGCACCCTGCTGCCAGGCCCGGAGCTTGCCCGCGGTGCCCCAGGGGGCACGGCCGGGGAAGGCCGGGGACAGGTGGTGCGAGGGCGCTGCGGCGGCGCGTACGGCGGCGTGCGGGTCGGCATCCGAGAACAGCGGAGCCATCGGGGAAGCGGCGGCAGTACTCACGGTCTCCGAGTGGGATCGTCGCAGGTCAGGGCCGCAGAAGGGGCCCCGCCCCACGGTCGGGCGGCGGTCGGACAACCCGCCTAGCCTACCGGGCCGGGCCCCTGACCGACGCCCGACACGGTGGCTGGGACCCCCTCAGCCCGGCGTGTCGTGCAGCGCCCGCAGGCCCGCCGAGATCACCGGAATCTCCCGGATCTCCCCCGTCGCCACACCGATGACCAGGCACTCCGCGGCATCGATGTCCGGGCGCAGCTCGACCCCGCGAAGTGCCAGGAACGTCACACAGGAAAGCCACGCGGTCCGCTTGTTCCCGTCGACCAGCGGATGGTTGACCAGCAGCGACTGGAGCAGCGCGGCGGCCTGCCCGAACACGTCGGGGTAGGCGGGCTGCCCCAGCATCTCGGCGCCGGGCCGGTGGGCGGCGGACTCCAGCAGCCCGAGGTCCCGGACGATCACCGGCGCGCCCTCGCAGGCGTACCCGGAGACCGTCAGTACGTCCTCGGCCGACAGGTGGCGGGCGCTCACTTGAGCCGGTCCATCAGCTCGCGCCAGGTGTCGCCGAGGCGGTCGGCGGTCTCGCGCAGAAGCGCCTGGTGGGCGGCGTGCTCGTGGTCGGCCCGGCTCGGGTCCTGGGGGTCGGTGGTCATGGAGCGGAGGGTACGCGGAGCCATCCGGCGTGCGCACCGGGTTATCGGGTGACCGGGACCACGCGACAGCAGCCGGAAAGCGGGTAAGAGTCCGGCCGGATCCGACTCTCAAGCTGCGAGAGCACCGTCCGGCGCAGCAGCCACAGGTGCCGCACGGCACCAGCACAGGAGGAAACCGCATGCCCGCAGCACTCGTGGAGCAGACCGTCCAGGCCGACCTGATCCTGTCCACCCGGCGGTGCGCGCTGCTGCGGGTCTCGCTGCGGTACCGGGCGGCCGACCCGTTCGCCGTCCGGATGGGCTTTCCGGCCGAGTACTCGCTGGACGCGGAGACCGCGGCCGGGCCCGGGGCGGAGGTCGAGTGGGTCTTCGCCCGGCAGCTGCTCGCCACCGGGCTCGACCTGCCGTCCGGCCTGGGGGACGTCCACGTCCGCCCGGCGCACGGCCGGCACACCATGGTCGAACTGCGGGCGGCGGACGGGGTGGCCCTGCTGCGCTTCGACGAGCGCGAGCTGCGGCGCTTCCTCCGGCACAGCTACCTGGCCGTACCGGAGGGCGACGAACTCCTGCACGTCGACGCCGACCGGGCCCTCGCCCAGCTCCTCGGCTAGCGCATGCGGGGCCGGCCGTCAGGACGAGAGCTTCCTCATCAGCCGGACCCCCTGGGCGGGGGTCAGGTGCGGGAGGTAGGCCTTGCCGATCGCGCGGGTGATGCTGGGGAGCGCGGCCGGGTCGGGGTAGACCATGTACATCGGCCGGTACTCGGGCTGGAACTTGGCCTTGAAGGCGAGCAGCGAGCGGAAGCCGTAGACCGGCTCCAGCACCTTGCCCATCCAGTCGAGCATCCGCTGCAGCGCCGTGGGCGGCTCGCCCCGGTCCGAGCGGGCCAGCGGTGCGCCGGAGAGGCTGAGGAAGCGCGCGCCCTCCTCCTTGAAGCCGAGGGCCGCCGAGGCGATCAGGAACTCCATCACCCCGCGGAACCCATCGGCCCGGCGCCGCATGAAGTCGAGGGTCCAGCCGACCGGCTCGCCGTTCTCGTAGACCGGCATCCAGCTGGTCAGCCCGTGCACCGTCCGCTCGGCGTCCACGGCGACCAGCACCCGGACGGCCGGGTCGTCCAGCTCCGCCAGCCCGCCGAGGGTGAACCCCATCTCGGGCAGGCCCTTGTCGGAGACCCACTCCTCCGAGATGGAGCGGATCTGGTCCTTGATCGCGATCGGCGCGTCCGGGTAGCTCCACCACTCGGCGGTGATGCCCTGCTTGGCCGCCTTGTTCAGCGAGGTCCGGATGTCCTGCCACTTCTTCCCGGTGAAGGCGAGGTCGGGCAGCGGCACCACGGTGTCCTCGGCGACCTGCAGCGAGCGCCAGCCGAGCGCGTCGGCCGCGCTGCGGGTGGCGGGCGTGACGCTGTAGAAGCAGGGCGTCCAGCCGCGCTCGTCGCAGTACCGGGCGAACCCGCCGACCGCCCGCTGCCGGGCGGCCGGCTCGCCGAACGGGTCGCCGGTGGTGAGCGCGACCGTCGCGATCACCCGGTACGGGACGGCGGCCTCGCCCGCCTCGTCGAACCAGTAGTGGTTGCCGTCCCAGGTGCTGATGAAGGAGAGCGTCGAGCCGCCGTACCGGGTGAGCAGCGTCCGGGCCCGGGCCGCGGCCTCGGCGTCCACGTGCACCACCGGGCGGCGGAAGGCGAGCAGCAGCGCGACGAGCGTGACGGCCCAGAAGACCACGCCGCAGTAGATCTCCAGGGCCTGCGCCGTCCCGCCCACCGCGATCGGGTAGCCGGGCAGCAGGTCGCTGTAGGCGGGCGGCAGCAGCTCGGAGGGCAGCCCGGCGAACAGCCGGGCCAGCGTGGTGGCCGGCTCGTACTGGTCGCGGACCAGCCAGCCGATCCCGACGTACGCACCGCAGGCGAGCAGCAGCGTGCCGCCGATGACGGCGGCCAGCCGACGGGTGTCGCGGCGCCGCAGCCGCTGGTCGAAGCGGCGGCGCGACACCAGCAGCAGCACCAGCATCAGGACCGGCAGCAGCAGGGACTCGCCGATCAGCTCGTAGAGGTAGGAGACGCCGCCGCTGGTCGCGAAGTCGTGGTAGTTCAGGACGAGCAGCCAGCAGAGCACCCCGATCCAGAGCAGCTCGGTGACGGCGGTGATCCACCAGGCGATCCGCAGCCCGCGCCGCAGGCCCTCGGCCAGCACCAGCAGCAGGACGGGGACCAGGGCGGCCATCAGCCGGCCCGGGGAGTCGAAGAACCGGACCACGGAGTGCACCCGGGCGCAGGACTGGACGGAGTCGTCGCAGGCGAGCGCGATCTCGTCGGCGGACGGGACGTGCGAGAAGTAGAGGTCGCCGAGCGTGTTGAAGGGGCCGTTGGCGTCGTGGTACAGCGAGGCGACCAGCGGGCCGAGCGCGGTGGCGACCAGGCAGAGCGCGACCAGCACCCGGGTCTCGGTGTGCGACACGGGGTGCGGACGGGCCGGGCGGCGGCGCTGCAGCAGCGCGCCGACGGCGAGCCCCACCAGCACCCCGGCCATCCGCTGGACGCTCTGCAGGTGGCCGATGTAGAGCATCATCACCAGCGGGACGAGCACCACCAGCAGCCGCAGCCGGCGCCGCCAGAGCACGGTCAGCCGGAAGCTCAGCACGGCGGCGAGCGCGAAGCCGCCGACGGCGGGGCCGATCGAGATCTGGTCCTGGATCTCCTGGGTCCAGCCGAGGTCCGCGGCGATGCCGAGCCGCACGACGCCGGTGCCGAGCAGCGTGCCGAGCACCTGCCCGGCGAGCAGCACGACGGCGCTGAGCCGGGTGCCGAGCCGCTGCTCGGCCGCCGTTCCGATCACCAGCAGCAGCAGCGTGGTGGCGACGTACGAGCCGATGCCGGAGCACCAGAGCAGCGAGCTGACCGGCGTCCACCAGCGGCCCGCGTCCAGGCTGGACAGGCCGACGCCGACCTGCTCCAGCAACTGCTGGGACGGGCCCTGGCCGATACTGCGGGTCACACCGCCGATGGTCCAGAGCGCCGCGATCAGCGTCAGGGTGAGCGGCGCGGCACGCAGCTGCGCGGTGAGCGGGGCCAGCGCGCGCAGCCAGCGGTGCCAGCCGCGCTCGGGCCGCGGGGTGATCGGGACGGACGCGGCCGCCGTGATGGTCTCGGTCACCGGATCATCCCCGTCTGCTGCGCCAGCCAGGTCAGGTTGTCGCCCAGGCCGGCCCGGAAGGTGTGCCAGTCGTGGCCGCCCGGCACGGTGTTCGCCTTGGCCTTCATCCCGGCCTTGAGGGCCGCCGCGAAGACCTTCACCTGCGCCGGGCCGTACTCCTTGTCGCTCGCGCCCACCACGAAGGCGGCGGCGGTGTCGGGGAAGCGCTGCCGGGCCAGCACGTGCAGCGGGTCGACGGCGTCGAAGGCCGCCTCGTCGCCGCCGAAGGCCGCGTTCACGGTCATGGCGTGGCTGCCGAGGGTCGGCTCGTCCTGTCCGGAGATGTCGAGGAAGGAGCCGTAGACCTGGGGCGCGTTGACGGCGAGCTGGAGGGCGCAGGTGCCGCCGAGCGACAGCCCGCCGATCGACCAGGCGGTGCGTCCGGCGGCGGTCTGCAGGTGGGCGTGGACCCAGTCGGGGACGTCCTGGGCCAGGAAGGTCTGCGACTTGGCGATCCGTGAGTCCATGCAGAGCGGGTTGTTCCAGGGGCCCCCGGTCTGGTCGGCGACCACCACCACCGGGGCGAGGCCGTCGTGGGCGGCCGCGAAGCCGTCCAGCTGGGCCTGGAGCCCGCCGGAGTTGACCCAGTCGGCGGGCTCGCCCGGCTGCCCGGGCAGCAGGACCAGCACGGGCAGCAGCGGGCGCGGGGTGGCCTGGTAGGCGGGCGGCAGGTAGATGTACGCGTCGCGGGACTTGAACCCGGACTTGGTGCCGGGTATCGGCGCGGTGGAGATGGTGCCCTTGGCGGGCAGCCCGGCGGGCCGGTGCCACACCTCGGCGAGCACCCGGCCGGGCGGGACGGTGACGGTGGCCGCGGCGGGCGTGCTGCTCAGCTTGGCGGCCGGGTTGATCCAGGGGGCGAGCAGCACCCGGAACGTCGGGTACTGGTCGAAGTACCGGTTGACCTGCGAGGAGGACATCAGCAGCACCAGCAGGGCGGCCAGCACGACGGCGCCGCGGCCGCGCCGGCGGCCGGCGGGCAGCCGGAAGGCCGCCAGGCAGAAGCCGAGCAGGGCGACGCCGATCCAGTAGACGACCTTGCGCGGCAGGCTGTCCGGGAAGGGCTGCCACCAGTCGTCGACGGCGACCGGGACGAGCGCGGTGAGCCCGGCGGCCAGCACCAGGGCCGCCGGGAGGCGGCGGGTCCACCAGTGCGGGGCCCGGGAGACCGCGAGGGCCAGCAGGGCGGCGCAGCCGACCGCGAGGACCGCGTACGGAACCACCCCGTGGGTCAGCGGCCAGTCGAGCGGATTCCACGCCGCTATCGGCCGGCTCATCGTGCTCCTTCGTACATGTCGTTCACACATCTCGGCAGGTCGGTGCAGAAAGGGCGGGGCGGCGGCCGGTCAGCCGGAGACACCACGCACCAGGTGGGCGAAGACCACGACGTTGCCGTCGTAGCCGTTCTGCTCGGTGAAGCCCCCGCCGCAGGTGATGATCCGCAGCTGGGAACCGGGGGCCGGGCCGTAGACCTTCGCGTCGGGGAAGTCCTTCTTGCGGTAGACCTCGACCGCGTCGACCGCGAAGAACGCGGAGCCGCGGTCCGCGCCGGCGACCTCCAGCTGGTCGCCCTTGCGGAGGGTACCGAGCCGGTAGAAGACGGCGGGTCCCCGCCGGGTATCGACGTGTCCGGCCATCACGGCGGTTCCGCGCTGGCCCGGGGTGACACCGCCCCGGTACCAGCCGGCCAGGTTGCGGTCGGTGTCGGAGGGCGGTTCCAGCTGCCCTCCCCCGTCCAGGCCGAGCCCGGTGACGGGGGCGTCGACCTGGAGCACCGGGATCCTGATCCGGGTCGGGACGGCCCTGGGGCGCGGCGGGGCGAACACCTCGCTGCCGGGGGATCCCCCGAACGCCTGGTCCGCCGTCGGCGCCGGGGGCAGCCGGTGGCCGCCGTCCTGCAGCATCCAGGCGCCGAGCACCAGGGCCGCACCGGCCGCCAACGTGCCCGGCCAGGGGCTCCTGCCGTCCTGCCCGCCCACCCGTCGTCCCCTCTGCTCGGCCCGGCCGGTGCCGTCCGGCCTCGGCCCGGGCGCTGTTGCGGCCCCGGCCCGGCGTCAAGACCGACCGGTTCAAGACCGACCGGTCCGAGACACACTCGCACCAGTGAACCGTCAAGATCGTCGGCAGGCATCCGCAACCGGGTGGAGTTCTGCCCCGCCGATCGGCTGGACGACGGCGATGACCGCAGGTCAGCCGACCGGCGGGGGATCCGCCCCGGGGACCGGCCCGGCCTGCACCGAACGGGTGGCCGCCCGCCCCCGCCGGAGCGAGCCGACACTGGGCAGCCGGGGCCGGGTCAGGAACCCCTCCGCCAGCCCGTTGGCGACCGCGATGGCGGGCAGCTCGGAGGACTTCTCGTACAGCACGAAGCGCGGCTCCCAGCTCGGCTGGTACTTGGCGTTGGCCCGGTACAGCGACTCCAGCTGCCACCAGCGGGAGAGGAACCGCAGCACCGAGCGGGTCAGCCGCAGCACCGGCCCGGCCCCGATCCGGGCGCCCTGCTCGAAGACGTACCGGAACATCGCGAAGTTCAGCGAGACCCGGGCGAGCACGAGCTCGCCCGCCTTGGCGCGCAGCAGCAGCTCGGTGACCAGGAACTCCACCAGCCCGTTGTCCGACTCCCGGTCACGGCGCATCAGGTCGAGCGAGAGTCCGTGCGCGCCCCACGGCACGAAGCTCAGCAGCGCGCAGGTCCGGTCGTTCTCGTCCCGGCACTCGGCCATCAGGCAGTCCCCGTCGGCCGGGTCGCCGAGCCGTCCGAGCGCCATCGAGAAGCCGCGCTCGGTGCGCCCGTGCCGCCAGGCGTCGGCGAGCCGGACCAGTTCGGCGAGCTCGTCCTCCGGGATGTCGCGATGGCGCCGGAGCACCGCGCGGTACCCGGCCTTGCCGACCCGGTGGTACGTCTGGCGCAGGGTGCGCATCGAGCGGCCCTCCAGGCTGAAGCCGTCCGTCTCGACCACCGCCTCGTCACCGATCTGCAGCGCCCGCAGCCCGGACCGCCGGTACGCCGTGCCGGCCTGCTCGCCCGCGCCCGTGACGGCCGGGATCCAGGCATGGTCGCGGACCTGCCGGCGCCAGACCTCGATCGCCTGCGGCCACGCCTCCGGATCCCCGACCGGGTCGCCGGAGGCCAGCGCGACACCGTTCACCACCCGGTGCAGCACCGCGGCCTTGCCCGACGGCGACCAGCAGACCGACTTGTCGCGGCGCAACGCGAAGTAGCCGAGCGAGTCCCGGGCGCCGTGCCGGTCCAGCAGCGCGCGCAGCCGCCGCTCGTCCTCCGGCTCCAGGTGCACCAGGGCACGTACCGAGCGGAAGAACACCCGGACGGTGAGCAGCAGCAGCGCGGCGCCGAGGACGTTGAGCGTCAGGTCGACCCAGCCGGCCACGTCGATGGGGGTGTACTCGACGATCCCGGACAGGGTGACCAGCCGGAACAGCACGTAGGCGGCGGCCTGCCGCCAGCCCGGCGGGGTGCCGGGGTAGCTGAGCCGGACCAGCGCCGCGCCGAGGGCGGTGAGCGCGGCCGTACCGAGCACCAGCACGGCGAGGCCGAGCACCACGTTGCCGCGGCCGCCCTTGACGTGGAAGGCGGGCCGGCCGATCAGCAGCACCGCCAGCAGGGCGACGGTGAGCGCCGCCGACACCCAGTTGAACGGGTGCGCGCGGTCCTCGGGCAGCACCACCAGGGCGAGCAGGAAGAGCCCCGCGTACACCGCGACGACGGCGACCGAGACGATCCAGGCGGCCCGCTTGCGGCGGCGCAGCATCACCGCGAGCAGCCCGGCGAAGAGCGCGGCGGTGAAACCCGCGGTCATCAGGACGGGGGTGAAGAACTCACCGCTGTTGGCACGGTTGACCTGGTCCCGGAAGGGTTCGACCAGCCCGGCGACCAGGTTGAGCAGCGCCGCGATCCGCAGGTACCACTCGGCGAGGACGGCGCAGCGGGCCCGCCACCCGGGCAGCGGCGGCGGCACGTACGGCTCCGGTGCCGGCTCCGGCGGCGGGGGTTCGAGCGGGACGGGCTCCTCGACCAGGTCGGGGGCGCCCGCGAGCACGTTGTAGACCGAGGACTTGAACGCGACCAGGCGTTGGTGGATCCGGGCGTCCCGGCGCTCCGCGCGGGCCAGCCGCTTGGGGCGCGAGCGGTAGCGCCAGCGCGCCCACGGGCTCTTCGGGCGGGCCAGCCGGACGGCGCCGACCGCCGCGAGCGGCCAGACCATCACACCGAGCAGGCCGGTCCAGATCTTGCCCTTGAACAGGCTCACCACCACCAGGAGCAGCAGCACGCCCGCGCCGACCAGCTGGCCGGACGTCAGCCCGCCCTTGAAGCCGCCGAACGGCAGCTCGCCGAGCAGCAGCAGGCCGATCACCGCCACCACCAGGATCACCGCGTCCACCGACTTGCGGCCCTGCTCGCTCCAGTAGACGTCCTTCAGGTGCAGCACGAGCGCGAACTCGTCCAGCACCAGCCCGCAGCCGATGCCGAACCCGACGGCCAGCACCTCGCGCAGCACCCCGCCCGCACCCCGGACGGCGAACGCGCCGACCCCGCAGAGCACCATCAGCGCCTGGCCGAACACCACGTGGTGGATGTGCAGTCCGCCCGGGGTGACGTTGCCCGGCCACCAGCTGGTGCCACGCCGGATCATCCGGACGCTGAAGCGGATGAACAGGAAGGAGGCGATCAACCCGACCAGCAGCAGGAACAGCGGCTGCCGGCCGGTGTCGACGATCCGCTCCCGGTACGCGTCGAGCACCGACTGCCACATGACGGGACGGACACCTCCGGGCTGGTTTCGGGGCGGGGGCGGCGACTGCCCTCAGCTGACGCCGGATCAGTCCGGGCCGCCAGCCGACGGCCCGGCCAGTACGCCGAACGGTCGCGCGACACCCGCACGGGAGTGTGGCCACCCGCCATCCGGCCTGTCATACCGGGCCCGCTCCCGTCCATCATGCGATGCTTTGCCCCAATTCAAACCGTTCGACGAATCATCAGACTTTCCGCCCGGCCTGCCACCGGCCCCGCACGGATCCCGCACCGGACCCCGTGCCAGACCCCGTACCGGCCTTCGACCGGCCGCCCCACGGCCCTTCGGAACGGTTCCGGACCCGGCACCGCACCTCGCCGCAGCACCGCACCGCACACCGCCGGGCCCCTCCCACGGCACGGGCACTCGCACGTCCCTCCAGGAACGGATGTGACCATGGACGCTCTCTCCCGCCGGACACTGCTGTCCGCCGGAGCCGCCACGGCGGCCGCCCTCGCCACCGGCTGCGGCACCACCCGCGGCAGCCAGGGCGAGCAGGCCGCCCCGCCCGCCGCCACCGCACCGCCCCGCGCCGCCGCACCGTCCCCCGTCCCCAAGCCGCCCGCCACCCTGATCGGCGACGGCTCGACCTCCGACACCGGCCCGCAACCGAACCAGCCCAAGCCCGTACGGCTCCAGGCCGGCGAACGGCCCCCGCAGTTCGTGGTCTTCTCCTGGGACGGCGCCGGCGAGCTGGACAACCGGCTGTTCAGCCGGTTCCGGCAGCTCGCCAGGGAGCACAACGCGTCGATGACGTTCTTCCTGAGCGGCATCTACACGCTGCCCGAGTCGAAGAAGGACCTCTACCACCCGCCGCAGCACCGGGTCGGCGCCAGCGACATCGACTACCTGAGCGACCAGCACGTGCACGCCACCCTCCAGCAGATCGGCGCGGCCTGGCTCGACGGGCACGAGATCGGCACCCACTTCAACGGGCACTTCTGCGGCTCCAACGGGGTCGGCAGGTGGTCCCCGGACGAGTGGGACAGCGAGATCGAGCAGGCGGTGTCCTTCGTCACCAACTGGAAGACCAACACCGGCTTCACCGACCTGCCCGCGCTGCCCTTCGACTACCGCAAGGAGCTGATCGGCGCCCGCACCCCCTGCCTGGAAGGCCAGCGCGCCCTGCTGCCGACGGCGGCCGCACGCGGCTGGAAGTACGACAGCAGCGGCCCCGGCGGGCTCCAGGTGTGGCCGCAGAAGTTCCAGGGCGGCGCGCTGTGGGACTTCCCGCTGCAGTCGATCCCGTTCCCCGGGCACAGCTTCCAGGTGCTGTCGATGGACTACAACATCATGTACAACCAGTCCGGCAGCAACACCAAGGCCGACCCGGCCAAGCGGGCCGCCTGGCGGCAACAGGCCCGCGACTCGTACCTGGCGGGCTTCGACCGGGCGTACCGCACCAACCGGGCGCCGTTCTACATCGGCAACCACTTCGAGCAGTGGAACGGCGGCATCTACATGGACGCCGTCGAGGCGGCGATGGCCGAGATCGCCGGGCACCCCGAGGTCAAGCTGGTGTCGTTCCGTCAGCTGGTGCAGTGGCTGGAGGTGCAGGACCCGGCCGTGCTGCGCAAGCTCCAGGGACTGGGCCCCGGCGAGGCGCCGGCCGGCGGCTGGGACGGCCTGCTCGGCACCGCGGCCTCAGCCGCGTCCCCGGGTACCTCCTGACACCCGGCTACCTCCTCACGCCCGGGTACGTCCAGAGACCCGGGTACGTCCAGAGATCAGCGCGCCGAGGAGCGCGACCCCCGCCATCACCAGGAAGATCACCGCGAACGCGGCCGCCGGCACCGACCCGCCGCCGGCCGCAGCCACCGCCGAACCCCCGCCCAGGCCCGCGAACAGCACCCCCGCCAGGCCGATCAGCAGCACGTTGCCGAGCGCGTCGCTCATCTGCAGCGAGGCCGAGTTCAGCCCGGCCTCCTCGGGTGCGGACAGCTTCATCATCAGCACGCTGATGCTCGCCACCGCCAGGCCCATGCCGACCCCGCCGACCGCCCAGGCCGCCGCCGCCAGCCAGACCGGCGCGGCGGGGATCAGCACCAGCGCGGCGCCGGCTATCGCCACGGCGGTCAGCACGAACCCGGACCGGATCAGCGCCTCACGGTGCCGCTCCGCCGCCGGCCGGCCCTGCAGCCAGGAACCCAGCGCCCAGGACAGGCCGCCACTGGTCAGGGTCAGCCCCGCCATGGTCGGCGACAGACCCCGCCGGGTCACCATCATCAGCGGGATGAACGCCTCGGCCGCGAAGAACGCGCCCGCCGCGACCCCGCGCAGCAGGATCACCGTGGGCAGCCCGCGCGCCGCCCGCAGGGTCCCCGGCGGCAGCAGCCGCACCACGGCCGGCAGCAGCAGGCCCGCACCCGCCACCGCCGGGACCAGCCCGAGCAGGTCCAGCCGCTGCCCGGCGTACTGGAGCAGGCCCGCGCCGAGCGCGGCCGTCGCCGCCAGCCCGGTCCGCCCGCGGTCCACCGCCACACCGACGGCGCTCGGCTGCGCCCTCTCGGACCGGCGTAGCGCCGGGCCCATCACCACGAGCGGCAGCAGGACCAGCACGGGTACGGCGAGGAACACCCAGCGCCAGCCGAGGTGCTGGGTGACGGCACCGGACACCACCGGCCCGACGATGGAGGGCAGCACCCAGGCCGCCGAGAACGCCGCGAACACCGACGGGCGCAGCCGCTCGGGGAAGGCCCGCCCGACCACCACGTACAGCGCGACGATCACCAGCCCGCCGCCGAGCCCCTGGACCGCCCGGCCCGCGACGAACAACCACATGTCCACCGCCGTCCCCGCCACCACCAGCCCCGCCGCGAACACCGCGATCCCGGTGAACAGCGGCGCCATCGGCCCGCGCCGGTCGCACCACTGCCCGGAGACCACCAGGGCGAAGAGCGTGCTGGTGAAGTAGCCGGAGAACGCGAACGCGTACAACCCGAGCCCGTCCAGCTGCCGGGCCGCCACCGGCATCGCGGTGTTCACCGCCGTCGCCTCGAAGGCCAGCAGCAGCACCACCGAGACGATCCCCAGCGTGAGCGCCCGGTACGGGCCGCTGAGTACGCCGCCGCTCTCCCCGGGGTCGGCGGGCGGCGGCTCGGGGGCGTGGTCGACCGAGGTGGGGGAGGCTGTGGTCATGCGTCTCATGGTAAGGCCCTAGGGGCCGATTGACTCCTGACCTGCAGACGGAGGCGCCTCGCCCTTCCGGCCTAGGACCCCGGGGCCGGCGTGGGCCGGACGCGGGCCGGAGCCGGGGTGGGCCCGGCCGGGCTCCTCAATGCAGCACCTTGAGCCCCACCACACCGCCGAGGATCAGCGTCAGGCAGGTGATCCGGGCCGCCGTCACCGGGTCACCCGTCGCCGCCATTCCGTAGATCGCGGTACCGATCGCCCCGATCCCGACCCACACCGCGTAGCCGGTACCGAGCGGGATGCTCCGCATCGCGTACGCCAGCCCGCCCAGGCTGAGCACGAGCGCCACACCGAAGACCAGGCTGGGCACCAGCCGCGAGAACCCCTTGGACGATTCCAGGGCGACCGCCCACACCGTCTCCAGCACACCGGCGACGATCAGCACGACCCAGGCCATGACGGACACTCCTCCGCAGTAGTTCGCGGCAGGGCTGCCGCTGTGTACTGCGCCGTCTTGTCCTACCGGGTACGACGCGCTCGTCCGGGGTGATCGCTCACCTGCCTTCCAAGCTAGCACGCCACGACACACAGAATTCATATCCGGATATTGACGCACCCCTCCCCGCGCCGCATAAGATGAATTCATCAGCACGGCGGGCCGCCCGAAGCGGACGCCACGACGACAGGAGCAGGCCATGAACAGGAAGACGGTGGCCCACGCGGTGCCCCGCACCTGTGCCGCTCCCCGCTGTTGTCGGGCTTGCGACGCTTCCTGTTGCTCCCCCTGCTGCGCCTGAGGCCTTCTGACGCCTCGCCACCTCGCTCCACCCCACGGCCGTGTGCCCGAGTGGCTTAGGGAACCGCCTGCAAAGCGGTTTACACGGGTTCGATTCCCGTCATGGCCTCCACGCCCCATCCCTCGAATTCCCGGACGGCGATCAATTCGCCGCCCGGGAATTCCGCATTCCATTTCCCCGGACCACTTTCCTTCGCACCGCCGATATACGTGCCGCCGGGTGTCCGCTCCGGCTGTGCCGGTACCGCCGTCGACGGTCCAAGGCCGGGCGGACGGGCCGGCCCGGTGTTCTCCACGCTGCGGCGACGCCGTCACCGCTCCCCTACCCCGCCGGAGTGACTCTCTCCCCCGCACGGGTGAGACGCTGATTCACCGTCACCGGCGATCCCCCGCAGGCGCCGGGCGGGCAGGATCTTCCTTGTCGAGAACAGAGATCACCTCGGAAGGACCGATCACCCATGAGCCGCTCCACCACCCGCCTGGCCACCGTCCTGCTCGCCGCCGCGACGCTCGTCCCGCTGGCCGGACCGGCCTTCGCCGGCACCGCCGGTACCGCCAACGGCGCGGGCGCCGACCGGACGGCCCTGCAGCACGCGCTGGACCAGGCGGTGGCCGACGGCATCCCGGGCGTGATCGCCGAGGTCCGCGACGGCAACGGCACCTGGCGCGGCACCAGCGGCGTGGCCGACCTCGGCGACGGCAGGCGGGCCACCGCCGCGGACCGGTTCCGGGTCGGCAGCGTGACCAAGAGCTTCGTCTCCACGGTCGTCCTGCAACTGGTCGCCGAGGGCAGGCTCGGCCTGGACGACCCGATCGAGCGCGACCTGCCCGGTGTGCTCGCCGACGGCCGGAACATAACGGTCCGTCAGCTGCTCAACCACACCAGCGGCCTCTACGACTACCTCAACGTGGTGCTGTCCCAGCCCGACCCGATCCGGACCGCCCGGACGGCCACCTACACCCCGCAGCAGCTGATCGCCCTCTCCGCCGCCCACGGCCCGCAGTTCGCCCCCGGCACCTCCTGGGCGTACTCCAACACCAACTACGTCGTCCTGGGGCTCATGGTCGAACACCTCACCGGACGCCCCCTCGGCGAGGAGATCACCCGGCGGATCATCCACCCGCTCCACCTGCGGAACACCTCGTTCCCGACCACCGCCCACCTCTCCGGTCCGCACCTGGACGGCTACGAGTGGCTCGACGGCCCGGCCGCCGCACCGACCGACCTCACCGAGTTCAGCCCCTCCGCGGTCTGGGGCGCCGGAACCATGATCTCCACCGCCGACGACCTCAACCGCTTCTACCGCGCCCTCTTCGGCGGCTCGCTGCTCCCGTCCGGACTGCTGGCACAGATGCGCACCCCGCACCCGATCGACAGCGACGGCCGCGCCTACGGCCTGGGCCTGGAGAGCCGCACCTACTGCGCCGGCACCCCCGCCTGGGGCCACAGCGGCAGCGTCGCCGGCTACGAGACCTTCAGCTTCACCACCGCCGACGGCGCCCGCCAGATCACCCTCTCGCTCAACCGCAACCTCACCGCCTCCCCCGCCGCGAACGACACCATCAACCAGATCCTCACCCTGGGACTCTGCAAGAAGTGACGCCCGCTCAGACCGGTGGCCCGGTCACGTCGGCTCCACCGACGTGACCGGGCCACCGGTCGTCCTGCTGCTTCCCTACGGAATCGGCTACTCGATCACCGGCGGGTTCGCCCCGCCGGTACGCCAGGTGTCCTCGTCCTCGACGAGGTAGTCCGGGCGCTGACCGTTCTTGCCCTTCTTCTTGTTACCGGCCGCGCCGCCCACCCCGTGGGCACCGCCCTGGCCGTTGGCACCGTTCTTGCCGAGGCCGGAACCGCCCTTGGTGAACGCACCGCCGCTGGCACCGCCGCGCGCACCGCCGATCGTCCCGCCGCCCTTGCGGACCAGGCTGCTGCCGCCCTTGCCGCCGGCACCGGCACCCTTGCCACCGGCACCGCCGAGGCCACCGGGGGCGTGCATGCCACCGGCACCGGGCGCACCCGACTTGCCCTGGCCCGCACCGAGAGCGCCACCTGCACCCGAACCGCCGGCACCGCCGGCCGCACCACCGACAGAACCGGCGCGGCCCGTGCTGCCACCGAGCCCGCCACCGCTGCCGCTGCCGCCACCACCGAAGCCGGCCAGGCTGCCACCGCCGGGCATCATGCCCAGACCGCCGCCGCCGAGGCCACCGCCCCCACCGAGGCCACCACCGCCGCCAAGGCCACCGTCGCCACCGAAACCGCCGCCACCACCAGGCAGCGGCCCACCGGTGACCGGCGGAAGGGTCGGCGGAGGCGTCACGCTGTCAAGCCCCGTACCAGGCGGGAGGATCGGCCCGACCGGGTTGTGGTGGATCGGGGGCATCGGCGGAATCGGGGTCGGCGTAGGCGGCGACCACGGCACGCGGTAGTGATCGTTGGGCGGCGGCTGGGGGACGGGCGGGGGAAACGTACTGACGGGCCCAACCGGATTGACCGGGTTCCCCGGCCCCCCGGTCGACGGAGGGGGCGTGGGGTTGTGCATGGGGGGGAGCGGGTCGGGCGCAGTCCCGGTCGGCGGGGTGGTCGACGGCGGCGGGGGGAAGCCCGTGCCTCCGTGGTCACCGCCGCCGTCCCCGCCCCCCGGCGGCGTCGTCGGCGGCGGCGGCGGGTCAAGGTAAGTAGTCGCCTGGATGTACTGCGGGCTCAGGTGCTCCATGACCCCGATCGCGTTCTGGTGCGCGATCTCGGTCGCTGACAGCTGGTCGGCGTTCTTCCTGACCGCGGTGATCCGGTCCATTCCGCTCGCCAGGTCCGCCTTGAACTGCACGTCGGAACGGTCACCGAGGTCACCGATCAGCTTCAGGCCGCTGTCCAAAGTACTGGGGACGTGGATCGAGGCCATGGCCGTCTTGGTCTGGTGCAGGGCGTCGCCCGCGTACTTCATCGCGACCGAGGTGTTCTGCGCGTGCGCAGCCGTGTTCATCATGCTGGTCTGGATTGCCCCGGCACGCGTGGCGAAGCCCTGGGCCGCGTCCCCCTGCCAGTTCGCGGTGGCCTGCTGCACCGCCCTCTGAAGCTCGTCGGCGGCGCTCTGGATCTCCTGGTGGATGTTGCTCCAGTGGTCGCCGACCTCCTTGATCCGGTCGGGATTCGAGTGGTCGACCATGCCCTTGAGCGGGATCAGGTCGTACTTGTCGAACTCGGTCTTCGAGGAAGCCATGTCAGACGATCCTCTCCTGCTCGCTGTTCATGGCGACCACGCCATCTTCTTCGAGGCCCTTGTACGACGTAGTGACCGTGTTGGTCTTGTCGCCGAAGTCGTTGATCAGTTGGTCGAGGTTCGCCACCATGGCGGTCAGCGACTGCTGCATGGCGCCGTGCTGCGAGTAAAGCTGCTCGGCCTCGACGAAGCTGCCACCGAAGTCGCCCTGGACGAGCACGGTGTTGTACTTGGTCTTGTCCGCGGTCTGGCCGAGGCTCTGCTGGAGTGTGCGCAGTCGCTTGACGACCGCCTCCAACTCGTCGGTATTGACCCGGTATCCGTCGGACATACGGCTCTCTCCCCCTGGAGTGTCGATGCTTCCCCGTCTGGCACTGGCTCCGGCGGGTGATGAAGGCGCCCGAACGAGCGGGCTGCGGCTAGATGACTAGGGCATTCGATCGTAGCGCTTGCGAGGCGGGTGCTGACACACCCTCAACGCGGTTGGTTGCCCCCCGGCCCATACGGATTCTGGTACGGCTGCTGGGGCGGGTAGCCCGGCGGCGGCGCCTGGTTCCCGTACGGCGGCTGCGGCTGGTTCGGGTACGGCTGTTGCGGCTGGCTCCCATAGGGCGACTGGGGCTGGTTCGGGTACTGCGGCTGCCCCTGCGGCCAGCCCGGCGGAGTCCCGTACGGCGTGGGGCCGACCTGCGCGGTGCCAGGGGTACGACGGCGGCGAGCGACCACCACGATCACTGCAATGAGCACCACGAGGAGCAGCACCGCGAAGCCCACCACATAAAGCACGCCGGAGACCTTTGAGCTGGAATCGGCGATCTGCGGCAGCGCGCCAGGGGTGGGATTGGTGGCACCAGGGGTGGCTCCCGCAGGTGTCGTAGCGCCTCCTCCTACATCACCAGAATCGGCGGGCTTAGCGAGCGGCCCCTGAGCGGAACCCGTGGGAATGTCCTGCGTAAGCGCCTCGTATGGCCGGACCACGCCGTAGCCATAGTGCTCGTCAGGCAATTGGGCACCGGCAAGCGCAGGTGGAACTAGTGCGGACTTCACCAAGCGATTCGCAACTTGACCTGCCGTCAAACTTGGGAACTTGGATCGAACCAAGGCCGCAGTCGCCGACACGTAGGCTGTCGAGTCGGAGGTACCACTCGCCATGCAGTACTGCTGGCCGTCACAAGCGCCAGCACTCACGATGTCAACACCAGGGGCGGAGAGCATCACCTGCGGCCCGCTATTGGACTTACTCCAGATGGCGTTACTCTTATCCACTGCTCCGACTGCAAGTACGCCAGGATCGACCGCTGGGATGTCAATAGGCGTCTTACCCTCATTACCAGCTGACGCAACGATCAGAACATCGTGCTGAGTCGCGTAAGCGATGGCTTCGGAGTACTTCGCATCCGCTTCTCCGTTCAGCGAGATGCTGATGACCTTTGCGCCGTTGTCCACAGCCCAGTGGATGTCCTCTGGGACAGCGCCCTTTCCAGTCGCCCCTGCCTTGTAAATCGGTAGAACCTTGGCCCCCGGCGCCAGGCCGAGCATGCCCGCCCCGCTGCCGTGACCGTGCCCGACGATCTCGCTGGCCATGCTGGTGCCATGCGGGTCAGTCGGATGCGAGACGAGGCCCTTGCCACTCGGGTCGTACCCCGGCAGTATCTGCCCCGTCAGGTCGGCGTGGTTGGCGTCCACCCCGCTGTCGATGACCGCGACGATCACCCCGTCGCCGCGGCTCACCGACCAGACCTTCGTCAGGTTGAAGTACTGGTTGACCCACTGCGCGTCGCGCACCTGGTCCGCCGAGGCGGTCGGGGCCGCGGTGAGCAGCAGGCTGCCGGCGAGCGCGGTCGCGCTGAGTGCGCGCAAGGTCTTGGTCAGCGTCATCCCTACCCCGTTACCCCGTCAGTTGGATCCTGCGGCCCCGAACGAACGCAGGGCGTGTCCGATCGTATCGCCCGACCGTGACAGGCGGGCAGGCCCCCACGCCCCTGCACGGCTTCTGCACCACGGAGTTGAGGTTGTCTTGAGGTGGGGCCCCGTCATGTGGAGCAGATGTGGGGTAGGTGTGCGGTACCGGGTGCCGCACACGGCTCAGACGGCGATCGCGTCCTCGGGCAGGATCGGCAGCCGGCCGACCGGCAGGCCGGTCGCGGCGCGTACCGCCGCTGCCACCGCCGCCGGGGCGACCACCGCGGGCGCGGCGCTGACTGCCTTCGCGCCGAAGGTCGCGACCACGTCGCGTTCCTCCAGGAGGGCCGCGATGCGGACCTCGGGGGTGTCGAGGGCGGTCGGCAGTCGGTAGCCGGTGAGGGAGGGGTTCACGAGCCGCCCGCCTTCCGTGCGCAGGTCCTCCAGCAGGGCGAGTCCGACGCCCTGGGCGACTCCGGCCTCGATGCGGTCCTCGATCTGGCGCGGGTTCAGGGCTCGGCCGACGTCCTGGGCGACGGTTACGTCGACCACCCGGACGGTTCCCAGCTCGATGTCGACGTCGACGACGGCCCGCATCGCGCAGAAGGCGATCGAGACGAACGCGTCGCCCTGCCCGGCCTCGTCCAGGGGCTCCGTCGGGTGCGGGCGGCACTGGGCGGTGGCCCAGAGTTCCTTGCCCTCCAGGGCCTCGCCGACCGGCATGCCGAGCACGCCGTCGTAGGAGGTGATCTTGCCGTCGGCGATCGACAGCAGTTCGACCGACATGCCGAAGTTGGCGGCGATCGGCTGGAGCAGCTGGTGGCGGACCATCAGCGCCGCGCGCTCGACCGCGCCGCCCGACACCCAGGTGTGCCGCCCCCGGGCCGACGGGCCCGCGATCGACTGGTCGCTGTCGACGGGGGCGACGTAGACCTCGGTCACCCCGAGCACGTCCTGCACGATCTGCCGGGCCAGGGTCGCGAAGCCCTGCCCGGAGTCGACGGCGGCGCAGATGACGGTCGCGTGGTCGCCGCTGACCCGTACGGTGGCGGTCGAGACCTCGTCCTCGCCCTCGGCGCCGAGCATGTGCACCATGCCGACGGCGTACCCGATGCCCCGCCGCACGGCCGCCGGGTCGCCGGCGCCGCCCGGGCCGCCGGGGAGCAGCCAGTCGCCCTCGGGGTCGTCCATCGGCAGGGCCGGCAGTGGGGAGGCGGAGACCGCGTCGAGCAGTGCGGCCACCGGTGCGGGGCAGGTGACGGCCTGTCCGGTGGGCATCGGGTCGCCGGTCGCCAGGGCGTTGCGGCGGCGGATCTCCAGCGGGTCGACGCCCAGCCGGGAGGCGAGCTGGTCGAGCTGGGACTCGTAGGCGAAGCAGGTCTGGAGCGCGCCCTCGCCCCGCATCCGCCCGGCGGGCGGGTTGTTGGTGCGGACGGCCCAGGCGTCGACGAAGACGTTGGGGCAGACGTACGGGCCGACCGAGAAGGCGGTGGCGGCGGCCAGCGCCTCCGAGGAGACGTCGGCGTAGGCGCCGCCGTCCAGCAGGATCTGCGCCTCGACCTTGACCAGCCGGCCCTCGGCGTCCGCGTGGTGGCGGTAGCGCAGCAGGGCGGGGTGGCGGGAGGTGTGGGTCTGGAAGGACTCCTCGCGGGTGAGGGTCATCTTGACCGGGCGGCCGGTGCGCAGGGCGAGCAGGGCGAGGGTGACCTGGAAGGAGAGGTCCTCGCGGTCGGCGGTGGCGCCGGGGACGCCGGTGACGACCAGCCGGACGCGGTCCGGCTCCAGGCCGAGGCAGGCGGCGGTGCGGTCGCGGTCGCCGTGCGGGTCGGTGCTGGAGAGGTGCAGTTCGACGCCGCCGTCGGGGCGGGGCACGGCGAGGCCGGCCTCGGCGCCGATCGGGGACGGGTCCTGACGGCCCACCTGGTAGAGGCCCTCGACGATGATCTCGCCGGCGGCCTCGGGGTCGCCGGTGCGCAGCGGGAGGTGGCGGAAGAGGTTGCCGTCGGGGTGCAGCGGCGGGGCGCTGAACGCCTGCTCGGGGTCGGTGACGGGTTCCAGCACCTCGTACTCGACCACGATCGAGGCGGCGGCCAGCCGCGCGGTGTCGGGGTGGTCGGCGGCGACGGCGGCGACCGGCTCGCCATGGTGGCGGACCACGCCGGAGGCGAGGATCGGACGGTCAGCGACGATCGGGCCGTGCGGCGCTCCGTCGGGGGTGCCGTCGGGGCCGGGCGGCAGGTCGGCGGCGGTGATCACGGCCCGCACACCGGGGAGGGCGAGGGCGGCCGAGGTGTCGACCGAGACGATCCGGGCGTGCGGGTGCGGGGCGCGCAGTACGGCGCCCCAGAGCAGGCCCTCGGCCCACAGGTCGGCGGCGTAGGGGTAGATGCCGAGCGCCTTGGGGAGCGCGTCACTGCGCGGCGCGGAGGTGCCGAGGCCGAACGGTTCGGGAGCCTGCGCCTCGTCCTCGGCTGCGGACAGCGCGGCCGACTGCGTGGCGGACTGCGCGGCGGCCGCTGCCGACGCGATGTCGGTGGGCGAGCTCATGCGTGGTCGTCCTCGGGGAGCGGAGTGCCGTGGGCCGGGGTGCCGTAGACGGGGGTGTCATGGGCCGGGAGGTCATGGACCGGCGTGCCATGAGCCGGGGTGCCATGAGCCGGCGTGCCGCCGTCGTAGCCGTAGTTCTCGTAGATGGTGCTCTCGTACGGGGTGCCGTGCGCGGGGGTCGGGACCCCGTACGGGGTGCCGTGGGCGGGCGTGCCCTCATAGGGCGGGCCGTCGTGGGCGGTGCCGTGGGCCGGGGTGGCCTCGTAGCGGCCCTGCTCGTACGCCGCTTCGTACGAGGCGTCGTAAGAGGCGTCGTACGAAGGGTCGTACGGCGGGGCCGCGGGGTAGGGCGGGTAGCCGGCCGGCTCGTACACGCCGGTCTGATGGCTGGTGGCGGCGGCCGGGTAGTCCATGCCGAGGCCGACGCCGGTGCCGGCGGCGGTCGGCTGGACCGGCTGCTCGGCCTCGACCCAGGCGTCGGAGTCCGCGTACAGCGGCATCTCGCCGGCCAGCGGGAGGTCGGCGGCGGACTGGGCGGGTGCCGTGGCCTGCGCGGGCACAGCGGCGACAGCGGGTCCGGTGGCGTCGGCGGGCGCGGCAGGGGCCTCGGGGCCGGCGGCGGGCGCGGCGGGCTCAGCCGGCCCGGCCGGCTCGTCCCCGGCGCCGCGGGCCTCCGCGACGGCCTGGACGGCGGCGAGCGCGCCCCGGTAGCCGGTGCAGCGGCAGAGGTTGCCGCAGAGCGCCTGCCGGGCCTCGACCTCGCTGGGCCGGTGGTTGCGCTGGAGCAGGTCGTGGACGGCCATCGCCATGCCGGGTGTGCAGTAACCGCACTGCACGGCGCCGGAGTCGGCGAGTGCCTGCTGGACGTCGCTGGCGGTGCCGCCGGCCGAGAGGCCCTCGACGGTCGCGATCTCGCTGTCGGAGGCCAGCGCAGCGGGGACCAGGCACCCGGCCACCAGCTGCCCGTCCACCTGCACCGAGCAGGCGCCGCACTCGCCCTGCTCGCACCCGTCCTTGGCGCCGGCCAGGCCGAGCCGCTCGCGCAGCACGTAGAGCAGGCTCTCGCCGATCCAGGCGTCGGTGACGGGCCGTTCGAAGCCGTTGACGCGCAGCGTGTACGAGGCGCAGGGCCGGGCGTCCGCGCCGAACGCGCCGTGGCCGAGCGGGTCGGTACCGAGCGGGTCGCCGCCGAGCGGGTCCGCACCCAGGTCGACGTGGCCGAAGCCGATCGATTCTGTCGTCACTTCAGCGCCCTTCCCAGAGCCCGTCGGGCCAGCACCGATACGGTACGCCGCACGCGCGCCGCGACGACGGCCAACCCCTCGTTCACACCGTCGGGCAGGACCTCGGGGACGCAGGCCCCGGCGACGTACTCGCCGAACGCGGCGGCGGCGGCCGGGTCGATGACGGTCGCGCCCTCCTCGCCGCGGGCGTCCCAGTCGATGCAGCCGGCCACCCAGGCCTCGGCCTCCAGCGGCCGCAGCGGTACGGGGGCGACCGCGCCGACGGCGCAGCGCACCGCGCGGCGGGCGGGGTCGAGGACGAGGGCGACGGAGGCGGTGGCGCGGGCGGGGCCGCTGCGGCCGGTGGCCTTGAGGAAGACCTGCGGGGCGTTCAGCAGCGGTACCCGGACCCAGGTCAGCAGTTCGCCGGGGCGCAGCGGGTCGAGGCCGGTGAGCAGGTGGCTGACCGGCACCTCGCGGGTGGCCCCGGCGCGGGCCAGGGTCGCGGTGGCCTCCAGCGCGGCGAGCACGGGGAGGGTGTCCCCGGCCGGGGAGGCGGTGGCGATGTTCCCGCCGAGGGTTCCGACGTTGCGCACCTGCGGGGGGCCCGCCGTGCGGGCCGCGTCGGCGAGCGCGGGGATCAGCGCGGCGAAGTCGGGGCGGTCCATCCGGGCGTGGGTGAGGCCGGCGCCCAGGACGGCGGTGCCGCCGTCCTCGTAGCGCCAGCCGCGCAGCTCGGTGATCCGGCCGAGGCCGATCAGGGCGGCGGGGCGGAGCCGTCCGGCGTTGACGGCTTCCATCAGGTCGGTGGCACCGGCCACCGGCACCGCGCCGGGAGTGGCGGCGAGCGCCTCGACGGCCTCGTCGAGAGAGGCCGGCAGCATGATCGTCCGGTTCACCTGGATTCCACCGTGCTCCACTTGCTCATCGCCGACCACCCGTCCCAGGCCTTCGGCCGTGGGCACCCCCATCGGCACTGCGGCCTGGCCCGTAGGGTACGGGCGATCGGTGCGGGTTGGGCAACTCTGGCACACAATGCTCGGTGATCAACTCGCGGGTCACCGGCAAACGCGGGCGAATCCCGGACGAATCCGGGCGCCTTCCGATCCGACCCGCTCGATACGGAACCAGAAGTTCACCAGTTCTTGACGCTCGGCCGCCCACGAGGGTTCCCGGGGCACCCTCACCCGGGAGGACGCACCGGGTGGACCCGCCTGGACCCGCCCGGACCCGGCCCGGACCGACGGCGGCCCGCCCGGGCCGCCGTGGCACCGCCCGCACCCGCCGGGGCAGGTCAGGCCACACCCGCCGGGGCAGGTCAGACCGTGGGCACCGGCCCGTCGGACGGGCGGCCGGCCACGCCAGGGCGGCGCTGCCAGGGGTGCGGGCCGCCGGGCGGGCGGTACTCGACGCCGAGCGCGTCCAACCGGGCGTAGTGGGCGGCCATCCGGTGTTCGAAGCCCGCGAAGTCGCGGTCGCCGGCGGCGGGCAGCTCGGACCAGGCGACCTCGGCGAAGGCGGCCAGCCGTGGGAAGGCCCGGTAGTCGATGTCGCGGGCGTCGTCCGCGAACTCGGTCCACAGGTTGGCCTGGGTGCCGATCACCCGGCGGGCGGCCTCGCCGTCCAGGTCCGGCGGCAGCGGTTCGAAGCGGTAGACGTCCTCCAGCGAGCGGACGTAGCCGACCGGGATCGGCTCGTCCGGCCCGACGGCCTGCCGGTGGTCCAGGTAGACGTGCTGCTCGGGGCACATCACCACGTCGTGCCCGGCCCGCGCGGCGGCCACCCCGCCCGCGTACCCGCGCCAGGAGGAGACGGCCGCGCCGGGCGCGAGCCCGCCCTCCAGGATCTCGTCCCAGCCGATCAGGCGGCGTCCGCGCGCGGTCAGCCACCGGTCGAAGTGCCGGATGAACCAGCTCTGCAGCTCGTCCTCGCCGGCCAGGCCCAGTTCCTTGATCCGGGCCTGCGCCGCCGGGCTGGCCCGCCACTGGTCCTTGGGGCACTCGTCGCCGCCCAGGTGGACGAACTCGGACGGGAAGACCTCCAGCAGCTCCGTCAGGACGCCCTCGAAGAAGCGCAGCGTGGCGTCGGAGACGTTCAGGACGTTGGGGTTGACCCCCCAGTCCGTCCAGACGCCCAGCGCGGCGGTGTCGACCACGTCGGTGTTGCCCAGCTCGGGGTAGGCGCAGATCGCGGCCTGGGCGTGGCCCGGCAGGTCGATCTCGGGGACGACGGTGATCTGCCGGTCGGCGGCGTACGCGACGATCTCGCGCAGGTCGTCCTGGGTGTAGTAGCCGCCGTGCGGACGGTCATCGCGCCGCTCCCCGCCCCGACATGCGGCCTCACCTCCGGTCGCTCCTGACCCGACGCCGACACTCCTCCCTCCGGCGCTCCCTCCTTCGTCGGTCGCTTGTCGCTCGTCGCTTTCGGCGTCGGCGCGCCCTTCGGTTCGGCCGCCCCGGTAGCCGACCATCGAGCGTTCCCGCCATCCGCCGACCGAGGTCAGCCGGGGGTAGCGCTTGATCTCGATCCGCCAGCCCTGGTCGTCCGTCAGGTGCAGGTGCAGGACGTTGAGCTTGTGTGCGGCCATCAGGTCGAGGAAGCGCAGCACGTCCGACTTGGGCAGGAAGTGCCGGGAGACGTCCAGCAGGACGCCGCGCCAGCCGAACCGGGGGGTGTCCTCGATCTCGCAGCCGGGCAGCACCCAGCCGGTGCGGCGCAGCGGCGCGCGGCGGAAGGCGTCGGGGCCGAGCAGTTGGCGCAGGGTCTGAGCACCCCAGAAGACCCCTGCCGGGTCGCCGCCGCGCACCACGGCACGGCCGTCCCGCACGCTGATCCGGTAGGACTCGGGGGCGAGGGCGGGGTCGACGGCCAGTTCGATGCCGTCACCGCCCGAGGGCGGCAACGGCAGGCCGGTCGCGGCGCCGAGGGCGGACCGCAGCCAGGCCCCGGCCGCCTCGGCGCCGGGTCCGGCGGTCAGCGGGGTGTCCCGGCCGAGCGGGACGGCCCACTCCTCGACGTACTGCGCGGCCAGCGGGGCCGGGATGAGGTCCATCCGGCCATCCTGCCCCGACCAGCCACGATTGGCATAGACCAATATCGAAGTTCGGACTACTTGTCCTTGTCGCCGTCCTTGGGCTGGTCGATCCCTTCGAAGATCTCCTTGCACATCGGGCAGACCGGGTACTTCTTCGGGTCGCGCCCGGGCACCCAGACCTTGCCGCAGAGCGCGACCACCGGGGTGCCGGAGAGCGCGCTCTCCATGATCTTGTCCTTCTGGACGTAGTGCGCGTAGCGCTCGTGGTCGCCGTCCCCGTGCGACACCTGGGGGACGGGCTCGACCAGGGTGCCGGTGCCGAGGCCGCGCTCGGGCTCAAGAGTGCTCATGGGTGCCAAGTCTATGGGGGCCGCTCGGAACCGGGCCAGCACCGGCGAGCGGGAGTCCCGCCGGGAGGCGGGCGGCGACCCCCTCGAAGCGAGCGGCGGGCGACGGCCGGCGCACGACGGCCGGCGGTCAGTTCAGCGTCGGGTCGTCCGGGTACGTGGCGAGCATCGCCAGCGGGCCGCGCTGGCGCCGCAGGACGGAACGCCAGAGCCGCTCCGGGTCGGGGCAGGAGATGTCGCCCGGCTCGCAGTCGACCAGGTACCAGGCCCCCTCGGCCACCTCGGTCTCCAGCTGGCCCGGCGACCAGCCCGAGTAGCCGGCGAAGACCCGCAGGCCGCCGAGTTCCCCGGCCAGCACCTGTGGCGGCGCCTCCAGGTCGACCAGGCCGATCGCGCCGTGCACCCGCCGCCACCCGAGCGGCTCGGCCTGCCCCGGTTCGCCGGGCACCACGGCCACGGCCAGCGCCGAGTCCAGTGCCACCGGACCGCCCTGGAAGACCACCGAGGGCCGGCCCGCGAGTTCGGCCCAGCCGTTCAGCACCCGGTCCACCTCGATCGGGGTCGGGCGGTTCAGCACCACGCCCAGCGCGCCCTGGACGTCGTGGTCCAGCAGCAGCACCACCGCCCGGGCGAAGTTCGGGTCGGTCAGTACGGGGGTCGCGACCAGCAGTCGGCCGGTGTGCGAGAGGGCCGGGGTCATGACCACATGATCCCGCAGTCCGGCCCGCGAGGGGCCCCCAACACGAAACCCGGGCGGCCGGACCGAACACCCGTACGGCCGAATCGGACGGCCGGGCCGGCCCCGAAGAGAGCACCATCACCTATTAGGGCGGAAAGGAACCATTCGACCGGCCATTACCATCTACAGGTGGTGGTGGCCCTTTGATCCGGCCGGGACTCCCCCGAGGCTCGACCGTGCCCGGTCACCAGCCCACGGCGCCACCCGCACAGCGACACCGCAGCAGCACGCAGCCCAGTGGCACCGCACTGGCTCCGCCCCTTCCCTTGGCATCCCGGATTGCGAGAACGATGACCGACGACGTCCTGCTGGTCCACGGCGGAAACCCGCTCGAAGGCGAGATCCGCGTCCGCGGTGCGAAGAACCTGGTCCCCAAGGCCATGGTCGCCGCCCTGCTCGGCACGGGCCCCAGCAGACTGCGCAACGTCCCGGACATCCGCGACGTCAAGGTCGTCCGCGGCCTGCTGCAGCTGCACGGCGTGACCGTGCGCACCGGCGACGAGGAGGGCGAGCTGATCCTCGACCCCTCGCACGTGGAGAGCGCCAACGTCGCCGACATCGACGCGCACGCGGGCTCCTCCCGGATCCCGATCCTGTTCTGCGGCCCCCTGCTGCACCGCCTCGGCCATGCCTTCATCCCGGGCCTGGGCGGCTGCGACATCGGCGGCCGGCCGGTCGACTTCCACTTCGAGGTGCTGCGCCAGTTCGGCGCCACCATCGAGAAGCACCCCCAGGGCACCTACCTGGTCGCGGCGCAGCGCCTGCGCGGCACCAAGATCGAGCTGCCCTTCCCCTCGGTCGGCGCGACCGAGCAGGTGCTGCTGACGGCGGTGCTCGCCGAGGGCGTCACCGAGCTGCGCAACGCCGCCATCGAGCCGGAGATCGTCGACCTGATCTGCGTGCTGCAGAAGATGGGCGCGATCATCTCGATGGGCACCGACCGCACCATCCTGATCACCGGTGTGGACGAGCTCAGCGGCTACACCCACCGCGCGCTGCCGGACCGCCTGGAGGCGGCCTCCTGGGCGTGCGCGGCGCTGGCGACCAAGGGCGACATCTACGTCCGGGGCGCCCGCCAGATCGAGATGATGACCTTCCTCAACACCTTCCGGAAGGTCGGCGGCGCCTTCGAGGTGGACGACGAGGGCATCCGGTTCTGGCACCCGGGCGGCGAGCTCAAGGCGATCGCCCTGGAGACCGACGTGCACCCCGGCTTCCAGACCGACTGGCAGCAGCCGCTGGTGGTCGCGCTGACCCAGGCGAGCGGGCTCTCCATCGTCCACGAGACGGTGTACGAGTCGCGGCTCGGCTTCACCTCGGCGCTGAACCAGATGGGCGCGCACATCCAGCTGTACCGCGAGTGCCTGGGCGGCACCCCGTGCCGCTTCGGCCAGCGCAACTTCCTGCACTCGGCGGTCGTGTCCGGCCCGTCCAAGCTGATGGGCGGCGAGCTGGTCATCCCCGACCTGCGCGGCGGCTTCTCGTACCTGATCGCGGCCCTGGCCGCCGAGGGCACCTCGACCGTGCACGGCATCGACCTGATCAACCGCGGCTACGAGAACTTCATGGACAAGCTCCGTGACCTCGGTGCCCACGTCGAGCTGCCCAGCGAGGAGCTCGTCACGGCCTGACAGGCACTGGCTCAGCCACAACAGGGGCGCGGGGAACTGCGCGAACCGGAAGACTGCGGACCGCTGCCTTCCGATTCGCGCAGTTCCCCGCGCCCCTTGGGTGCGTCCCCGGTTGCCCGTGGACGAAGCCCGGAACGGCCTGTGGCCGGTCCCCCACGAGGGGGGACCGGCCACAGGCCGTCAATCCGTACGCGGCTCCGAGGAGCCCGGCGTCACTTGCCCTTGGCGGCTTCCTTGAGCTTCGAACCGGCGCTCACCTTGGCGCTGAAGCCGGCCGGGATCTGGATCGGGTCACCGGTCTGCGGGTTGCGCGCGGTGCGGGCGGCGCGGTGGGTGCGCTCGAAGGTGAGGAACCCGGGAATGGTGACCTTCTCGTCGCCCTTGGCGACGACCTCGCCGACGACCTCGGCGAAGGCGGCCAGAACGGCGTCGGCGTCCTTGCGGGTCACCTCGGCGCGCTCGGACAGAGCGGCCACCAGCTCACTGCGGTTCATGTGTACTCCTGTGGTCTGTTCGCGTTGCGGCATGCGGGGGCCCATCGGTCGTCCCTCCGGGGGCACCCGGGTGGGCCGCTGGTCCGCACACACTGTGCTCATTCAGGCGAGGGTTGGTCAGGGGTCGGGCTTGCACCCCGAAGCGCCTCAAACCGCACTGCCTGGGTACGAATCCTGCCCCGACCGGCACTGAGAAAGCCAATCGGGCCTTGGCGGACTGACCCGAACAGCGCCCTCCCGGCGGAGTTGTGACGCTCCGTCGACTCCGGCGGACCGGCGTGGGCGGCGGTCGGGACGACACGCCGAAAGGCCGGGGGGACGTTCCGTACTTGTCGGACACGCCCACCCGTTCAGGGCTACCGTACGCCCTGCCACCGACAAGCCCAAACACGCCCCTTCCCCTTGTGTCGCAAGGGGAAGGGGCGTGTCTCGCCCGGCGGGTCCGTCAATCGGTCAGGTGACCGAGCCGACGGCACACCAGGAGTGACCTTTCGGGCGACTCCTGACAGCGTCGGCGACACTCCCGGAACCGGAGCGGGCCGGTCCGCGCCGGGCCCGCGCGCGGACCGGCCGGCCGTGGCTCAGAGCCGGACGGCCGGGAAGGAGGCGGTGGTGTCCAGGGTGCCGACGCAGCCCGGGGTGGGCCGGGCGGGGGCCTGCTCGCCCTCGCCACGGGCCGCCACGGCGGCGTCGCGGACGGCGGCCGCGACGGTCTTGGCGACGTCCGGGTGGAAGACGCTGGGGATGATGTAGTTGGCGTTCAGCTGGTCGTCCGCGACGGTGGTGGCCAGCGCGCGGGCGGCGGCGATCATCATCTCGGTGTTGACGGTCTTGCTCTGGGCGTCCAGCAGGCCGCGGAAGACGCCGGGGAAGACCAGCACGTTGTTGATCTGGTTCGGGAAGTCGCTGCGGCCGGTGGCGACCACGGCGGCGGTCTGCCGGGCGACGGCCGGGTCGACCTCCGGGTCCGGGTTGGCCAGCGCGAAGACGATCGCGCTCTCGGCCATGGTGGCGATGTCGTCGCCGTCCAGCACGTTCGGGGCCGAGACGCCGATGAAGACGTCGGCGCCCGCCACGGCCTCCTTGAGGGTCCCGGTGCGGCCCGAGCGGTTGGTGTGCTCGGCGATCCAGCGCAGGCTGTCGTTGAGGTCGTCACGGCCCAGGTGGACCACACCGCGCACGTCGGCGACGGTGGCGTGCTCGACGCCGGCGTCCAGCAGCAGCTTGAGGATGGCGGTACCGGCGGCGCCGGCGCCCGACATCACCACCCGGATCCCGGAGATGTCCTTGCCGACCACCCGCAGCGCGTTGGTGAGCGCGGCCAGCACCACGATCGCGGTGCCGTGCTGGTCGTCGTGGAAGACCGGGATGTCCAGCGCCTCGCGCAGCCGGGCCTCGATCTCGAAGCAGCGCGGCGCGGAGATGTCCTCCAGGTTGATCCCCGCGAAGCCGGGGGCGATCGCCTTGACGATGGCGACGATCTCGTCGGCATCCTGGGTGTCCAGGCAGATCGGCCAGGCGTCGATGTTGGCGAAGCGCTTGAACAGGGCCGCCTTGCCCTCCATCACCGGCAGCGCGGCCAGCGGGCCGATGTTGCCGAGCCCGAGCACGGCGGAGCCGTCGGTGACCACGGCGACGCTGTTGCGCTTGATGGTGAGGCGGCGGGCGTCCTCGGGGTTCTCGGCGATCGCCATGCAGACCCGGGCCACGCCGGGGGTGTAGATCATGCTGAGGTCATCACGGTTGCGGATCGGCAGCTTCGAGGACATCTCGATCTTGCCGCCGAGGTGCATCAGGAACGTGCGGTCCGAGACCCGGCCGATCGTGACGCCCTCGATCGCACGGAGCTTCTCGACGATCTCCTCGCCGTGCGCGACCGAGGTGGCCGCGACGGTGACGTCGATCCGCAGCGCCGCCAGGCCGGACGCGGTCACGTCCAGGCCGGTGACCGAACCACCGGAGGACTCGACCGCCGTGGTGATCGAGCTCACTGCGTTGCCCGTGGCCGGAACCTCCAGCCGCACCGTGATCGAGTTCGAGACACTGGGCACCGTCGCCATCGACGTCCTTCTTCCGTCCACTAGTTCAACAGATTGTTGAAGCGCTTGCTCAGCGCATGCTAGACCTCGATCGTCGCACCTACCAGCGAGTACTCAGAAATAACGTTCATTGATTGCACGGACCCGACAACAGGACGTCCCGTCCCGCCGTCGGCATCGTGAAAATCTCTCGCCACCGGACTGCCTCACGGAGCTGATGGGTTACATTGGACGAGACACCGGCTCGATCCAAGCCCCCGGGCCCAACCTTAGTCGCTTCGAGCGACCACTTGCCGCGAGGCGAGCATGGCGGGTCGGTGTCACCTACGTAACGCGAAGGCCCCCACCAGGCGGTGGGGGCCTTCGCCGTGACCGGCCGTCAGGTCAGCCGTGCAGCAGCGCCGGGACGCCGTCCGCGTCCGGCAGGTCGTCCGGCCCGGAGAGCACCGTCAGGCGCTGGGTGGCGCGGGTCAGCGCCACGTACAGCACCCGCAGGCCCGCCTCGGACTCGCCGGCGATGCCGGTCGGGTCGGCGACCACCGTCGCGTCGTACTCCAGGCCCTTGGCCTCCAGGCTGCCGAGCGCCACCACGCGCTCGCCGAGGCCCTCGGTCCAGCCCTCGGCCTCGGCCCGGCGGTCCATCGGCACGACGACGGCGACCGTGCCGTCCACCTCCGCCAGCAGCCGGGCCAGCTCGGCGCGGACGGCCCCGGCGAAGGCCGCCGGGTCGGTGGAGGTGACCGCCGCGAACCTCGGCTCGATGCCGGTGGAGCGGACGGCCCGCGGCGAGGCGGTGCCCGGCGCGGCCAGCGCCAGCACCTTCGCCGCCACCTCGGCGATCTCGGCCGGGTTGCGGTAGTTCACGGTCAGCGTGTGCCGGCGGCGCGGCTTGCCGGACAGCACCTCGTCCAGCGCGGCCTGCGCCTCCTGCGGGTACGGCCAGGAGCTCTGCGCCGGGTCGCCGACGATCGTCCAGGTCGCCATCCGCGAGCGGCGGCCGATCATGCGCCACTGCATCGGGGTGAGGTCCTGCGCCTCGTCCACGATCACGTGCGCGTACTCGGTGCGCTCGACCGGCCCCCGCTCGCGCTGCCGGGAGTTGCGGTCCGCGTACGTGGTGACCTCGTCCAGGCCGCTCAACAGGTCGACGGCGTCGACCTCGCGGACCTTCGGCCGGGCGGGCTCGCCGAGCAGCAGCTGCAACTCGTCGACCAGCGCCACGTCGTGGGCGGACAGCGCCCCCTCGCCGCGGTCCGACAGGTGGCGCCAGGAGGCGGCCAGCAGACGGGCCTCCTCCGGGGTGACGGCGCGGCGGGCGATCCGGTTGGTGTGCCGGCTCTGCTTGAGCGTCGCCAGCACCTTGCGCGGGGTCACGGCGGGCCACCAGGCGTCCAGGAAGTCCAGGAAGGCCGCCTCGTCCGACACGTACTCGTCGAAGGCCTCCTTCTCCTCCTGGCGCTGCTCCCGGGCGTAGTGGTCGGTGGCCTTGGGCAGGTGCCTGACCAGCTCGGACCAGAGCGCGTCCAGCAGCAGGCGGCGGGCGCGCGGGCGGAGCAGGTTGAGCGGGGTACCGCCGCTGCCGACCACGTTGGCGCGCACCGTCTTGAGCCGGGCCGCGTCCAGCCGCAGCGCCTCGCCGCGGGCGAACACCTTGAGCTCGGTCGGCGCGTCCAGCTCCAGCGCGGCGCGGGCCGCACGGCGCATCAGCTGCACCATCCGGGCCGAGCCCTTCACGTGGGCGGTCTCGGGCGTGTCGTAGCGGCCCGCCTCGATGCCGGAGACCAGGCTGCCGACCGCGCGGATCGCCACCTGCCCCTCCTCGCCGAGCGAGGGCAGCACGCCCTCGGTGTACGAGACCAGCAGGGCGGTCGGGCTGACCACCAGGATGCCGCCCGCGTAGCGGCGGCGGTCCTGGTAGAGCAGGAAGGCGGCCCGGTGCAGGGCGACGGCGGTCTTCCCGGTGCCGGGGCCGCCGGTGACCAGGGTGGCCCCGGCGGCGGGCGCGCGGATGACCTCGTCCTGCTCCTTCTGGATGGAGGAGACGATGTCGCGCATCGAGTGGCTGCGGGCCCGGCCCAGCGAGGCCATCAGGGCGCCGTCGCCGACCACCGCCAGCTCCACCCCGTCCAGGGTGGGCGCGAGGTCCGGGCGGAGCAGGTCGTCCTCGACACCGACCACCTTGCGGCCCTTGGAGCGGATCACCCGGCGGCGCATCACCCGGCCCGGCTCCAGCGGCGTCGAGCGGTAGAACGGCGCGGCGGCGGGCGCCCGCCAGTCGATCACCAGCGGGCCGTACTCGGCGTCGAGCACGCCGAGCCGGCCGATGTGCAGGGTCTCGGCGACGGCGGGGTCGGCGGCGTCCAGGGGGGTGTTGGACGGGATGCCGTGCTCCTCGGGCGCATCGGGCGCCTGGAGGTCGATCCGACCGAACAGGAAGTCCTCGAACTCGCTGTTCAGCCGGTGCAGGTGCGCGCCGGCCCGATACACCTGCGCGTCGCGCTCGGCGAGCGCGCCGGGGGTACCGACCTGCACCCGCTTGGCGGCGTCCTCCAGGATGTACTCGGCCTCGGCGAGCTTCTCCTCCAGCCGGTGGTACACGGTGTCGAGGTGGCGCTGCTCCTCGGCGATCTCGCGGTCGCGGACGGTGTCCGCGTCCGCGCCCGGGGAGGCCGGGGTTGGCGTGCCGGCGCTGGTGCCGGTGACTGTGCTGGTCTGCATGACGGTGCTGTGCATGGCCTCGTTGGTTGCGGCGGTGTCTTGCTGGGCTGAGCCGTGCGCGCCCAAAGAGCCCCCTGAGGTGCGTCCTGCGAGTGGTGGGATCGCCGCCTCCCGAAAGAAGCGGACAGATGATCCTACGCCCCGCACCCCCGCCCGCGCCTCTGCCCCCGCGTACGAAAAGGGTCAGGCCGGAGAGCGGGGCGCCGGGGGGCGTCCCGGCACAGGCGCCTCGGCGGGGCGTTCGGCACGGCGGCGTTCCGCGCGGCACGCCCCGGACGCACGAGAGCCGCCCTCCGGTCCGGAGGGCGGCTCTCGATGGTTGAGCTGAACATGGGGTGGTGGAGATGCCGGGAATCGAACCCGGGTCCAGTGGAGTGGATTCAGGACTTCTCCGAGCGCAGTCCGCTGTGCTTTTCTCGGCCCTGGCAGTCACGCGGACAAGCCGCCAACAGGCCCAGCTGCTGTTTGGTTTCCCGCCCACCCTCGCAGCCCGGGTGGACGGTTGAGTTCCCTAAATTATGCCAGGATCCGGATCGGGAACGCTCCGGGCTGACACCACGCTACTCGCTGCTTAGGCAGCGAGCGCGAAGGAATCGCGCTTAGTGTTGGCGATTATTTTTTTGCGACAGATGGTTTACGAGATCATTGTCGCCTTCCTCGGCTCGCTTCTCCTGTTTCGACTTCCCCTGTCGAAACCGATCATCCCCATGTTTTTTTAAGAAACATCTCCGTGCAGGGCTACCCCTACCCGGTGTTGCTGGAGCCATGGTACGCGCTGTGACCGACGGCGGTCCAGCTCATTAAGCCCGGCGCCGCCCGGAACCTCGGCGCCGCCCGCGGCCTAGCGCTGCCTGCGCCGGGCCGCGGCGACCGCGCGGGCGGTCTCCCGGGTGTCCTGCTGCTCGCGCAGCGTCTGCCGCTTGTCGTACAGCTTCTTGCCGACGGCGAGCGCCAGCTCCAGCTTGACCTTGCCGTCCTTGAAGTACAGGGAGAGCGGCACCAGGGTGTGGCCGGTCTCCTTGGTCTTCGCCTCCAGCTTGCGGATCTCCAGCCTGTGCAGCAGCAGCTTGCGCTTGCGCCGCGCGGAGTGGTTGGTCCAGGTGCCCTGGGTGTACTCCGGGATGAAGACGTTGTCGATCCAGGCTTCGTGCCCCTGGATGTACGCGTAGCCGTCGACCAGGTTGGCCCGGCCCTCGCGCAGCGACTTCACCTCGGTGCCCGTGAGCACCATGCCGCATTCGTAGGTGTCGAGGATGGTGTACTCGTGCCGCGCCTTCTTGTTCTGCGCGATCAGCTTCTGTCCGGTTTCCTTTGCCATAGCGCCGATCATTGTCGCATCCCGGCGGCGTGCCGGGCAGCCCTATTTAGACCGACCGGCACATGGAGGGCGGCGTCGAGGGCCGATGGCTCTCGCCCTCCATGTGCCGGTCGGTCTTAGCCGCGCGTTCCCAGGCCCGCCAGCACCCGCAGGCCCAACTCCGTCGCACCGGACGGGTCCTGGGCCGGCACGTCGGGCGCCAGCCCGGTGCCGTCGGGGGACCGCCCGGCCGGGGTGCGGTAGCGGCCGACCGTCAGCTCCAGCACCGACCCGTCGGCCAGCCGGCTCGGCTGCTGGACACTGCCCTTGCCGAACGTGCGGGAGCCGACCAGCACCGCGCGGCAGCGGTCCTGGAGCGCGCCCGCCAGGAGTTCGGCGGCGCTCATGGTGCCGCCGTCCACCAGCACCACCAGCGGTGTCGCGGTGTCACCGCCCGGGGGCGCGGTCAGCCGGCGGGAGACGCCCCTGGCCTCGTACGAGCCCACGGGGCCGCCGTCCAGGAAGACCGCGGCGGTCCCGGCGGCCTCCTCGACCAGCCCGCCGGAGCTGCCCCGCAGGTCGAGCAGGACGCCGCGGGCACCGCGCGCGGCGGCCCGGACCTGCGCGGCGACCCCGCTGGTGAAGCCGTGCACCGCGATCCGGGCGATGCCGGGGGCCGGGTGGTCCACCGTCACCTCCTCGGCGTCCAGCACCGTGCGGCGCAGCACCAGTTCGCGCACCGGCCCGCCGGCCCGCTGGACGGCCAGCGCCACGGTCGAACCCTCGGGCAGGCCCTGCGGCCCGCCGCGCAGCCGGGCCACCACCTCGGTGACCGGCAGCCGGTCGGCCCGGATCCCGTCGATGTGCAGCAGCCGGTCGCCGACCGCGACTCCGGCCCGGGCGGCCGGGCCGGCCGCGCGGACCTGCGAGACGTCGGTGCTGCCGTCCTGCGCGCGGTCCACCGAGAGCCCGACCCCGAGGTACTGGCCGCTGGTGAAGTCGGCGTACGCCTGCGGGCTGTAGTAGGCGGCCCAGGGGTCGCCGCTGGAGCTGACCAGCTGCTCCGCCTGCTGCCGGGAGAGCTGGGCGCCGGCCGGGTCGCGCCCGGCGGGCAGGCCCGCCACGGCACTGTCCGAGGACGGCGGCCTCGGGTCGGACGCGGGCTCGCCCCACGCCCCGGTCGCCGCCCCGGCGAGCAGCACCGCACCGAACACCAAGGTGAGCGTGGCTCCCTGACGTACCTGGCACGGCATTGCTGGCATGGACCGGAGTCTAGAGGGCGCGCTCCGGACGGACGCCGAAACGGGCGCAGCAGGCGCACGACAGCCCCGGACGGCGCAGTGCCGTCCGGGGCTGTTCGAGGCCGAAGCGTCCCGTGAGCTCCCGGAGCTCCCGGGCGGTTCCTAGACCTTCAGGTACTTGCGGAGGGTGAAGAAGGCCGCGACGCCGGCCATCGCCATGCCCACCACGATCAGCAGCGGTATCACCGCGAGCACCGAGGAGAGCCCGATGAACTGGATGAACTGCACCCGCTGGGCGAGGAAGTGCTGCACGAAGTAGTGCCCGAGCAGCAGCAGGCCGGAGGCCAGTACGGCGCCCAGCAGCGCGGCGAAGGCGGCCTCCGCGATGAACGGCATCTGCACGTAGAAGTTCGAAGCACCGACCAGGCGCATGATGCCGGTTTCACGCCGTCGGCTGAAGGCCGACACCCGGACGGTGTTGACGATCAGCAGCAGGGCGACGAAGAGCATCAGCACCATGATGACGAAGGCCGCCGTCTGGAGGCCGTTGAGCAGCCCGAAGAGGTTCTCCAGGATCTTCCGCTGGTCCTCGACCGACTTCACCCCCGGCTTCCCGGCGAAGGCGCTCTGGATGACGTCGTACTTGGTCGGGTCGTCGAGCTTGACCCGCCAGGACTGCGGCATCGCCTCGGGGCCGACGGCGGCCAGCAGCGGGTTGTCCGGGTTGGTGTCCTTCCAGCGCTTGAACGCGTCGGCCGAGCTCTCGAAGGTCGAGCTCTGCACCAGCGGCGTCATGTTGTCCAGCAGGGTCTTGACGTCCTTGACCTGCTGGTCGGTGGCGACACCGTTCGCGCACTGGGCGGAGGTCTTGGCGTCGGACTTCGTGCAGAAGTAGATGCTCACCTCGACCTTGTCGTACCAGTAACCCTTCATCGAGTTGACCTGGTCCCGGACCAGGAGGCTGGCACCGGCGAGGGCGAGCGAGAGCGCGACACTGACGACCACCGCGATGGTCATCGTCAGGTTGCGGCGGAGACCGACACCGATCTCCGACAGAACGAACTGGGCGCGCATGCTTTTCTCACTCCAGGGTCAATGCAGGTGGGGCGATCCGGCGGACGGGGTGTCTCGGCGGCAGCAGCTCGGAGCCGGGGGCCGGCTCAGTGCTGGTAGCCGTAGACACCGCGGGCCTGGTCGCGGACCAGCAGCCCCTTGTCGAGTTCGATCACTCGCTTGCGCATCTGGTCGACGATGGCCTGGTCGTGGGTGGCCATCAGGACGGTGGTGCCGGTCCGGTTGATCCGGTCCAGCAGCTTCATGATGCCGACGGAGTTCTGCGGGTCGAGGTTGCCGGTCGGCTCGTCCGCGATCAGCAGCATCGGGCGGTTCACGAACGCCCGGGCGATCGCCACGCGCTGCTGCTCACCGCCGGAGAGCTCGCCGGGCATCCGGCCCTCCTTGCCGCCGAGGCCGACCAGGTCGAGCACCTCGGGGACGACCTTGTTGATGGCGCTCTTCGGCTTGCCGATGACCTCCAGCGCGAACGCGACGTTCTGCGCGACGGTCTTGTTCGGCAGCAGGCGGAAGTCCTGGAAGACGGTGCCCAGCTGGCGCCGCATGTGCGGCACCTTCCAGTTGGACAGCTTGCCGAGGTCCTTGCCCAGGACGTGCACCTCGCCGGTGCTCGGGCGCTCCTCGCGCAGGCAGAGCCGCAGGAAGGTGGACTTGCCCGAGCCGGAGGACCCGACCAGGAAGACGAACTCGCCCTTCTCGATCTCCAGCGAGACGTCCGACAGGGCGGGACGGTTCTGCTTGGGATAGGTCTTGGAGACGTTGTCGAATCTGATCACGGCTGCATCACGGAGGCCATCCTAGGCGGAATGGCGGACCACCCTGCCGAACTTCCGTGACCCGATCGTTACTTCGAGGCCGGAGGTCGCGGCCGCGCGGCGCCGTTCCTCGGTCGGTACCGCCCCTGCACCAGGCCTGGAGCGGACGGCGGGAGCGGCCGTCTGCCACCCCTCCAGCCAGGGACCATACGCGAATCCCGCTCGCGCTCGCAGGTGCCACCCGCCGAACACCCGGGCAATTGGCGAAGCATGTCCCGGTATGACCCGAATAATGCGAGCCATTTCACAGCCGCCACCCCTGCTTTCCAAGCCCCGGCGGCCCCCTGCTCCCCCCGCCCGGCAGCCGGATTCGCGCGAACCTGGCACAGTAGGTGGCAGTGGTAGCAGCAGAGCGGCTCGGTTTGGCCGCTACCCCGCACAGGGCATGGGCAGGAACCAGATGCCCACCCGGTGCGTTGGCTGTAGCAGCAAGGAGGAGATCGCATGACCTGCGACCAACTGGTGTGCGCCAACTGCAACGGCCGCGTGAGCGACGGCCGCTGCCCGGTGTGCCGCGCCAACCGCGCCCGGCTGCAGGAGCAGCAGGGCCCGTTCGCTGCCCTGTCCCCGGCCACCCTCATCGCGCTGCTGGTGGCCCTGCTGGCGGTGGCCCTGATCGCCCGCCAGGCGCTGGCCTGACACTTTTCCGCGTACGAGCAAGCACAACAGGGGCGCGGGGAACTGCGCGAATCCGGAAGGCTACGACCTCCGCTTCGCGCAGTTCCCCGCGCCCCTTGTCGTGCTCGGCGCTGCTTACTCGGCAGCGGTCTCGCGCTGCTTGCGCCAGCGGATGCCCGCCTCGATGAAGCCGTCGATGTCGCCGTCCAGCACGGCCTGCGGGTTGCCGACCTCGTACTCGGTCCGCAGGTCCTTGACCATCTGGTACGGCGCCAGCACGTAGGACCGCATCTGGTTGCCCCAGGAGCTGCCCTCGCCCTTGAGCGAGTCCATCAGGGCCCGCTCCTCCTGGCGGCGCCGCTCCAGCAGCTTGGCCTGGAGGACGTTCATCGCGGAGGCCTTGTTCTGGATCTGCGAGCGCTCGTTCTGGCAGGAGACCACCACGCCGGTCGGCAGGTGGGTGATCCGGACCGCCGAGTCGGTGGTGTTGACGCCCTGGCCGCCGGGGCCGGAGGCACGGTAGACGTCGATCCGCAGCTCGGTCTCGTCGATCTCGACGTGGTCGCTGACCTCGACGACCGGGAGCACCTCGACGCCCGCGAAGGAAGTCTGGCGGCGGCCCTGGTTGTCGAACGGGGAGATGCGCACCAGGCGGTGCGTGCCCTGCTCGACCGAGAGCGTGCCGTAGGCGTACGGGATCTTCACGGAGAAGGTCGCGGACTTGATGCCGGCCTCTTCCGCGTACGAGGTGTCGAGCACCTCGGTCGGGTAGTTGTGCCGCTCGGCCCAGCGCAGGTACATCCGCATCAGCTGCTCGGCGAAGTCGGCGGCGTCCACGCCACCGGCCTCGGCCCGGATGTTGACCAGGGCCTCGCGGGCGTCGTACTCGCCGGAGAGGAGGGTACGGACCTCCAGCTCCTCCACGGTCTTCTGCACGGAGGTCAGCTCGGTCAGCGCCTCGGCGAGGGTGTCCGCGTCGTTCTCGTCGGCGGCCAGCTCGAACATCACGGCGAGGTCGCCGACCCGGCCGCGGAGGTGCAGGACCTTGCGCAGTTCGCCCTGCAGGAAGGAGAGCCGGCTGGTGACCTTCTGCGCGTTCGCGAGGTCGTCCCACAGGTTCGGAGCGGCTGCCTCCTCCTCCAGGGACGCGATGTCGGCCCGGATCTTGTCCAGGTCGAGGACGGCCTCGATCGACCCCATGGTCGTTTCGAGGGACTTGAGCTCTTCGGAAGGATCGACGGCTGCCACATGACCAGCCTAATGGCTCCGGGAGGGAGCTCGGCTACAGCGGGGGTCCGGGAGAGGTCCGGGAGTGCGGGACGAACCCCCTGGCGGGGCCGTGCCGGCCCTCCCGGCCCCCGCCGCCGAACGCCGCGTAGGCCGCCGCCGCGCCCGCCACCAGCAGCACCACGGCGAGCAGCACCGCGATCATCCGGCGGCGGCGCACCAGGGTCCGGCGGCGGTGGCTGACCGCGGGCGCCGCGCTGCGCTGGGCCTGCGACTCGGCCGCGTAGGAGGCGAGCTCGTGCGGGGACGGGCGGCGCAGGCTGGTGTGGGTGTCCCGGGTGGAGTCCGGCGACGGCGACGGGACGAGCGGTACCGCCGGACCCCGGCGGCGGCGGTGGGTGCCGGTGCCGGCGTCGGCCTCGGCGTAGACGGCCTCGCCCGGGGTGGGCACCTCCTCGGCGGGGGCGCGCTGCGAGGGGACGGCGAGCGGGGGCAGTCCGGCGAGCGCCGGGAGCTGCTCGCGCAGGCGGTCGGCCAGCTCGGCGGCGCGCAGCCGGGAGGCGGGGGCCTTGGCCAGGCACTCGGCGATGATCCGCCAGAGGCCGTCGGGCAGGCCCGGGACGGGCGGGATGCTCTCGGTGACGTGCCGGCGCAGCACCGCGCCGGTGTGGCCGCCGCCGAACGGGGTGAAGCCGGTGAGCAGCTCGTACAGCACGGTGGCGAGGGCGTAGATGTCGACGGCGGCCCGGGGTTCCAGGCCCTCGATGATCTCGGGGGCGAGGTAGTCGGGGGTGCCGATGATGCGGGTGGCCCTGGTCCGGCGCGGGGCGTCGACCAGGCGGGCGATGCCGAAGTCGGTGAGCTTGGCGCGCGGGGCGCCGCCCTGGCCGGGCGGCGCGGCCAGGTCCAGCATCACGTTCTCGGGTTTGACGTCGCGGTGCACGATCCCGGCCGCGTGCGCGGCGGCGAGGCCGTCCGCGACGTCGGCGATCACCGAGACGGCGTCCTGCGGGGCGAGCACGCCGTCCCGTTCGAGCCGGGAGCGCAGGTCGGTGCCCTGGACCAGCTCCATCACCAGCGCCAGGTCGTCGCCGTCCACCACCATGTCGCGCACGCCGACCACCCGGGGGTGGTCGAGGCTGGTCAGGGCGGCGCGCTCCTGGACGAAGCGGCCCACCAGCACCTGATCGGAGGCCAGGTCCTCGCGCAGCAGCTTGACTGCCACCGGCCCGTCCGGCCCCTCGCCGAGCCACACGGTCCCGGCGGAACCCCGGCCGATCACCTGGTGGACGGTGTACCGGCTGCCGATCTTGCGTGCCAAAGCTCATGCTCCGTAGGCGGCGGGAGCGCACGGCCGTCGGTGCGCTCGGTGTCGGTGCGTCAGCCACCAACCTACGCGCCCCGGGACCCTCCGGGGGCCGCTGAAGGGCCTCCGGGCGGCACCGGCTGCGGAGAAATATCGCGAAGAGTCGACAAAGCGGCAAAAACACCGGCGGGCGGCGGCCCGGCCGGTCACTTGCCGGTGACGCTCCTCACCCAGGTCACGGCGCTGTCGTACCAGCCGTGCACGTCGTCCCAGTACTGCGGGAGGGGCGTGAAGTTCCACAGCGCGACCCCGGCCACGGCCAGGATCAGCAGCACCATCAGGCAGCCCTTGAGACAGCCGAGGCCCGGGATGTACATCCGGTTCCGGCTGCGGCGCCGGGGCTCGCGCTCCCGTTCGCGCTCCCTCTCCCGCACCGGCTCCGGCGCGCGCTCGCGCGGGCGCGGGGCCGGCGGCTCGGGGCGGTGCTGCGGCGCGGGCTCCGGGCGGCGCACGGGTGCGGGCTGGGGCGCGGCGGGCGGCGGGTACGCCTGGTAGCCCTGCGGGGGCTGCTGCTGCCCGTACGGCGGCCGGTCGGCCTGCGGGCGCTGGGCGTAGCCGCCCTGGTCCGGCCGGCGTCCCTGCTGGCCCTGCTGCTGCGGCCGGCGGTCCTGCGGGGGGTACGGCTGGTAGGGCTGCGGCGCCTGCTGCTGGTACGGCTGGTACGGGCGCGGGGCGACCTGCGGCGGGCCCAGCTCCTGCGCGTCGAAGTAGCCGACCTCGGTCTGCTGGTTGCGGTCCCGGGCGGCCCGGAGCTGGGTCTGCCACGGGTGCGGCGCCTCGCTCTGGGCGACCGCGGGCGCGGCGGGCACCGGCGGCATCATCCTGGTCGGGTCCGGCGCGGGCTGCTGGGAGCCCATCAGCTGGGTGCGGTCCTCGGCGCCCTCGAACATCCGGGTGGCGGCCGCCGGGTCGTAGCCGCCGGTCGGGAGCACCTGGGTCGGGTCGGACCAGGTCTGCAGCAGCTCCGGCTGCGGCACCGGGCGGGGTTCGGGCAGCAGCAGTGCGCCGACCGCGAGCGCCGCGTCCACCGCCGCCGGGGAGGCGTGCACGCCGACACCCGCCGCGACCACCCGCAGGGCGCCCGCCAGCGAGACGGCGCTCGGGCGCTCGTCCGGGTTCTTGCGCAGGCAGCGCTCGATCACCGTCCAGAGCGGCTCGGGCATGGTGCGCGGGCGCTCCGGGTCCTGCGCGATGTGCGCGTGCAGGATCGCGACCGGGCTGTCGCCCTGGAACGGCGGGCGGCCGGTGACCAGCTCGTACAGCATGATCCCGGCGCCGTAGACGTCCACGGCCGCGGTCTGCGGCCGGCCGTCGGCGGACTCGGGGGCGACGTACGCCGGGGTGCCGACGAACTCGTGGGTCCGGGTGATGCCCGGGGAGTCGGCGAGCCGGGCGATCCCGAAGTCGGTGAGCATCGGGTGCATCTGCTCGCCGCCGTCCACCTCGGTGGAGGCGAGCAGCACGTTGGCGGGCTTGAGGTCGCGGTGCACCACGCCGTCCGCGTGGCTGGCGGCCAGCGCGTCGGCGATCTGGGCCATCAGCAGGGCGCCCGCGATCGGGCTGAACGGCCCGTTGCTCCGCAGGTAGCGGAACAGGTCGGGGCCGTCGACCAGGTCCATCACCAGGGCCAGCAGCTCGCCCTCGACCACCAGGTCCCGGACCCGGACGATGTTGGGGTGGGTGAGCCGCAGCAGCACGGAGCGCTCGCGCAGGAAGCGCATCACGACGTCCGGGTCGGCCGCCAGCTCCTCACGCAGTATCTTGATCGCCACCGGCCGGCCGGGCTCGATCCCGGGCACCTGGACGTCCGGGCGCACCTGGGCACGCCATACGGTGCCGGTGGCTCCGCGCCCGAGGGTCTCCTCGAGCAGATACTTGCTGCCGACTGGCCGCACCTGTGAACTCCTGATTGTCGCCGCGAGCCTCAACAGTGGCTCGCGGCGCATGCCGGACCCATGTTCCGGCAACTCTAACCGTGCGGGGCACGCTTTCCGAGGTACGGCCTCCGTGCCCTCGGAGCGGCTCCCGGGAGGCCGGGTTGACCTGACTGCCCGTCGGCTCCACCATGGCGATCATCGCAAGATCGTCAAATCCGGTACCGGGCGCGGGCGGTCGGTACCGGGTGGCAGGATGGCAGAACCACACGTGTGGCCCCTTGGGACACAGCGGCAGGGCCTGTCTGACAATTCGCGTCGGATCAGGCCGGGCGGGCCGGACCCGGCGGGAATTGTCAGACAGGCCCTAGAGCCAGAAGGGACCACGGGCGAGATGCAGATCCGGCTGACCGTCCTCCGACCGCGCAGCGGCCCGGCAGCCGCCGGATCCTCCACCGACGTGCTGGTCACCGCCCCGATAGGGACGACACTGGGCACCGTCGCGGGGGCGCTCGCGGGCGCAGTGGGCGTACGCGGCCCGCGCTCGGCGACCCACGTGCACCTGTTCGCCGGCACCCGGCGGGTCGACGAGCAGGCGCTGCTCGGCCACCCCCCGCTGCTCGACGGCGCCGTCCTCTCCCTGAACGAGCCGGACCCGGACGCCGACGACACCGTCCACCCCGCCACCGCCGAGCTGCGGATCGTGGGCGGGCCGGACGCCGGCGGCGTGCACCGGCTGCACGGCGAGCAGATCCGGGTCGGCCGCTCCAGCGAGGCCGACGTCCCGCTCGACGACCCGGACGTCTCCCGGCTGCACCTCTCGCTGCACCTGGGCCCCGACGGCAGGGTGACCGTCCGCGACCTCGGCTCCACCAACGGCACCACGCTCGACGGCCGGTTCCTGCGGGACACCGGCGCCGAGCTCCCCGAGGGCGGCCTGCTGCGGGTCGGCGAGTCCACCCTGCTGGTCGCACCGCCCGACCCGGCCGGCCCCCGGCAGGCCGCACCGGACGGCCTCGGCCACCTCCAGCTCGCCCCGGCGCCGCCCGCCAGGACGGCCCCCGCCCTGCCCGCACCCGAGCCCGCGCCCCAGCCGCCCGCCCCCGGGCGGGCCCGGGCCCTGCTCTCCCGCCGCCTCGGCCGCTCCCCCGAGCAGGCCCAGCCCACCGCGACCCAGCAGCACGCGGCGGCCCGCACCCGGCAGGCCGCCGCCCAGCGCGACCGCTGGCCCGACCCGGCCGCCCTGCTGCTCACCGCCCTCGGCCCCGGCGCCCGGCTCTGGGAGCGCGGCCCCGGCCACCCCGACGCACTGACCGTCCGGCTCGGCACCGCCGACCTGCCCGGCGGCCCGGGCACCACGCCCGGCACCCTGCTGCCCGGCGTCCCCGTCACCGTCGACCTGCGGACCGCCGGCGGCCTCGGCCTGGCGGGCCCGCGCGAACGCCTGCTCGGCCTGGCCCGCGCCGTCCTCGCGCAGCTCACCGCCCTGCACCCGCCGAGCGGCCTGAGCACCGTCCTGATCAGCGCGGACGAGGACCGGGCCGCCGACTGGCCCTGGGCGCTCTGGCTGCCGCACCTGCGGCCCGCCCACGGGCAGGACTGCCGGCTGCTGGTCGGCCTCGACCCGGCCCAGGCCGAGGCCCGGCTCGCCGAACTGACCGCACCGGAGACCACCGCCCGGCCGCCCGCCACCGTCGTCCTGCTGGACGGCGACCCGGGCAGCCCGGCCGCCCGCCAGGCACTGGAGCGGCTGCTGACCGCGGGCCCCGCGCTCGGCGTCTTCCCGGTCTGCCTCGCCGAGCACCCCGACGAACTGCCCGCCGGGCTGGGCGCGACGGCGGTGATCACCGGCGAGGTCTCCACCCAGCTCACCCTCACCCGGCCGGGGCACGAGGCGGCGACCGACATAGCCCTCGACGCCGTCTCCGCCGCCTGGGCCGAACGGCTGGCCCGGGTACTCGCCCCGCTCCGGGAAGCCACCCCCAGCACCCGCGGCCCGCTGCCCGGCACCCTGCGCCTGCTCGACCTGCTGCACCTGGACACCGTCACACCCGCCAAGCTCTCCGCCCGCTGGGCGGCGCTGCCCGTCACCCCGGGCACCGCGACGGCCCTGCTCGGCACCACCCGCGACGACCTCTGCACCATCGACCTCGCCGACCCCGACCTCGGCACACCGGGCGAGAGCGGCGGGCCGCACCTGCTGATCGGCGGCGCCAAGGGCGCGGGCAAGACCGAGCTGCTGCGCACCCTGATCGCCTCGCTCGCCGTCTCCGAACGCCCCGAGCGGCTCACCGTCACCGTCATCGAGGGCCGCGGCTCCAACGGCCCCGACGACCCGGCGGGCCTGCACGGCTGCACCGACCTGCCGCACGTCACCACCCACGTGGACGCGGCGGCCGACCCCCGGCGCGCGCTGCTCACCGCGGAAGCCCTGCTCGACGAACTGGCACACCGCGAGGAACTGCTCGGCGAGCTCGACTTCGCCTCCTGGCACTCCGTCCGCGAGCTCCGGACCGCCCCCGCATCCTCGCTGGTGGCGGCGGGCGGCACCGCCGTCGGCAGCCTGGCGGTCCGGGTCACCGGGCCGCGCAAGGCAGCGGAGGCCCGGGCCGAGGCGCCCGCCCGGCTGGTCGTGGTGGTGGACGACTACGACGTCCTGCTCTCCCCGACCTCCCCCGCCGGGCGCCCGCTGGCCCGCGCGCTGGCCGCCGTCGCCCAGCGCGGCGGACGGCTCGGGATCCACCTGGTGGCCGCGACCGGCGCCCCGGAGGAGACGGCCGGCAGCGAGGTCGACGAGGCGGCGCTCCTGCGGATCGCGCTGCGCACCGCGGAACCCGCCGACTCCGACCTGCTGATCCACCTCTCGGACGCCGCCGCCCTCGCCGACGGGACCCCCGGCCGCGGCTACCTCCGCCGCCCCGACGGCGGGGTCACCGCCTTCCAGACCGCCCGGGTCAGCGGCCGCATCCCCCGCACCGCGACACTGCGCCCGACGGTCGTCGCGGTCGACCGCTCCCAACTGGGCGCCCCGCCCACCCGCCGCCCCGTCCGGGAACTGGGCAACGGCCCCACCGACCTGGCCCTCCTCGCCAGCGCGCTCCAACGCGCAGCCGCTCAGTAGCTCCGCAGGGCCGCGGGACTGTACAGCCCAGGGCAACCACCGCAGGGCCGCGGGGCTGTGAGCTCACGGGCAACCACAGCAGGGGCGCGGGGAACTGCGCGATCAACCGTGCACGGACGTCGTGCCCTGGTCGCGCAGTTCCCCGCGCC
>NZ_BAAANT010000014.1:109064-161837 GCF_039529945.1 Kitasatospora kazusensis | reverse complement strand
ACCTGATGGCGCAGGCCATCGAGGTGGCGCAGGGGCACCGCAAGAGCATCGACATGAAGGAGCTCGGCCAGGCGGCCGAGGGCGGCGCGGTGGCCGGTGCGGCCGGTCACCTGCTGGGCAAGGGCGTCGGTGCGGCGGGGGAGAAGCTGGGCCTCGGCGGTGCGATGGGCACGACGGCGGGCAAGATGGTCACCGGCGCGGGCGTCGGTGTGGGGACGGACGCGGCGACGCAGCTGATCACGACCGGCCACGTCGACGGCAACAGCCTGCTCGGCTCCGGCCTGAGTGGTGGCGCGGGCGCCGGGCTGCACGCGGGGGCGAGCGCGGCCAAGGCCCACTTCAACGAGCCGAAGACGGTCCCGGAGGGCGGTGCGCTCCCCGGCGGGGAGCACCCGACCTTCTCGTCCGACAGCAAGCCCACCACCGAGGACAGCTACCAGGGCCCCACCGGCTCCGGGGAGAAGAGCGGGCCCGCCGGCCCCACCGCAGACGAGGGCGGATCGTCGGCCGACCGGCCGACCGGCCTGGTCCCGTTCGGCTCCGACCGCACCTCCGCTGCTCCGTCCTCCTCGGCCGAGTCTCCCCGGGCCGGTAGTTCCGAGACGGCCCCCGCCTTCTCGGAGGGGGCGTCGGAGCGTGGCACCTCCACGCCCGAACCCTCCTCCGCCTCCCTCGGCAACCGGGACAGCGCCCCGACCGACCGGTCCGCGTCGCCGGACCGGGCACCGCTCAGCCCGAGTGAAGAGCTGCCCGCCCACGAGGTTCCGTCGGAGAGCGCCCGCGTCCAGGAGACCGTCGCTGCCCAGGGTGAGGCGTTGTCACCGGAGAGCGGCGCGGAGGCAGTCGGTGGTGACCAGAGGGCGGCGGGTGAGGAGTCGGCGCGGTCGATACCCGCGCCGGAGGCGCTCACCGGGCACGAGGTTCCGTCGGAAGCCGCTCCCGTCCAGGAGACTGCGGCTCCCCGGGAAGAAGCTCAGACGCCCGTCGCGGAGACGGCGTCCGTACGGGAGGCCGCTCCCGCGCAGGAGGCCGTTCCCGTGCAGGAGTCGCCCCCGGTGCAGGAGGCGGTTCCGGTACAGGAGGTGGCTCCGGTACACGAGGCGGCGCCCGTCAGTGAGGCGGCCGCCGCGCCGATGCGCGAGAGCGAGGCGCCCGACCTCGCGCGGACGGCGGAGCCGGAGAGCCGGCCCGCGCCCGTCCCGACGACGGCGGCCGAGGCAGGGGGTGGACCCGCGCCGGTCTCCCACGCGGAGCCGGTGTTCGGCCCGGTCGGCGGGCAGGCCGACAGCGCCACCCCGCCGACCGCCGGGCACCTTCCCGGCGTCACCGGGACCCACCTCGACGGCGCCCGGGTCGCGAGCGCCCCGGTCCCGACCGGGACGGTAGCCCGGGAGCGCCAGGCGGGCCCGGCGGACCTGCCCACCCCGTCCGCTCCGGCGGACCTGGCCGGTAGTACGGCCGACAACCCGGCCGGCAGTGCCAACGGCGGGGTGTTCGTGCCCCCGCCGACCGGCTCCGCCGTCGGTGCGCACACGACCTCGACGGCTCGTCCGTCCTCGGAGCAGAGCGCCCGGCCGCCTCGGACCGAGGCCGGCGGCAACGCCTCCGGCTCCGGGATGCGGCTGGGACGGGTCCAGCCGTCCGGTCCGGTGGGCGGTGGGCTCGGGGCCCGTTCGGAGCGGGGCGGTACCGGAGCGCAGGCCGGTGGCGGAAAGCGCTCTCACGAGCAGGCGTTCGGTACCGAGCCGGGCAGGACCACCCCGCCCGGGGATCGGCCGATCAGCACCCCCCGGAGGCTGCGCGACAGACTCGCCGCGGCCGGCCCCACGAACGGACCCGCGCACGACTCCGCCCGCTCGGGCGGCGAGCGTCCGGCCGAGGGCATGCCCCCCGCGAAGCGGCAGCGCACGCCCGCCTACGAGAACACCGACGCGGTGCTCCGCGCGCGCGGACTCGAACCGCCGACCCCGGCGCAGCGCAAGGCCTTGGAGGACCACCTCCTGGAGAAGGGCGGCAAGCCCTTCCCCCACCCGGACAAGGCACTGCTGGACCTGGTCAACCCGCACGAGACCGCCGAGAGCGGCGGCAACCTGCACAACTGCCTGGAGAACACCGAGGCGCTGCGCGACACCCACTACGGCCGCCCCCGCCCGGCCGCCCGGCCACGCGAGGACCGGGCGGAGGACGGCGCGGCGATGACGCTGCTGAAGCGTCACGGCCTTCCGCACGACTTCGGGACGGACCAGTCCGGCGTCGACTCCCTGCTGAAGCAGGTCCGGGAGGGCGGACCGGGGACCTTCTCGACGGTGCTGCTCGGCAAGGCCGGTGAGGAGGGGCACGCGCTGGCCCTGATCCACGGCACCGACGGCAAGCTGTACTGGTCCGATCCCAGCATCCACGACACCTGGGAGGCCGCGCAGGGCAAGGCCCCCAAGTCCTTCCCGGACTTCGACCACGTCTGGGCCGCCACCTCCGGCCCGTACGAGGGGGACCGCACCGGCGGCACGGCCGACTACGGTCTCCTGGAGACCTCGGCCAAGTTCGGCAACCCGGCGTCGGACGGCGGGAACCAGGACCACGCCAACGGTCGGGAGACGTCCGACGACATCGAGCTCACGGACCTGCCCCCGGTCGTACCGACGGTCGAGGTGCCCCGGGTCGAGCCGAAGGCCGAGGACGCGCCTCTGGTGGAGCAGGACTTGCCGCAGGCCCAGCCGAAGGCCGGGGAACCGCCGCTGGTCGAGCCGGAGGCCGCTGGGCCGCCGTCGACTCCGGCGCTCAGGATCGAGGGCGTCGAGGGTGTCGAAGGGGTCGAAGGGGTCGACGCCGTCGAGCACCCGGTGGAGCCGAAGGCGGAGGAAGTGCCTCCTCTGGTCGAGCCCAGGGCTGACGAACTCCCCCGGACCGAGCCGACGGTGGTCGCACCCGCGCCGGTCCCGCTGCCCCGGATCGAGGGGACGGAGGGAGGCGAGGGCTCCCGGCGCCCGGCCGTGCCCAGGATCACGGTGACCCCGCCCAGCGAGTCGGGCCTGCCGTCGCCGACCGAGTCGGGCCATCCATCGGTTCACCCGTCGGAGACGTCGTCCGGCGACTCGTCGAAGTCGCTTCCGTCGCTCCCGCACAGCGACTCCGACGCCGGGGGGTCCGTCGACCACCCGGGCGAGCCGCCGCGCAAGGACCCGGCGTTCACCCCCGAGCAGGCGATCGACCCGGACAAGGTGCTGACCGCGCCGTCGCGGGTGGCCGCCTTCGAGACGCTCGGCGGTGCGGACCTGCTGGTCAGCCTGCACGAGGGCGACGCGGTGGTCCTCGACCGGATCACCGGGCTGTTCAAGGACACCTTCGGTCTCGACCTGCCCGCGGCCAGGACGATGGCCGAGGGCTTCTTCAGCGCGTCCACCCTGCGGCCCGACCTCGCCGCGCTCTCCCGGGGCAACGTCCGGGAGGCCCCGTTCAGCGGCAACGGCTGGGACGGCAAGGTCGCGATCACCGCTGCTGTGAAGCGGCTCGACCATGTCGGCACCGCGGACGCGATGGAGCAGGAGCACGGGTCCGAGCAGCAGTCCGCGATCGGTTCGTTCGACGGCAGCCGCTGGCGCACCGGTGCCGGTCTGCAGCTCGGGACGAAGGGCGCGCCGGGCACGTACACCGTGCCGGCGGAGTACTTCCACGACGCGAACACCGACAAGGTCCGGATCGACGCCGACCGGGTGATCGGCCGTGCGAAGACCGTCGCGCCGGTCGGACTGTTCACCGGAACCGTCGAGCTGAAGGTGGACTTCAGCCAGCTGAAGAAGAACGGCAAGCCCTTCGAGACGCTCACCGGAGTCCACGAGGAGACCCTGGCGCTGGGCGCCACCGTGGGCATCCCGGCCCGGGACTGTCTGGACGCGGACGGACTGCCGCAGCCGGTCACCGAGCACTTCCAGCTGCCGGAGAAGGTCGCCGGGGGGCAGGGTCTCGGCGCGGCCGTGGTGCTGGACGTCTGGTCCGGCCGCGATCCGCAGAGCGGCCGCAACGGCATGGCCGAGGTGCTGAGCGGTGTCGACGAACCCGGCAAGGAGTTCTTCGGTGGGCTCTGGGACGACGCGCGGGCCAAGATGCTCGCCGAGGTCGACGTCACCCGGCTCCACCAGGAGCTGAGGGGGATGATGGCCGGTCAGAGCATCCACCTGGAGGTCAAGGACAAGACCGGCCTGGTGACGGGCGCGGTCGACATCAGCGCCAAGCTCGACAGCGCCTGGCAGAAGGGTGTCACCCCGGCCAAGACCGAGTTCAACTTCGGTACCGGAGTTGTCCGTTCGAGCTCGAAGCAGGTGACCCACAGTGATGCGGTCACGCTGCCGCTGACCGGCCAGGGGACGCTGGCCGCCGCCAAGCCGGCGCTGCTCGGCGGCGGCGCGAGCGCGCAGTTCGTCCGGGACCGGGTGGGCATCACGGGCAGCGGCTTCGAGGTCACCTCGACGACGAAGACCAAGGAGCCCGGGGTCGTCTTCGACGGGGTCGCGGCCCTGAAGTTCGAGTTCACCAAGTCGACGCCGCTCGGCACCACGCACGGCGAGGCCGACTCCAGGATCGGCTTCAGCGCGCTGATCCCGCAGGCCGACGCCCGTCGGCTCGACGCGCCGGCCACCGACCAGGCCGGGGGAGCGGAACGTCCGGTGGACCCCACGCTGTTCCAGGCGGACTCGGGCAAGCCGCTGCCTCCGGGGCCGCCCAAGGCGTTCCCCGTCGGCGCCGAGGTCCTCAAGCCGTCCGCCGACGTCTGGAAGAGCGGGCTCAAGGACACCACGACCGTCCGTGACCTGCGTGACATCCGGCCCCTGCACGACGAGTTGAACGCCCGCGGCGAGAGCCTGCTGGGCAAGAGCGAGTGGGCCGGGATCAAGCAGGACGTGCTCCAGGCCTTCAGCCACCCGAAGGTGTCGTCCCGGCTGGTCTCGATGACCCGCGACCTGCGCCTGGAGGCCCCGGAGCAGACGGTCGGCCTGACGCGGAAGAAGGTCAAGGTCAGCGCCACCGCCCATGTGACGGAGATGGGTTTCAACCGCAGGGTCAAGGATGCCGAGCGCAATCCGGTCAGCGAGGTCACCACCTTCGAGGCGGACCGCCACCTGGTGTCGGACGCCAAGACCTACCAGGGCCGGGCCGGCGGGGGCGGCCCGCTCGACGCCACCCACAGCATGAGCGGCCAGGCCTCCTACAGTCGGCAGCAGCGCGAGCGCGACGGCCTGCGCAGCGGGACTTCGGGGAAGACCTACTCGAACGGCAAGTACAGCGAAGAGCAGGGGATCTACGAGTCGAAGGTCGCGGTCGACGTCACGGTCAAGGTCGACGGCCGGGACCACACGTTCAGCGTCGAGCTGCCGGCCGAACTCAGCCTGAACGCCCGCGACTGCCTGACCGATCAGGTGGGCGAGGACGGCCACGCACTCTTCCACGCCCCCGACCCCGCGACCGTCGACCCCGCGACCGCCGGCACCCACACCGCCGGAGCGTCGGCCGACACCCCGGCCGACACCCCGGCCGTCGACCCGGCCACGTCACGACCCGTGCCGGCCGCCGAGGAGTACGGTCCGCCACCCCGGCTCAACAAGGGGCAGCTGTCCGCGTCCGACGTGGTCGACAGCCTCGGGCACGGGGACGTGGACGTGCTGCACACCATCGAGAACACCTTGGGCAGGCACGCCGGCACCATCCCGGACAAGGTGCTGATGGACCTGCGGGAGGCCTTCGACCCGTTCGCGCTCAAGCCCCGGCTGTCCGGGCTGACCCGTGGCGGCGAGCTGGTCGAGGAGGTCTCGGTCAACGGCTGGAAGGGCCGGATCAAGGTCACGGCGGAGCTGGGGGACGACTTCAGGCACACCAACACGGTCAAGGCGTACGAATTCCAGCAGGGCGGGCAGTCGCGGACCGCCTCCGGTGTGACCGCCGACACCCAGGTGACCCACACCGTCGGCGCCGCGGTCAGTGCGACCCTGCCGCACGCCCAGGTCGGCGCCGCCTACGCACACACCAGCGTGCACACCGAGGGCCACACGGTGGACCGGCGGGGTGGCACGGTCAGCACCGGCAAGTCGGTCGAGCCGGCCGGGGAGTTCACCGGTACGACGAAGTTCAAGGTCGAGTTCGACCTGCACAAGCTGGGCTCGGCGTTCCCCGAGCCGCACGCCGAGGTGCCGGTCGAGACGACCGTCGCGGTGCCGCTGCGGCAGGCCCTGCCGCCCGCCGTGCACGAGGGCGTGGCACCGGAGCCCGTCCGGCAGCACGTCCCGGACCGGATCCAGCGCACCCACCGGCTCGGGGACACCGACATCGTCCACAACGCCTTCCACCTGGAGCCCGGCAGGGACGGCCTGTCGGCCAAGGAGGTGACGGTGCGTCCGCTCGACGCACCCGGCCGCAAGGTCCTGGGCTCGGACTGGCGCGGGATGAAGAAGAAGGTCCTCGCGGCGCTGGAGCCCGACCGGCTGCAGCCGCAGCTGAAGTCGATGATGGCGGGCCAGGAGATGGTCATCAAGCACGGCCGCTCCACCGTCCGGATCTGGGCCTCGGTCGGCGAGCTGGAGCACGTCGGGGACAGTGCGCAGGTCGAGTTCAACGCCGGCACCAACGTCCAGCATTCCTTCGCGAGTTCGGACGGCGCGACCGCGTTCGGCAGCGGGAAGGGCGACACCGTCACCGTCTCCGGGCTGGGCACCTCCAACCCGCTGGGGCACGGCCCGGCCGTCGTCGGCGGCGGCAGCGTGACGCACGGCCGGGGCACCGACCGGCAGGAGCTGCAAGCCCGTACGACCACCTCGGGGATGACCGGCAAGTCCAAGCAGGGCGGATCCGACTTCACCGGCAAGGCCGTCCTGCACTACTACATGGAGCGCGAGCCGCTGCTCCCGGTCGGCGGGCAGCACAAGGTGGCGCCGCGCGAGGAGCCGGTCCGCGGCTCGCGCTGGAACCCGGCCCACTGGCCGGGCGCGGCCAAGCGCGGCATCCGGCAGCTGACCAGCCCCAGCCGGGGCGTCGGCAAGGCCGAGATCGGGTTCGACGCGCTGGTCGAGACGGGCTCGGCGGGCAGCGCCGAGAGCCCGTGGCGGTTCACGGCCGAGACCGCCGAACGGGTGCCCAGGCCCTTCGACCTGCCGCCCGGCGAGGAGCGGCCGATGCCGGTCCGGGTGCCTCCGGCCCGGATCTGGGACGGTCCGCGCGACATCGACGTGATGCGCTGGGCGGGCGACGTCCACGGCGTCCAGGACGTGCTGCGGGTCCGCGGGCCCGAGTACTTCGGAGCGGACGCCTGGGACCGGATGCAGAAGGCGGCCCGCGACACCCTCAGCCATTCGCAGATCTCCGCACGCTTCCCGGAGGAGATCAACACGCCCAACTCCGACCGCCGGAGGCTGGTGTCGAACGGCGGCGTGAAGGCGAAGATGGAACTCGTCCAACTGGAGTACCGGGCCACCGACAAGAAGCTCGAACTCAGCCCGATCAACGAGACCTCCAGCTCCACCGCCCGGACCGAGGTGGACTGGAAACTGTGGGGCGGCCAGGCCCAGTTCGGCGTCAAGGGCAGCCTGCCCGGGCTCGGCGAGGCCAGCCTGACGGCCAACGCGGGCGTCCAGCACCGGAGCCGCGAGGGCGACTCGGCGAACGACGGCGGCCGGGCGATGTCGCACGCCAAGTTCAACACGCCCGTCTCGGTGTTCGACGGCTACGCGAAGGTGACGCTGACCTTCTACGACGGCAAGCGGAAGCCGCTCACCGAAGTGGGCCTGATCCCGGTCAGCATGGAGATCCCGGATGTGGAGTGCACCCCCGGGACGGTGATGAGCGACCACTACCTGGCCTTCCGCCCTGGTGCGCAGAGCGGCGAGGCGGTCTCGCTCCGCGCTCCGGAGCCTCCGGCGGAGACCGAGGCGGAGACGGCGCCGCAGACCGTGCCGCAGACGGTGCTGGAGACCGAACCGCAGACCGTGCCGGAGGTCACCCCGGTGGTGGTTCCTGACACCGTCCGGCAGACCACTCCGTCGGGGAGCGGCTCCGGGTCCGGGGCCACGCCGCCCGCCTTCCAGTTGGGACGCGTCACGCCGCGCCGCCCGCCCGCCGACCCGCTGGCGGGGCTGAAGGAGCCGGAGCCGTCCACCGCCTTCCAGGGGCTGGGCTCGCTGGTGACCGGGCAGCGGCCGGCCACCGTCGACGGTCCGCTCGGTCCGCGCGGCCTGCGCGATCTGCGGGAGCCGGAACCGGATCTGCCGCCGCGGGGGCTGGACGCCACGATCGAGGCACTCCGGCCGGGCGGACCCGCTCCGACGGTGCCGACCGTGACGGGCGGCACACCGGCGCAGAGCTGACGGCCTCCGGGAACCGGCCGCAGGTGCAGGGCGTTGTGGCCGGAGGACGGAAAAGTTCGGGAACGGTTCTGGAGGGATGTCATGGGTGTTGCCCTGGCAAGAGGCGGCAATGTGTCGCTGGGCAAGCAGGCCCCGGGCGTGCACGCCGTGCGGGTCGGGCTGGGGTGGCAGGCCGGTGCGGCGTACGACCTCGATGCCAGCGCGCTGCTCTGCGACGGCTCCGGCAAGGTCGTCTCGGACCGGCACTTCGTCTTCTTCAACAACCCGCGCAGCCCGGACGGCACCGTCCGTCACGGCGGCAAGGCCGCCGACGGGGTCGACCAGGAGCAGATCGAGGTCGATCTCGCCGAGGTTCCCGCCGGGGTCGAGAAGATCGTGTTCGCCGTGGCGATCTACGACGCCGCCCAGCGCGGCCACTCCTTCGCCCGGGTCGGCGGGGCCCGCATCCGCTTGGCGGACCGGGCGGACGGCACCGAGCTGGTCCGCTACGACCTGGACGCCGCCGGGGCCGGCGAGACCGCGATGGTGTTCGGCGAGCTCTACCGGCACGGCGGGGACTGGAAGTTCCGGGCCGTCGGCCAGGGCTACGCCTCGGGCCTGGCCGGTATCGCGGCCGACTTCGGCGTGGACGTCGGACAGCCGGCGGCGCCCGCGCCCACGCCCGCGCAACCTGCCGCCCGGCCCGCTGCCGCCGCTGCTCCCACTACCGCTCCCGACTACGTCCCCGCCCCCGCCCTCGCCCCCGCCCCCGCCCCCGCCTACGCCCCTGCCCCTACCTACGTCCCCGCCGCTGCCGCGGCCGTACCCGGCGTTCAGCCGGCACCAGGGAGTTCCCACGTGACGTGCTTCTTCGACCCCGCCCACGGCGCCGCACAGGCGTCGGCGATCTGGTCGCCGCAGTGGGGTGTGCCCCGGCAGATCGAGACGTGCCTGGCCTGCGCACAGCGGGTGCAGAGCAGCCCGCCGCCGTTCTACCAGGCTCCGCAGGCGGCCGGATATCCGCAGCCGGTGCAGGCGGGCTACCCGCAGGCGGGGTATCCGCAGTCCGGCTACCCGCAGCAGTCCGGCCAGCCGCAGCAGCGCCGCTTCGGCACGGGTGCGCTGATCGGGGCGGGCGCCGCGGGCCTGGTGGGTGGCGCGCTGCTCAACGAGGCGTTCAGCGACGACTCGCCCGAGGTGGTCGTGAACAACTACTACGAGGACGACGACAGCTTCTTCTAAGCCTGCCTGCCTGCCTGCCTGCCTGCGCCTGCCGCCGGCCGGTCACCCGTCTGCCGTCGGCAGGCCGTCAGCGCACCGGCATGGCCTGGCTGGCGACGAGTTCCCGGTAGGGGGTGCAGCGTTCCAGCAGGCTGGGGTGGTCGCCCGCGTCGACGACCGTGCCCTGGTTCATCATGATCACGTGGTGGGCGTGCTGGACGGTGGAGAGCCGGTGGGCGACCACGATCACGGCGCGGGTCGCCGCGAGGTCCGTCACGATGCTGCGGAACCGCTGCTCGTTGAGCCCGTCCAGCTGGCTGGTGGGCTCGTCCAGCAGGACGATGTCGGCGTCGGAGAGCAGGGCGCGGGCCAGGGCCATCCGCTGGCGCTGGCCGCCGGACAGGTCGGACTCACGGCCGAGTGGCGTGTCCAGCCCTTGCGGGAGGCGGGCGATGTCCTCGGTGAGCCCGACGGCGTCCAGGGCGGCCGCCAGTTCGTCGTCGTCGGCGCGGTCGGTGCGGCCGAGCTGGAGGTTCTCCCGCGCGGTGGCCTCCAGCAGGGTGAAGGCCTGGTCGACGTAGGCGATCCGGGCGCGCAGCGCGTCCAGCGGCCAGTGCCGTGCGTCGTGGCCGAGGACGGTGATCGAGCCGGTGGACGGCCGGATGAACCGGTCGATCAGCGAGAGCGTGGTGCTCTTGCCGGCCCCCGAGGGCCCCACCACGGCGGTCAGGCCGGTGCGGGCGGTGCTGAACGAGATCTCGCGCAGGGCGGCGTCGCCGGCCCCGGCGTGGGTGAAGGAGACGGCGCGGAAGACCACGGACGGAGCGTCCGGGCGCGGGACGGGGACGGGCCGTTCGGCGTCCTGCGGGTCGGTCTCCGGTGCGAGGGCGAGCAGTTCGTTGCAGCGGTCCCGGGCGGCCAGTCCGGCCTGGAGGCGGCCGAAGCCGGTGGCCAGGGTGCTGATCGAGGGAACGGTCTGCAGCAGGTAGAGCAGGAACGCGGCGAACGCCGCCACCTGGATCGCGCCCGCGGCCAGCCGTGCGCCGCCGGTGAGGATCACGGCGATCATCGCGAACTGGTTGCCGAGGGTCAGTACCGCCGGGATCAGGGCGCCGAGCCGGGCGCCGTCCAGTGACACGGCCCGCAGCCGCTCGGCGTCCGCCGCCAGCGCGCGGGCGGCCACCGGTTCGGCCCGGTAGGCCTTGATGGTGGTGAGGGCGTCCAGATTGGCCGAGAAGCGCTGGGCGATCTGCCCGACCGCGTCCTGCTGGCCGGTCACGTTGGCCTTCATCCTGCGCACGATCAGCAGCACCAGGACCGTCAGCACGGCGAGCGCGACGACGGTGACCACGGTGAGGACCCAGTCGATCCACACCATCACCAGCAGCGTCGCGACGACGGTCAGCGCGGCCAGCGGCAGCTGGGTGGCGACCTCGACGACCTGCCGCAGCAGGAGGGCGTCCGAGGTGATCCGGGCGGTGAGCTCCCCGGTGCCCTGGGCCCGCACCACGCCGAGCGGCAGCCGCAGCGAGTGCTCCATGATCCGGGTCCGCAGCCGGTAGGTCATCCGCTCGCCGATCCGGGCCAGCAGGAAACCCGAGAGCGCCTGGGCGCCGGCGCCGGCGACGGCCGCGGCGCACATCAGCAGCACGTCGGTGCCGAGCGGCCGGTGGTCGGCGAAGTCGGTGACGATCTGCCGCACCAGCAGCGGCAGGGCGAGGGCCGCGGCCGTCGCGGCCAGGGCGAACAGGAGCGCGCAGACGAGCCGGCCGGGTTCGGCGCTCAGTTCGCGGCGCAGCCGTACCCGGACCGGCGGGCGCTGGGCCGGGCCTGGGCCGGCATGCTGGTCTGCCACGGGAAGCCTCTCTGACGGGCGGTACGGCGGTGTCGGCGGTACGGCGGTGTCGCCACCGCCGCGAGGTGCGACGTGCGGCAGGGGCGCGCCGGGCCGGGACGGGCTGTGCCGGGCCGGGCGTCGGCGCCGATCGGGCCGCAGTGGCGGATGCCACTGCGGCCCGATGGCCGGCCGGGCCCGTGGTGAGCGGCCCGGCCGACTCCGATGTGCTGACCGCCCTAACGGGCGGAGGTACGGATCAGAGGCAGAGCAGGGTGCTGACGGTGCTGACGGTGCAGTTGAGGACGCTGAGGGAGCTGGTGCTCGCGAGGGTGTCGTCGATCGCGGTGGTCTCGGTCTCGGCCAGCTCCAGGGTCTGGAGGTCCAGGATCGCCATGGTGTACTCCTTCATTACGGGGGTGAATCACCCGGCCGGCGGCCGGGAGTCGGTGGGCGCACGAGGTGCGCGGGTGCGCGCGGCGCGCGCGGGGCGGACGGGCCGGGCGGCCCGTCAGCCGGGGGTGGCGGCGGTCGGCGCGGGGGCGCCGGGACCGCCGGTCCAGGGGAGGAAGGGGGTGCCGGCCAGCGCCGTCCCCAGGGCCAGCAGCACCCCGGCGGAGCCGGTCGCCAGATCGGCCGAGAACCGCAGCAACTGGTCGCCGGGGAAGGCCGGATGGCCCTGGTAGGAGACCTGGTGCAGGGCCAGCAGCCGGCGTTGGCTCTCCAACAGGGCCGCGGCGGCGGCCGGTTCGGCCGCACGCTGCCGGGTGAGGGCCAGGTAGCCGAGCAGCCCCGCCCGCCCGTTGAACAGGCCCGGCTGGATGATGAACTCCGGCTCGCCGGCCCGGCGGATCGGCTGCTCGTGACGGGCCAGCGGGCTGTCGGGCCGGTGGGCCAGCAGATCGCCCAGGACGAGGCCGATGCCTGCGCTGCCGGTCTCGACGTACGGCAGGACCCGGCGCCCGTCGGCCACCTGGAGGGTGCCGTCGGGCATGCTCGTGCACCGGTCGAGGTCCAGCTCCAGCAGTGTCTCGGCCTGGTCGAGCAGCGTGCGCTCGCCGGTGTGCTCGTACAGCCGGACCAGGGCGAGCGCGGCCCCGGAGGTCCCGGCCAGCAGGCCCGCCTTGCCCCGGGGGTCGGTGCGGCCGGACTTCTCCAGCGCGTCGGCGGCGGAGCGGGCGAGGGCGAGCGCCTCGTCCAGCAGCCGCTGCTCGCCGGTGGCAGCGGCGAAGTGCAGGAGCGTCAGGGCGATGCCGGACGCGCCGTTGCCCAGGCCCGGCCCCCGGCCGTCGTCCGCGGCCCTGCCGAGGCGGTCGAGCAGGGCGAGGGCCGCCTCGTGCTCGCCGAGCAGGTCCAGGACGTAGGCCACGCCGTGACCGCCGTGGTAGAGGCCCGGCGTGGTGGGGCGGGTGCGGACGGCGTCCAGCAGCCAGCGGACGTGTGCGGGGTCGACCTCGGCGCCGGTGCTGCGCAGGGCGTAGAGGACACCGGCGGCGCCGTGGGCCAGGCCCAGGCCGCCGTGGGTGAACTGGGCGACGTCGCCGGGGAACAGCCGGTCGGTGCGGTCGGGGGTGGCCATCGCGGCGATACCGGCGGCCAGCGCGTCCCTGATCCGCGGCCAGTCGGCCGGCTGCGCGGTCAGCAGCGCGTTGGCCTCCGCCTGTCCCCGGCCCAGTTCGGGCCGGGGGGTGCGGCCGTCGGACGGGGAGGAGCCGAGCAGGCGGCGGATCTCGTCGGTGTAGCCCGCGGGCACCGGGAAGCGGCGCTCGATGGCGTCGGCGAGCTCGCCGGCCTTGCCCGGGTGGAGGGCGGGCAGCTGCGCCAGCGGCATGAACAGCCAGAGCCGGACGGCGGCCAGCCCGTACCGGTCGACCTGCTGCCCGGTGTACCCGGGCGGCGCGGCGAAGCCGGCGGCGCCCAGTGCCGGGCGGAGGAACTTGTCCTCCGTGCTGGCGAGTTCGAAGTCGATGAAGCAGATGTCGCCGTCCGGCCGGATGATCAGGTTGCGCGGGTGCAGGTCGCCGAAGACCACTCCACGGGCGTGGATCGCCGCGAGGGCCAGCTCCAGGCGGTCGACGACCGCGAGCGCCTCGCGGGTGTACTCGGCCACCGCCTCCGCGTCGCTGTCCGGGTGGATCAGCGGGTAGCGGGTGGCCAGCCAGTCGCTGAGGGACTGGCCCTCGACGTACTCCTCGGCCAGGAACTCGTGCTCCCAGGCCGTCAGCAGGCCGTACTGTTCGGGTACGCCGGGCACACCGGCCAGCCGGACCAGGGTGTCGTGCTCGTTGCGCAGCCTGGTCACCGCGTCCACCCCGCGCTGGTCCAGTCCCGCGTACGGCCGGGCCTCCTTGAGCACCAGCCGCGACCCGTCCGCCCGGCTCGCCAGGTAGACGCCGCCGGCGTTGGAGAAGTGCAGGACGCGCTCGACGGTGTACGGCAGACCGGAGTCCCGCTGCGCCGCCCGTTCGGCGATCGCCGGTGCGAGGCAGGCGGGCACCGGCGCCCAGGCGGGGACGGAGAACCCCGCGCCGCGGACGTCGGGCTCCAGCCGGCCGTCCGGCCCGGCCAGGGCCAGCACCCGCTCCCCGGCCTCGTTGCGGCAGTAGAGCTCGGCGAAGCCGCCGTACCTCAGGTAGAGCGGGCCCTCGCCCCAGCGCAGGTCGCTGAGGATGTAGGGGCCCCGCCGGCCGGCCAGCAGGCTGCCGAGGCCGTCGAGACATCGCTCCAGCTCGGCCTCGTCCGCCGGGTACAGGGTGCAGAACTTCCCGCTGGAACCGCGCTGCGCGTACTTGGAGTTCTGCACCTGGAGGATGGGCAGCCCGCGCAGGAACTTGAAGGTGAGGTGCTCACGCAGGCAGTAGGCGTAGACCTGCTCCAGCACCTCCTCGGCGTCCTCGGTGCACGAGGACACGTGGATCTTCCAACCCTGCTGGGGCAGTTGTACGTCCACGGGCCGCACCACGGACCAGATCTCCAGCTCGCCGCGCTCCCACCCCGCGGGCAGCGGCCGGCTGACTGCGGCGAACTCCTCGTGCGCGCCCCAGCGTCGGGGCGTGTCGTAGAAGAGCGGGTCGGCAAAGGCGTAGGCCTCGTACCGGTTGTCCAACGGAACCCTCCTCGGAGCGGGGTGTGCGCGGGTGGGACGGGCAGGAGAAGCCCGCCGTCGTCACGGCCCAGGGCAGGCAGGAGTTGTCGGCAGACCAGCGATGGTGGACCGGACGAGTCCTCGCTGTGATCTGACTAACCGAACTATTGGGGTGATCGGAGTTCGTGCGCAACGGCGCAAGTGCAGTTATTCCAAGCGAATATGCACGACCGGCGCCGCCGTGCGCCGCCGAACGAGCCGGGGAGTGCGGACGCACTCCGCACCGCGTGCGGCCGGGTGCCCGGACCGGGCCTGGAGGGCCGCCGACGGGGTGTGCTCCGACGTGGCCGGCCGCACCGGAAACCCCGCTGAGCTGCGTGGTTCGGGCGGTCGAAGCGGATCGGGGGCGGGCGCCCCGCGGCGGGGCGGCCGGGGTGGTGTACCGGCGCACAGGAGAGCGGTGTTCACGGATCCGTCGGTGGCTGCTCGCCGGGATCGCCTCGGGAATTCAAGGAGGAGGCGCAGACGAATGATCCAGCGTCGGCTTGATGTTCGAATTACGGCAAGATTTCGGCGCCCTCCCGAGGGCCGCTCCGGCCGGGGTTTCCATGAGAAAAGGCGACGCGTCGGGGGCTCCTTGAGGGCCGTGCCCGTCCGGCCCGTCCCGATCGGGGGCCCGGTCGCGCCGTCGGCGGAGGATGCCGGGGAGCGCGCCGCCGGAGGCAGTGCACAGAAGTGAACAGAACTGCTCGTTTGTCCCCTTGTACAAACACTTTCGCGCAGCTACGTTACGAGCACCGCCCGGACGGGCCCGGCCGTGCCGCAGCTCGGAGCCGGCCGGGACGCCGATGCGCGGGTTCCCTTCGTACCCCCCAGCGAGGAGACAGCCATGGACCGTCGACGCTTCCTGTCCGTCAGCATCCTGAGTGCGGCCGGGATGGTGGTCGCCGCCGGCCCCCCGGCCTCCGCCGCACCGGGCGCCGCCACCGGACACCGCTTCGGCTTCGCACCGGGCGGCGCCGGCTTCCTGCTCGACGGCAAGCCGTTCCAGATCCGCAGCGGCGAGATGCACCCGGCCCGCATCCCCGTCGAGTACTGGCAGCACCGCATCCGGATGGCGAAAGCCATGGGGATGAACACCGTGGCGCTCTACGTCATGTGGAACTACATCGAGGAGACCCCCGGCGTCTTCGACTTCCGGACCGACCGGCGCGACATCGAGGCGTTCGTCCGGCTGTGCCAGACCGAGGGCATGTGGGTACTGCTGCGGCCCGGCCCGTACGTCTGCGGTGAGTGGGACCTCGGCGGCCTCCCGCCCTACCTGCTGAAGAACCCCGACATCAAGCTGCGCGTCAAAGCCGCCGACGACCCGCACTACATGGCCGCCGTCACCCGGTACATCGGCGCACTGGCACCCCGGATCAAACCGCTGATGGCCGACAACGGCGGCCCGGTCCTGATGGTCCAGATCGAGAACGAGTACGGCTCCTACGGCACCGACGCCGCCTACCTGGAGGAGATCCGGCAACTCTGGATCGCGGCCGGCGTCACCGGCCCCTTCTACACCGAGGACGGGCTGTCGCAGGTCGAGAGCGGCCACACCTACGTCAGCGGCGGCGCGATCGCGCTCAGCGGCGGTGACGCACCGTCCGTCGCACAGGCCCGCAAGGACTTCCCGGCCGTGCCCGCGATGGCCGGCGAGGTCTACCCCGGCTGGCTGACGCACTGGGGCGACAGTACCTTCCAAGGCGTGGGCACCGACATCTCCGGCACCCTCAAGGCCTTCATGGACAAGGGGCTGTCCTTCAACATCTACGTGATCCACGGCGGCACCAGCTTCGGCTTCTCGGCCGGGGCCAACGCCAACGACCTCTCCGGCGACTACCAGCCCGACATCACCAGTTACGACTACGCGGCGCCGGTCAACGAACAGGGCGCACCCACCGCGCAGTACCTCGCGTACCGCAGCCTCATCGCCGGGTACCTCACCACCCCGCTGCCGCCCGTCCCCGCCGCCGTCCCCACCATCACCCGCTCCGGCGGCGCCGAGCTGCTCCCCTCCGCGTACGCCTCGGTCTGGGACAACCTGCCCGCCCCGCTGCCGGCCGACCTGACGGTGACCCCGCAGCCGATGGAGACGTACGGCCAGAACTCCGGATTCATCCTCTACGGCAGGCCGTTGCCGGGCTACGCCGGCGGCAGCCTGGACATCCGGTGGGTGCACGACTACGCCACCGTCTGCCTCGGCGGCAGCTACGCGGGCGGCCTCTACCGCCAGAACCTGCCCGCCGCCATGGCCGCCGCACTCCACCTGAGCACCGCGAACCAGCCGCTCACCCTCCCCGCCGCCGGTGCGGTCGGCACCGACCCGCGCCTGGACATCCTGGTCGAGGGCATGGGCCGCACCAACTACGGGCAGGCCCTGGTCGACCGCAAGGGCATCCTGGAGTCCGTCTCGCTGGCGGACGCCGGCCCGCTGACCGGTGAACTCACCGGCTGGCAGACCACGTTGCTGCCGATGGACGACCAGTACATCGCGGGCCTCACCCCCAAGGTCACCGACCCGCAGCGCCCCGGTCTGTTCTTCCGTTCGATCGTTGAGCTCACCGAGGTCGGCGACACCTACCTCGACCTGTCCGAGTGGACGAAGGGCGTGGTCTGGGTCAACGGCCGCAACCTGGGCCGCTACTGGCAGCTCGGCCCGCAGCAGCGGCTCTACTGCCCGGCGCCGTGGCTGCGGCAGGGCCGCAACGAGATCCTGATCTTCGACCTGCACCAAACCCGGCCGCAGCCGATCAGCCTGTGCGCCACCCTGACGGCCACGCCGGTCCCCACCACCGGCTGGAAACTCGTGCACGCCGACAGCCAGGAGACCGCCGCCGAGAACGGCGCCGCGGTCAACGCCTTCGACGGCAACCCCGCCACCTACTGGCACACCGCCTGGTCCACCGGCGACGCCCCGCTGCCCCACGAGCTCCAGATCGACCTCGGCGCCCGCTACACCCTGGACGGCCTGACCTACCTCCCGCGCCAGGACGGCAGCCCCAACGGCCGGATCGGTTCCTACGAGGTGTACGTGTCCGACACGGCCACCGCCTGGGGGAGTCCGGTGGCCACCGGCGCCTTCACCGACACCGCCGCACCGAAGACCGTCGCACTACCGCCCACCACCGGCCGCTACCTGAGGCTGCGGGCGCTGAGCGAGGCCGGGGGCCGGGGGCCGTGGACGAGCGCCGCCGAGATCGGCGTCACCGGCGTGCCCGCGCTCTGAACCGAGGCGGCGCCGGAGCGGCTGAGGCGTGAAGTCGGGGGCCCCCGCGCTTCCGCCGCTCCGGTACCGCTGAAGACTGCCCGAGGGGTGATGAGGTTTCGGTGAGGACGGAGGCGGGCGGGTCCTCGGCGCGCGTCGCCTGCCGCCCGCCGCTCGTCGAAGCCGGGCGCGGCTCAGTGCCGGGTCCGCGACGCGACGAACGCCCGCCTGGCCTCGCGGAAGGCGTGGCCCACGTCGGAGCCGAAGGTGATCAGAGCACCCGGCCGGAGGTGGACCGAAGGCCGCCCGGCGGACGCCCCGGACGCCCCGGAGTACCTGGCGGGTCCGGCGGACGTTCCGATGGCCGGGGCGGCTGCCCGGCCGCCGGCGGGCGCGGCGCAGATGAGTGCGGCGACGCCGGCTGCGGCGACTGCGAGGAGTGCGACGGAGCGGAGGCTCCAGCGGAGACCGGAGGAAGAGGTGGACATGGCTCCACCCTGTCGTGCGTCGTATGAGATGAAGATGAGGCGGCCTCGGCGGGACGGCCGCGCCCGGCTCAGCCGGCCCGGTGCGGTGGCAGCAGCAGTTCCGCCAGCAGCCCGCCGCCGGGTGCGGGGGAGAGCCGGGCGGTGCCGCCGTGCACCTCGGCCACCCAGCGGACGATGGCCAGACCCGCTCCGGTGCCGGTGCTCGCCGCTCCGGTGACGCGGCGTTCGAAGACCCGCGTACGGTCCTCGGCCGGCACGCCCGGTCCGTGGTCCCGGACGGCGACCCGGCCGGCCGTGACCGTCACCTCGATCGGGGTGCCGCCGCCGTGCCGCAGCGCGTTCTCCACCAGGTTGCGGACCGCCTGGGCGATCAGCTCGGGGTCGCCGTCGACGACGGCCGCTTCGGTGGTGACCGTGACGCCGCTGCGGTCCGGCAGCTCTTCGACGGTCTGTTCGACCAGCTGGTCGAGGCGCAGCGGGGTCAGCTCGACCTCCTGGGTCCCGGTGTCGACCCGGGCGCGGGCCAGCAGGCCGGTGACCAGGCGGCTCAGCCGGTCGACCAGCCGGACGGCCTCGTCCAGCGCGGCCGGTGCCCGGGCGGGCGAGGCGGTGCCGCTCTCCATGACCAGCCGCAGGGTGGCCAGCGGGGTGCGCAGCTCGTGGGCGGCCTCGGCGAGGAACTGCTCCTGCTGTTCGAGCCCTCGCAGGGCGGGGCGCATCGCGCGGCCGGAGAGCAGGTGCCCCACGGCGGCAGCGGCCAGGACGAGGGCCGCGCAGCCGAGCACCAGCCAGCGGACCAGCCGGTCGTGGGCCGCCCGGCTCTGGGCGGGATCGTCGCCGACCAGCACGGCGGCGCCGATCCGGTCGCCGTTCCACACCGGGGCGGCGGCCCAGTGGAACTCCCGGCCGCCCGCGCCCCGGGCGGTGAACAGGACGGTCTGCTGCTCGCGCTGGACGAGCTGCCAGATCCAGTCGAGGTCGGCCTGCTCGGGCAGCGTGGCCGGGGAGGTGTAGGCGTGCCGCAGCTGCGGCTGGGCGTCGGCGGCCGCCTGGAGGACGCCGAGCGCATCGGCGCCGTGGGCCAGGTCGTCGTCCGGCAGCGCGTCGAGGTACAGGGCGCTGTTGGCGTCGAAGTAGACGGTGCGGGCGAGCACGTCGGCGCGGTGCACCACGTCGTTGTCGACGTCGTGCGTCCGGGACTGGCCGTCGGTGCGGACGGCGATGGTGGCCAGCACCAGCAGACAGGCCGCAGTGGTCGCGGCGAACAGCAGGGTCATCGCCCACCGGGCGCGGTGCAGCCGGGCGACGGCGGGGGTGCGCGGCCTCACCCGTCGGCGTCCGGGTCGCCGATCCGGTACCCGACGCCGCGTACGGTCGTGATCAGCTCGGGCGGGCCGAGCTTGCGCCGCAGCTGTCCGATCAGCACGTCGACGACGTTGGAGAGCGGCTCGGCCTGCTCGTCCCAGCAGCGCTCGACGAGGTCGGTGCGGCTGACCACCTCGCCGGCCCGCAGCATCAGCAGCTCCAGGACCGAGAACTCCTTGGCGGTGAGGGTGAGCAGGACGCCGTCCCGCCGGACCCGGCGGCGCGGCAGGTCGAGTTCCAGTCCGCCGACCCGCAGCTCGGGCGGCCTGGCCGGCTGACCGCGCCGGCACAGTGCGCGGACCCGGGCACTGAGCTCGGCGAACGCGAAGGGCTTGACGAGGTAGTCGTCGGCGCCGTGTTCGAAGCCGGCCACCCGGTCGGTGACCGCGTCGAGCGCGGTGAGCAGCAGGACGGGCAGGGTGGAGCCGGCCTTGCGCTGGGCCGCGAGCAGGGTGAGCGCGTCGCCGTCGGGCAGCATGCGGTCGGCGATCAGGCAGTCGTAGCTGTTGACCGCGAGTTTGAAGTCGGCGTCCGCGAGATCGGCGGCGAAGTCGACGGCGAAGCCGGCCTCGCGCAGGCCCCTGGTGATCGCGGGGCCGAGGTCGGGGTCGTCCTCCAGGACAAGTACGCGCATGGTCAGGAAGCCTACGTGCTCCGAAATGTCACGATAACGCGCGCGGCGGGCCGGGCCGCCTCCGCGCGCCAGTGGCCCCGGGATCCCGGCGGTCGGCTCGGCCTGGATTGCTCAAAGGTGATCTGTTCATGGCAATCAGTGGCAGGACCGCGCAGCAGTGCGCATGATCGGCCGGGCTTTCCGCGCGATACGCTCGCCACCGGCCGATGTCTTGAGGAGTGGTGATGGGGACGCACGAGCGCTGGACGAGGCTGCTGGAGATCCTGGGCGACCGGGGCCGGATCGAGGTCGGCGAGGCCGCCGAGCTGCTGGGCGTCTCCGCGGCCACGGTCCGCCGCGACATGGAGGAGCTGGCCCGGCAGCAGATGCTGACGCGCACCCGTGGCGGCGCGGTGCTGAGCGGAGTCGCGTACGACCTGCCACTGCGCTACAAGACCGCGCGTCAGGCGGACGAGAAGCACCGGATCGCCAAGGCGGCCGCCGGGCTCGTCCCGCCCGGCGCCGTGGTCGGCCTGAACGGCGGGACGACCACCTCCGAGGTCGCCCGGGAGCTGGCGACCCGGGCCGACCTCGCGGACCACCTGGGCGGGACGGCGCTGACCGTCGTCACCAATGCCATCAACATCGCCAACGAGCTGGCCGTCCGGCCGTACGTGAAGACCGTGGTGACCGGTGGGGTGGCCCGGCCCAACTCGTACGAGCTGACCGGGCCGTTGGCGACCATGGTGCTCCAGGGGCTGTCGCTGGACTACGCGATCCTCGGGGTGAACGCCGTGGACCCCGGGTTCGGCGCGGCCACCCACGACGAGGGCGAGGCCAGCGCCAACCGCGCGATGGCCGAGCGGGCGGAGAAGGTCATCGTGGTCGCCGACTCGACCAAGCTCGGCCGCCGTGCGTTCGCCCAGGTCTGCACCGTGGCCGAGATCGCGGTGCTGGTGACCGACCGGGACGCGCCCGACGAGCTCGTCGAGCAGCTCGCAGGCCAGGGCGTCGACGTCTTCTGCGTCTGAACGCCTGCTGTACCTGGGGGTTCTGACGGCCGGCCGGTCGGCAGACCGGCCGGTGGTGGAACGGGCGCCGGTCGGTGTGGCCGCCCACGGGTCGCAGTCGTAGCCGGTCGTGTCGGGCCCGACCGTCGGCAGTCCGAGGAGTAACGGGCCCACGCGGAAGCCTTGTTGAGTACGGGCTGCCCGCGTCCGACGAGTCCTGGTCCGGCGCGACGTTCTCGGAGCGGACGAGGACGGGCGTCCGAGGCGTTCGGACGGGCGCCGTCGGCGGGACGGGCGGCGATGGCGCCCGGCGCCGGGGGCATGGCGGATTGCTTTCATCAGTGATTGATCCTGAGCTGAGCGGCCGCCTATCAATCGTCTTCAATCATGTGAGACACAGCTTCGAGCGTCCGGCCGGGTCCCGTCAAGGCATCTGTCGCAGGCGGCTCGCACCTGACGGAAGGTCTTCTCCAAGGCAACACTTCGGTAACGCGGGCTGGTCTGCCGGGTCTCGGGCAGGGCACACTCTCCCTACTGCGATGTTCAAACATGCGTGGAACGCGCGAAATTAGTCATCTTCGCGCAGATCTGCCCCTCTTCTGGCCTCCCTCCCCAGTCAAAGGCGGTACCCCGAGATGAACCAGCGCCTCCTCGTGTTCTCCGCGGTCGGCGTGGCCGCCGCACTCGCACTCGCCGGTTGCGGCTCCGGCAGCGGGGCAACCTCCGCCGACGGCGTCACCACCCTCAAGTTCGTTGCGGCGGACTACGGTTCGAACGGGCAGAACCCCTCGCAGGCGTACTGGCAGGGCGTGGTCGCGGCCTTCGAGCAGCAGAACCCGAAGATCAAGATCGACCTCCAGGTCATCAACTGGAACGACCTGGACACCCAGGTCAAGACGATGGTGCAGAACGGCAACCAGCCGGACATCCTGCAGACCGGCGGCTACGCCGACTTCGCCAAGAACGGCCAGCTCTACCCGGCCTCCGACGTCCTCTCCCCGCAGACCGCGGGCGACCTGATCCCGGCACTGGCCAAGGCCGGTGAGCAGGACGGCACCCGGTACGGCATCCCGTTCGTCTCCAGCGCCCGGATGTTCCTGGTCAACAACACCCTGTTCAGGAAGGCCGGCCTGGACCCGGCCAAGCCGCCGCTGACCTGGGACCAGGTCACCGCCGACGCCGCCGCGTTGAAGAAGGCCGGGGTGGAGATCCCGCTGGGTGTCCCGCTCGGCAAGGAGGAGGCGCAGGGCGAGTCCCTCATCTGGATGCTGGAGAACCACGGCGGCTACCAGGACGCCGACGGCCACTACGCGATCAACTCCCCGGCCAACATCGAGACCTTCACCCAGTTGAAGAGCTGGGCGGACGCGGGCCTGACCGAGCAGAGCCCCGCCTCGGTCAACCGCACCGACCTCGCCAAGGACTTCGCCTCCGGCAAGGTCGGCATGCTCAACGGCATCCCCACCGAGCTCGCCGACGTCAAGAACATGGACGTCAGCTGGACCGCCATGCCCAGCAAGGACGGCGCGACCAAGGCCACGCTGGGCGTCGCGGACTGGGTGATGGCCTTCAAGAAGGGCGGCCACAAGGACCAGATCAGGGCCTTCCTCGACTTCGCCTACACCAAGGAGAACACGGTGAAGTTCGACAAGGAGTACAACCTGATGCCGGTGACGCAGTCGGCGCTCACCGCGTTCCAGGCCGATCCGGACGAGAAGGCGCTGCAGCCCTTCCTGCAGATCCTGCCGACCGCGAGCTTCTACCCGCTCAGCGACCCGACCTGGCCCGCCGTCTCCGCCCAGGTCAAGACCCAGATCGGCAGCGCACTCGGCGACCCCAAGAAGGGCCTCGACGCGCTCCAGCAGGCCGCCCGGCAAGCCGGCCAGTAGAGCTCCGCAGCTTCGCAGCTGAAGCCGGCCGCTGAGCACCCCTACAGGAAGTCGCACCGTGTCACCGAGCTCCAAAGCCGCCCCGGCGGGCCGCCCCCCGGCCCGCCGCCTCCCGCAGCGCCTCGGCCCGCTGCCCTGGCTCGCCCCCTCCGTCCTGCTCATCCTCGCCGTGGTCGTCTGGCCGGTCGTCGAGATGGTCCGCACCTCGCTGCGCCGCATCGACACCACCGGGACCGACCACGGCCCGGCCGGCCTGGTCAAGTACCGCAAGCTCTTCGCGGACCCCCGGCTCGCCGGGGTGCTCGGCTGGACGGCGGTGTGGACCGTCGTCGTGGTGGCCCTGACCATGCTGATCTCGCTCGCGCTGGCCCAGCTCTTCAACCAGCGCTTCCCGGGCCGCCGGATCACCCGCTGGGCCCTGATCGCGCCCTGGGCCGCCTCCGTCCTGATGACCGCCATCGGATTCCGCTGGATGCTCGACCAGGTCGCCGGCGTGCTCAACCAGGTGCTGCTCGACCTCGGCCTGATCACCTCGGCCCAGGCCTGGACCGGCGACGCCGCCCACGCCAGGCCCTGGCTGGTGTTCGTCGCGGTGTTCGTCTCGCTGCCGTTCACCACCTACACCCTGCTGGCCGGCCTCCAGACCGTTCCCGGCGAGGTCTACGAGGCGGCCAGGGTCGACGGCGCCTCCCGCTGGCAGACCTACCGCCGGGTCACCCTGCCGCTGCTGCGCCCGGCCTTCCTGGTCGGCCTCGTGATCAACCTGATCAACGTGTTCAACTCCTTCCCGGTGATCTGGGGGATGACCCAGGGCGGACCCAACGCGGACACCGCCACCACCACCGTCTTCATGTACATGCTGCGCGGCTACGACGTGGCCGAGTCCTCGGCCATGTCCGTGGTCAACTTCGCGGCCGTGATCGTCATGGTGCTGCTCTTCCTCAAGGTCAGCCGCTGGAACGAGGAGAGCTGATGTCCGATCGGATCCGATACGCGTTCAGGCCGTCGACCGTCGTGCTGACGGTCACCGCCTGGTGCCTGGCCGCGCTCTTCCTGTTCCCGTACGTCGAGATGGTGATCACGGCCGGCCGGCCGGCCGACCAGCTGCGGGACCGGGGCTACCTGCCCACGCACTTCGACTGGTCCTCGTTCACCAAGGTGTGGTCCGACACCACCCTCGGCCAGAACCTCCAGGTCACCCTGGAGGTGGCGGCCGGCTCCACGCTGCTGGTGCTGCTGGTGGCACTGCCCGCCGCGTACTACACCGCCCGGGTGCGCTTCCGTGGCCGCAAGGCGTACCTGCTGCTGGTGCTGGTCACCCAGATGTTCCAGCCGACCGCTCTCCAGGTGGGCCTGTACCGCGAGTTCTACAGCCTCGGGCTGCTGGACACCGTGACCGTCCTGGTGGTCGCCAACGCCGCCTTCAACCTGGCCTTCGCGATCTGGATCCTGAGCGCCTACATCGGCTCCATACCGGTGGAACTGGAGGAGGCCGCGATGATCGACGGCAGCAGCCGGATCGGCGCGTTGCTGCGGGTCACCCTGCCGCTCGCACTGCCGGGCCTCGTCACCGCGGTGATCTTCACCTTCATCTCGGCCTGGAACGAGTTCATCATGGGTCTCACCCTGACCGACTCGCCCGACCGGCAGCCGCTCACGGTCGGCATCGACAACATGATCGGGGCCTACAGCGTCCAGTGGAACTACGTGTTCGCCGCCTCCCTGGTCGCCATCGTCCCCGTCGTGATCCTGTTCGCCGTGATCGAACGCCATGTGGTCTCCGGCCTCACGGCGGGGTCGGTCAAGTAGGCGGCCGGCCGGTGCGGGTGGCCGGTGCGGGTCACCGGTCCGGCGGGCGGCCCGGGCCGGTGTCGGCGGTGTCCGGCAGACTGGGCCCATGCCGAAGCCCGTGTCCACACCGATGACGTCCGAAGCGCTCAAGGCCGCCTGCCTGGCGCTGGCCGGCTCCGAGGAGACCTTCCCGTTCAACCCGGAGACCTCGGTCTTCAAGGCCGGCGGAAAGGTGTTCGCGATCAGCGCCCTGGGGGCCGTGCCGCTACGGGTGAGCCTGAAGTGCGACCCCGACCTCGCCGTCCGGCTGCGCGCCGAGCACCCGGCGATCACCGGCGGCTGGCACCTCAACAAGCGCCACTGGAACACGGTGCTGATCGACGGCTCGGTGCCGCAGACCCTGCTGCTGGAGATGATCGAGGACTCCTACGACCTGATCGTGGCCCAGCTCCCACGCCGTCAGCAGCTCCTGCTGGACTGGCCCGGGGCCGGTCGTCCCGAGGGCGGCTGACCGGGCTCCCGGCCGGCAGCGCCACTCGCCGGGAGCGGTGGCGCTGCCGTCGGGGCGGCGGGCCGGTCGGCGCCGTCCCCCGGCGGTACGCCGTCGTCCTCCCGCAGTGCGGCGGTCTCCGCTTTCAGGATGCGCAGGGACCGGCCGAGGCCGCGAGCCGCCTCGGGCAGCCGCTTCGAGCCGAACAGCAGGACGACGACGCTGACCAGCACGACGAGGTGCCAGGGTTCCAAACCGTTGCGGAACATCCCGCACCACCTCTCTCCTCTGATCTCTCCGGGCCTTCGCGGAGCCCGGCACGGCCGGAGCGGGTACGTCTGCGAGCCGGCCGGCGCACCGCGCGCCTCACCACCGGTTCGTAGCCGCATCCGGAGAGGATTGGTGCCTACAGCCACCGAGCCCGGCCCTGGCAGCCCAGCAGCCGCCGGGCAGCCGAGCGGCCGGGCACCGGCCGCCGGGGTACCGGGTGGGTTCCTGTCACACCCGCGCGGCAGACTGGTGGCGGATCACTGGATCGACCCGAGGATGGATTCATGGCTGACCGGCCCTTGACACTGATGGCAGTCCACGCCCACCCCGACGACGAGGCGACGGGGACCGGGGGCGTGCTGGGACGCTACGCGGCGGAGGGCGTGCGGACGGTGCTCGTCACCTGTACCGACGGTGGCTGCGGCGACGGTCCGGGGGGCACCAAGCCGGGCGATCCCGGGCACGACCCGGCGGCCGTCGCCGAGTTGCGCCGCGCCGAACTCGAAGCGAGTTGCGAGATTCTGAAGATCAGTCATCTCGAACTGCTCGGGTACGCCGACTCCGGGATGATGGGCTGGCCGGCCAACGACAAGCCGGGATCGTTCTGGACCACGCCGGTGCAGGACGCGGCGGCCCGGCTGGGCGAGCTGATGCTGCATTACCGGCCCGACGTCGTCGTGACCTACGACGAGAACGGGTTCTACGGCCACCCCGACCACATCCAGGCGAACCGGATCACCATGGCGGCGCTGGAGCTGACCGGCCTGACCCCCAAGGTGTACTGGACGACGGCGCCGCGCTCCATGATGCAGAAGTTCGGCGAGGTCATGCGCGAGTTCGGCGCGGACTGGGACGAGCCTGGCCCGTCGGAGGCGGAGGAACTCTCCGAGATCGGGCTGCCCGACGAGGAGATCACGACCTGGGTGGACACCACCGAGTTCGGCAGCCAGAAGTTCGACGCGCTGGCCGCCCACGCCAGCCAGACCGAGAACATCTTCTTCCTGCAGATGGGCAAGGAGCGGTTCACCGAGCTGATGGGCATGGAGACCTTCGTCCGGGTCCGCGACACCACCGGTGCGGCCCTGCCGGAAAACGACCTCTTCGCCGGACTGCGCTGACCGCCGGGCCTGCGGGTTCCCGGCGGGTGGGTCCGCTCCGGGAGCCCGCAGGCCGCCGTCACCCGGCGCCTGTCACCCGGTGCCCGTCACCCGTCGGTGGTCACCCATCGGCCGGTGGAGCTGTCCGGCCGCAGGCCCGGTCCAGTTCCGCCCAGCCGTGCAGCTTCACGCGCTCGCCTCTTCCCAGTTCGACCGCGAGTTCCCGTTCGCGTGCGTCGATGCCCAGCCAGTCGGTGTAGCTGACCGGTCGTACGCCGCGGGCGGCCAGCAGCTCCGTCAGCCGGGGTGCGCGGGCGGCCCGGCACGCTGTTCCGTTCCCCGGTGTTCCGTCCCGCGCTTGCGCGTTCCGTGCCGCCTGGTCGGCGAGCAGGGCGCTGACCGTCCGCACCGCGTCGGACCGGTTCGTGCCGATCACCCCGGTGGGCCCGCGCCCCAGCCAGCCGACCACGTACTCGCCGGGCCGGGGGGTGCCGTCCGCTCCCAGTACCCGCCCCCCGGCGTTCGGGACGACGGACCGTCGTTCGTCGAAGGGCACCCCGGGCAGCGGCACGCTGCGGTAGCCCACCGACCGGAGCACCAGTTGGACCGGGAGGTCCGTGAACTCCCCGGTGCCGACCAGCAGGCCGGAGCCGTCCAGCGCGGTCCGTTCGACGCGCAGCCCCCGTACCCGGTCCGGCCCGGTGATCTCCACCGGCCGTAGCCAGAACCGGACCGACACCCGCCGGGGCCGGCCCTGCGGCGCGCGCCCCGCCCACTCCGCGAGGACGGCCAGGTTGCCCCGGACCCGCCGGTCGCCCGGTGGCGGACCACCGTCCGGTGGTGGACCGGCGTCCGGGCCGGAGGCCGCCGGGCAGGCCTCCGGCCGGTGCACGAGGACCTCACTGCCGGGCAGTTCGCCGAGCGCACGCAGCTCCCTGGGGGTGAACCGGGCCTCTTCGGGCCCGCGACGGCCGATGACGTGGATCTCCCGCACCCTGCTCGCCGCGAGTGCGGCGAGGACCGGTCCGGGTACGTCGGTGGCGCCGAAGTCGGCGGCGGGCCTGGCCAGCACGCGGGCCACGTCGAGCGCGACATTGCCCGAGCCGATCACCGCGACCGAGGTGGCGTCGAGGGCGAACCCCGCCGGGTCCGCGTCGGGGTGGCCGCAGTACCAGCGGACGAAGTCGGCCGCCGCCGCGCTGCCGGGCAGCTCCTCACCGGGGATCCGCAGCCGCCGGTCGAGCGTCGCGCCGGTCGCGTACACCACCGCGTCGTAGCAGCGCAGCAGCAGTTCGCGGTCCACGTCCCGGCCGAAGCACAGGCCGCCGAGGAAGCGGACCTGCGGGTGTTCGAGCACCCGCCGCAGGTAGTCGGCGATCGACCGGATCGACGGATGGTCGGGGGCGACGCCGTAGCGCACCAGGCCGTACGGCGTCGGCAGCCGTTCCAGGACGTCCACCTCGACCTCGCCGCCGGCCGCCCGTACCTGCTCGACCAGTGCCTCGGCGGTGTAGAGCCCGGCCGGCCCCGAGCCGACGACCGCCACTCTGGCACCCGCCGCGCTGCCGGACGGCCCGGGCGCGGTCACCGGACCGGAAGCGGTCGGCGGACCGGAAGCGGTCGGCGGGCCGGAAGCCGGCGGCGCGACCGCCGGGCGTCGGTCACGGCGCCCGCCGCGAGCTGCTCATGGGGATTCTCCTCCCGCCCCGGCCCGGCCGGAGGCAGTTGCGGGCCCGGTCCGCCGGCGGCCCTCGGAGGTGCGGAACCCCGGGGTCCGCCCGGGGCGCGGCCCTCTCCTCTCCATGGTGGCACCCACCGCCACCGCCTGCGCCCGCTGTCCAGGGCCGGCGTGCGCCGGCGCGGGCCGGTCCCCGGACGTATGTGATCTGCGGTCACCCGCCTACGCATCCCTTCAAGAAATGAACATTGCGCTATGGCTTGACGGTGGTTCAGACCACTAAGAGACTGCCATTCCGGATGCGCAGCTTCCCAAGTGTCCCTCGGGGAGCGTTTCTTGCCCAGCGATGCGAAGGTCCGCACCCGCATGACGACCCGAGTTGCGCTCTGAGATGTCGCCAGTTCTCCTCCTGCGCCGATCTGGCGTTCACTTCACGAACACAGACGAGAGGACCCACCGCATGCAACGCACCGACCGTCCGAGCCGCACCCCGTCCGATCCGGGGCGGGGCCGGCGCACTGTCGCGCTGCTCGCCGTTCTCGCCCTGGCGCTCGCGGGGCTCATCGGCCTCACCTCCGGCGCCGGGGGCGCCGCCGCCGACTCGGGCGACTACACCCAGAGCGCGGTGCAGCTGAGCGCCTCCCAGGCGCAGATCCGGTTCACACCGACGACCCCGGCCCGCTACGTGGACGTCCATTACCTGGTCAACGGGACCGGCCAGCAGAACTTCCGGATGACGGAGAGCGCCGGGACCTGGACCCAGAGCATCGCCTCACTGAACACCGGCACCTCGGTCGAGTACTGGTTCACCTACGAGAAGAACGGCCCGCAGTACGACACCCCCCACTTCAGCTACACCCAGGGCGGAAGCGCACCGAACCAGGCCGCCACGCCGACCTTCAGCCCGGCCGGCGGCACCTTCAGCACCGCCCAGACCGTCACCATCGGCGACGCGACGGCGGGTGCGGCCATCCACTACACCCTCGACGGCTCCACCCCCACCGCCTCCTCGCCCCGCTACAGCGCGCCGATCACCGTCGCCGCCACCACGACCGTGCAGGCCGTCGCCACCGCCGCCGGGCTGGCCGACTCGGCCACGGCGAGCGCCGCGTTCACCATCGGCGCCGCCACCGGCTGCCCGGCCCAGTCGGACACCCCGGACTTCGGCCCAGGCGTGCACGTCTTCGACCCCGGCATGTCCAGCGCCGCGATCCAGTCCCAACTCGACGCCCAGTTCGCCCAGATGAAGGACACCGCCACCGCCCAGTTCTCCGAGAACCGGGTCGCGGACCTGTTCAAGCCCGGCGTCTACAACGTCGAGGACAACGTCGGCTACTACACCTCCGTCGCGGGCCTCGGCCAGAACCCGGACGACGTCACCATCAACGGCCACGTCACCGTCGACGCCTTCAACGCCTCGGACCAGGGCAACGCGACGCAGAACTTCTGGCGCTCTGCCGAGAACCTGGCCATCAACCCGAGCGGCGCCGACCGCTGGGCCGTCGCGCAGGCCGCGCCCTTCCGGCGCATCGACGTCCACGGTGACCTCCAGCTCTACCCCGCCAGCTACGGCTGGGCGAGCGGCGGCTACCTCGCGGACGACAAGGTGACCGGCCAGGCGTCGTCCTCCTCGCAGCAGCAGTGGTACACCCGCGACAGCAGCCTGGGCAGCTGGTCCGGCGGCGTCTGGAACATGGTCTTCTCCGGCACCGGCGGCGCTCCGGCGAACACCTTCCCCAACCCGCCGGAGACCACGCTCCCCACCACCCCCGTCTCGCGGGACGTGCCCTACCTCTACCTCGACGGCACCGGGAAGTACCGGGTCTTCCTGCCTGCGCTGCGCACCAACGCCTCGGGCCCCAGCTGGGCCGGCGGCAGCACCCCGGGCAGCTCGCTGCCGATGAACCGGTTCTACGTCGTCAAGGCCGGTGACACCGCCACGACCATCAACACGGCCCTCGCGCAGGGGTGCGACCTGTTCGTCACCCCCGGCGTCTACCACCTCGACCGGACCCTCCACGTCACCAAGGCGGACACGGTCGTCCTCGGCATCGGGTACCCGACCTTCGTCCCGGACAACGGGGTCGACGCGATGCAGGTGGCCGACGTCGACGGCGTCCGGCTCAAGGGCCTGCTGTTCGACGCCGGCACCACCAACTCCGCCGCGCTGCTGACCGTCGGCACCGCCGGACCGGGCGCGAGCCACGCGGCCGACCCGACCACGATCCAGGACGTCTTCTTCCGGATCGGCGGTGAGATCGCGGGCAAGGCGACCAGCAGCCTGGTCGTCGACAGCAACGACGCGATCATCGACCACATCTGGGCCTGGCGCGCCGACCACGGCAACCCGGGCACCGTCGGCTGGGCGGTCAACACGGCCGACAACGGCCTGGTCGTGGGCGGCGACAACGTCGAGGCCACCGGCCTGTTCGTCGAGCACTACCAGAAGTACGAGGTCACCTGGAACGGCCAGAACGGCAGGACGGTCTTCTTCCAGAACGAGATGCCGTACGACGTGCCGAACCAGGCGGCCTGGCTTAGCCCGACCGGGACCAACGGGTACGCCGCGTACAAGGTGGGCGGCAACGTCACCTCGCACGAGGCGTGGGGGCTGGGCAGCTACTGCTACTTCAACGTGAATCCGGCGGTGAACAGCTACCACGCGTTCGAGGCCCCCGCCACCCCGGGCGTGCGGTTCCACGACGCGCTCACCGTCTCGCTCGGCGGCCAGGGCAGCATCACCCACGTCGTCGACGACACGGGAGCGAGCACGCCCCCGGGCACCGTGCCCAGCAACGTGGTCTCCTTCCCCTGACCCGAGGCCTGAACCTACGCCGGCCCGGTCCGCACCCTGCGGACCGGGCCGGCGCCCCGCTGCCCGACCCGGCCGCCCGACCCGGCCGCCCGGCCGCCGCGCGGGCTGCGCTCAGGCGCCGACGTACGCCGCGAGGTGCTCGCCGGTGAGGGTGGAGCGGGCGGCGACGAGGTCGGCGGGCGTGCCCTCGAAGACCACCAGGCCGCCGTCGTGGCCGGCGCCGGGGCCGAGGTCGATGATCCAGTCGGCGTGCGCCATGACCGCCTGGTGGTGCTCGATGACGATGACCGACTTGCCGGAGTCGACGAGCCGGTCGAGCAGGCCGAGCAGCTGCTCGACGTCGGCGAGGTGCAGCCCGGCGGTCGGCTCGTCCAGGACGTAGACGCCGCCCTTCTCGGCCATGTGGGTGGCCAGCTTGAGCCGTTGCCGCTCACCGCCGGACAGCGTGGTGAGCGGCTGGCCCAGGCTGAGGTAGCCGAGCCCGACATCGGCGAGCCGCCCCAGCACGGCGTGCGCGGCCGGTGTGCGCGCCTCGCCGGAGCCGAAGAACTCCTCGGCCTCGGCCACCGACATCGCGAGCACCTCGCTGATGTCGCGGCCCCCGAGGTGGTGGTCCAGCACCGACGCCTCGAAGCGCTTGCCCTCGCACTCCTCGCAGGTGCTGGCGACGCCGGCCATCATCGCCAGGTCGGTGTAGACGACGCCGGCGCCGTTGCAGCCGGGGCAGGCCCCCTCGGAGTTGGCGCTGAACAGGGCCGGTTTCACGCCGTTGGCCTTCGCGAACGCCTTGCGGACCGGGTCGAGCAGCCCGCTGTACGTCGCCGGGTTGCTCCGCCGGGAGCCGCGGATCGCACCCTGGTCGACCGACACCACACCCGCCCCGGGACCGATCGACCCGTGCACGAGCGAGCTCTTGCCGGAGCCCGCGACACCGGTGACGACGGTCAGCACCCCCAGCGGAATGTCGACGTCGACGTCACGCAGGTTGTTCGCCGTCGCACCCCGGACCGCCAGCACGCCCGTCGGCTTGCGCACCGACTCCTTCACGGCGGCCCGGTCGTCGAGATGGCGGCCGGTGACGGTGTCGCCGGCCCGCAGCCCCTCGACGGTGCCCTCGAAGCAGACGCTCCCGCCCGCCGAACCGGCACCGGGGCCGAGGTCGACCACGTGGTCGGCGATCGCGATCACCTCCGGCTTGTGCTCCACGACCAGCACCGTGTTGCCCTTGTCCCGCAGCTGTAGCAGCAGGCCGTTCATCCGCTGGATGTCGTGGGGGTGCAGACCCGTGGTCGGCTCGTCGAAGACGTAGGTGACGTCGGTGAGCGAGGAGCCGAGGTGCCGGATCATCTTGACGCGCTGCGCCTCACCGCCCGAGAGCGTGCCCGACGGCCGGTCGAGCGAGAGGTAGCCCAGCCCGATCTCGACGAACGAGTCGAGGGTCTGCCCCAGCGCGGCGAGCAGCGGTGCCACCGACGGCTCGCGGACGCCGCGGATCCAGCCGGCCAGGTCGCTGATCTGCATCGCGCAGACGTCGGCGATGTTGACCCCGCCGATCCGGGACGACCGGGCGGCCTCGGCGAGCCGGGTGCCGTCGCACTCGGGGCAGGTGGCGAAGGCGACCGCCCGGTCCACGAACGCCCGGATGTGCGGCTGCAGGGCCTCCCGGTCCTTGGCGAGGAACGACTTCTGGATCTTCGGGACCAGCCCCTCGTAGGTGAGGTTGATGCCGTTGATCTTCACCTTGACCGGCTCGCGGTAGAGGAAGTCGTGCAGCTCCTTCTCGGTGTACCGGCGGATCGGCTTCTCCGGGTCGAGGAAGCCGGACTCGGTGAAGATCCGCGTCGTCCAGTGGGCGTCCGTCGTGTAGCCGGGGACGGTGATCGCGCCCTCCGCGAGCGACTTCGAGTCGTCGAAGAGCTGCGTGAGGTCGATGTCGGAGACCGCGCCCCGGCCCTCGCAGCGCGGACACATGCCGCCGGTGCGGTGGAAGGTCGCCTTCACCGCCTTCTTGGCACCGCGCTCGACGGTGATCGCCCCGCTCGCCCGGACCGAGGGGACGTTGAAGGCGAACGCGCCCGGCGGGCCGATCTGCGGCTGCCCGAGCCGGCTGAACAGGATGCGCAGCATGGCGTTGGCGTCGGTGGCGGTGCCGACCGTGGAGCGGGGGTCGGCGCCCAGCCGCTGCTGGTCGACGATGATCGCGGTCGTCAGCCCCTCCAGTACGTCGACCTCGGGCCGCGCCGGCGTCGGCATGAAGCCCTGGACGAAGGCGCTGTAGGTCTCGTTGATCAGCCGCTGCGACTCCGCCGCGATCGTGCCGAACACCAGCGAGCTCTTGCCGGATCCGGAGACGCCGGTGAACACCGTCAGCCGCCGCTTGGGGATCTCGACGCTGAGGTCCTTGAGGTTGTTCACGCGCGCGCCGTGCACGCGGATCAGGTCATGGCCGTCGGCACCGCGTTGCGCGGGCGACCGCCGGTCCGTCCTCCTGGCCGTGCTCATCGTGTCTCCCTCGGTGAGGCGGGGCCGCCCTCGCGGTCTCCGTCCTGGACGGTCACGCGACCATCCAAGCGGATGCCTCCGACAATCGGCCCCCGGCCCCGGTGCGACACGGTCGGCAGCCGTCCCGGGCCGTCCCGGAGGGCCTGCCGACCCCGCCCCGCCCGGCTCAGGCCGGGCCCGCCACCACACGCAGCAGGTGGGCGACGGCGTCGGCCATCGCCGTGCGGCCGGCCCGTAGGTAGGGGCGCGGGTCCACGGCGGCCGGGTCCGCGGCCAGGTGGGTGCGGACGGCCGCGCTGAAGGCGATGTTCAGCGCCGTACCGATGTTGACCTTGGTCATGCCGGCGGCGACGGCGCGGGACAGGGTCCCGTCCGGGACGCCGGAGGAGCCGTGCAGCACCAGCGGGACGGGCACCGCCTCGCGCAGGCGGCCGATCAGCGCGTGGTCGAGCGCGGCCGAGCGGGTGGTCATGGCGTGCGAGCTGCCGACCGCGACCGCCAGGGCGTCGACCCCGGTGTCCTCGACGTAGCGCGCGGCCTCGCCCGGGTCGGTCCGTACGCCCGGGGCGTGCGCGCCGTCCTTGCCGCCGACCTCGCCCAGTTCGGCCTCCAGCCACAGGCCGTGGCGGTGCGCCCAGGCGGCCGCGTCCCTGGTGGCGGCGACGTTCTGCGCGTACGGCAGCTTCGAGGCGTCGAACATGGCCGAGCTGACCACGCCGTGCGCCGCGTGCAGCAGCGCCGGGTCCTCGACGTGGTCCAGGTGGAGCGCGACGGGGACGGCCGCCTCCCGCGCGAGCGCGGCGGCGGCGGACGCGATCGGCAGCAGCCGGCCGCCGTGGAAGGCGACCGCGTTCTCGCTGAGCTGCAGCACGACGGGGAGGCCGACGGCCTCGGCACCGGCGACTATCGCCTCGGCGTGTTCCAGGGTGATGACGTTGAACGCGGCGATGCCGCGCCCGCCGGTGTGCGCGTCGGCGATCAGTTCACCGGTGTGGGCCAGGGGCATGACGGGATTCCTCGGTGTGGTGGGTGGTCATGGGCCGGTGGCCGGGCCGTGGCGGCCGACGGTCACCAGGGGGAGCAGGCGGCGGTGGGCCGCGGCGTCGAAGCGCCCGGCGACCGGGCTGAGGACGGTGGCGGCGGAGAGCGCCACCGCCTCGGCCAGCCGCTCGGGCCACGGGCGGCCGTCCACCAGGCCGAGCACGAGGGCGGCGACCGCCGAGTCCCCGGCGCCGGTGGGATTGCCCTCCAGGCGCTCGGGCGGCCGGGCGAGCCAGCAGCCCTCGCCGGTGACGGCGAGCATGCCGTCGGCGCCGAGCGAGGCGACGACGGCTTGTGCGCCGCGCTCCCGCAGCAGCTGCGCGGCCCGGTACGGGTCGGCGGTGCCGGTGCTCTCGCGCAGCTCGTCGGCGTTGGGTTTCACGAGGTCCGGCCCGGCCGCGAGCGCGGCCGACAGGGGCACCCCCGAGGCGTCCAGCACGACGGGGACGCGGTGGAGCCGGGCGAGTTCGACCAGCGGACGGTAGGCGTCGGCGGGAACCCCGGGCGGCAGGCTGCCGGCCAGGACGACGCCCGAGCAGGCCGGGAGCAGCGCCGCGTAGTGCCGGACGAAGCCGGCCCACTCCTCGGCGGTGATCTCGGGGCCGGCCTCGTTGAGCATCGTGACGTCGCCGGCCCGCCGGTCGACCACCGCGATCGTGCGGCGGCTCTCGGCCGCGACGGGCAGCAGCGCGTCCGGCAGGCCGGCCAGGGCCAGCTCGGCCCGGACCGCCTGGCCGGTGGGGCCGCCGACCAGTCCGGTGACGACCGCCTCCCGGCCCAGCTGCGCCAGGACGCGGGCCACGTTGACGCCCTTGCCGCCGGCCTGGGCCCGGCTCGCCTCGACCCGGTTGCTGTGGTGCCGCCGCAGCTCGCCGACCTGATAGGTGACGTCCAGCGCGATGTTGGGGGTGACGGTGAGGATCATCCGCGTGGCGCTCCCGCACCGGCGGTGAACTCGTCCCAGGCCAGCAGGCCCGCGCCGACGCACCCGGCGGCGGCGCCCAGGGCCGCCGGTACGACCACCGGCGGGACGTGGAAGGTCACCCGGCGGGCGATCGCCGCGCCCAGCGGTCCGAAGAGGGTCGGTCCGGCCAGGGCCAGGCCGCCGCCGATCACGAACACCTCCGGGTCGAGCACCGCGGCGCAGAGCAGCACGCCGTCGGCCAGCGCCTCCACCGCCTCCTGCCAGACGGCGGCGGCCCGCTCCTCGCCGCGCTCGACGGCCCGGGCGACATCCTGGGCGCTGGAGCCGGCGGGGCCGCCGGCGGCGGTGTAGGCGCGGGCGACCGCGGCGGCGGAGGCCAGCGTCTCCAGGCAGCCGTACGCGCCGCAGCCGCAGCGCAGGCCGCCGGGCCGGACGACGACGTGGCCCACCTCGCCGGCCCGCCCGTGGGCGCCGGTCTCGATCCGGCCGTCGATGCCGATCGCGCCCGCGACGCCGGTCCCCAGCGCCAGGAAGACGAAGCGTCCGTGGCCCCGGGCGGCACCGAGCCGCGCCTCGGCCACGCCGCCGGCCCGCAGGTCGTGGCTCAGCGTGACCGGCAGGCCGAGGCGGTCGGTCAGCAGGTCGCGCAGGGGGACGTCCCGCCAGCCGAGGTTGGCCGAGTAGCGGGCGATCCCGTGTTCGTCGTCGAGGTTGCCGGGGACGGCGACGCCCGCTGCGACGGGTGCCCGGCCGGTACGGGACCGGGCGTCCGCCAGCAGCTCCGCAGCGAAGTCGAGCAGGCCGGCGACCACGGCGTCCGGCCCCCGGCCCCGCAGGGTCGGGCGGGTGGTCTGCGCGCCGAGCGAGCCGTCGGACGCCAGCAGGGCGGCTTTCATGCCCGTGCCGCCGACGTCCAGGGCGAGTACGTGGTTCATGGTGATCGGGTGTCCCTGCGGGTGCGTGGGTGCGCGGACGGGTCGGTGCGGGTGGCCGGTTCGGGGACGCCGGTTCCGGGGCGTCGGCCCGGGGCGCCGGGGAGGCCGCACGGGTGGGTCCGGTGGGTGCTCAGGCGTGGTCGGCGGCCAGGATCACCGAGCGGGTCAGGTTGAGCGGCCGGTCGGGGTCCAGCCCCTGGGCCTCGGCCGTGGCGACGGCGAGCCGGTGTACGCGGACCAGGTCGGCCATCGGGTCGAGGCCGGCCGGGCCGTCCTGGGAGCCGGCGACCAGCAGTCCGCCGACCCGGGCGATGTCCTGGTCGAGACCGGCGGGCAGGGCGCCGAACATCCAGGCCGCCCGGCCCGGCCGGGTGATCGCGATCGGGCCGTGCCGGTACTCCATCGCCGGGTAGGCCTCGGTCCACGCCCCGGCGGCCTCGCGCATCTTCAGCGCCGCCTCCAGGGCCAGGCCGTTCGTCCACCCGGCGCCCAGGAAGGTGATCTGGCCGGCGGCCGGCACGCCTGCGGGCAGCGGCGCCGCGAGCGCGAGCTCGGCGTCCGCGGCCGCCTGCGCGACCGTGCGCACACCGGGCGCGAGCGCGCCCTCGGCCTCCAGGTGGGCGCGCAGCAGGGCCAGTGCGGTGGTGGCGAACCGGGTCTGGACCACGGACTCCTCGTCGGCGAAGGCCAGCGCCACGCTGTGGTCGGCGATCCCGACGACGGGGGTGGCCGGGTCGCCGATCACCGCGGTGGTCCTGACGCTGCCGCGCAGTCGCCGCAGCACCTCCAGCACCTCCGTCGTGGTGCCGGACCGGGTGATCGCGAGTACCCGGTCGTAGGCCCGGCCGACCGGGAACTCGGACGCGGCGAAGGCGTCGGTCTGCCCGTGGCCGCCCGACTCGCGCAGCGCCGCGTACGACTGGGCCATGAACCACGAGGTCCCGCAGCCGATCACGGCCACCCGCTCGCCCCTGCCGGGGAGGGCGGCCGCATGGACGGGCACCAGCCCGGCGGCCTGCCGCCAGCAGGACGGCTGGGAAGCGGTCTCGACGGCGGTGCGGGACGCGGGGGTCGCGGCTGACGGGGACTCGGGGCTCGACATCGGGGTCTCCAGACGGCGGATGAGCATTGGATGCTCATTGGTGTTCGTTTGAAGCGAGTTTCGCTTAGAAATGCGCATCTGTCTACGCTCCAATGGACACGGTTCGAGCATCGGAACCGCCGTCCGGCCGTGCCGGTGCGCAGGCGGGATCCGACGGGCCGCAGCCGGGGCGGAGGGGGAAGATGGTGCGGGGGAGCGCCGTGCGGAGCGGGACTCCCATCCCTCGGGAGGTGGACGGACTGTGGGCACCGACGGTCGGCGGCGGGACCCGCCCGGCTGCGGAGCCGGAAGGCAGGTGTTCGCCGGCGCCGCGCTCGGCGCACCCCGGGCCGCCCCCGCGCAGGCTCCCCACCCGCCCGGACGGTCGTCCGTGCAGATCGACCTGTTAGGCGGCTTCAGGCTGCTGGTCGCCGATGTCCCGGTGCCCGTCCCGGCGGCCTCCGAGCGGCTGCTGGCCTTCGCCGCGCTGCACCGCCACGCCATGCCCCGGGCCTTCGTGGCGGGGACCCTGTGGCCCGAGACCTCCGACTGCCGGGCCTTGGCCAACCTGCGCTCGGTGCTCGCGCGGCTCGGGATCTCCGGCCGGTCGGCGCTGGAGATCAGGCCGGGCGAGATCTGCCTGGCGCAGCGGGTCGCCGTGGACCTCCACCGGGCGCGCGAGCTGGCCCTGCACGTCCTCGACCCGGCCACCCCGGGCGAGGACCTCGGGCCGGCCGGACTCGGCCTGACGGGCCTCCCGCTGGAGCTGCTGCCCGGCTGGTACGACGACTGGATCCTCGCCGAGGCCGAGAACTGGAGGCAACTGAGCCTGCAGACCCTCGAAGTGCTCTCCGGGAAGCTGGTCCGGGCCCGGCAGTTCGCGGGTGCGGTGACCGCCGCCAGCGCGGCGGTGCGGGCCGATCCGCTGCGCGAGAGCGCGCAGGCGGCCCTCGTCCGCGCCCACCTCGCCGAGGGCAACCAGTCGGAGGCGGTCCGCGCCTTCAGACGCTACGAGTGCCTGCTGCGCGACGAGTTGGGACTGCGTCCGACCGCGCTGCTGTCCGGGCTGGTGACCGGCCTGTGTGGGGATCCGCACCCCGGCGTGGGCGGCGCGGTCGGGCGCGGCCGGTGAACCCCTGCCCGGGGCCGCCGCCCGGCGGGCGCGGCCGTCACGCCCGCGTCACGCCGCTGCGACACCGGTGTCCGGACGATGGCCTCGTGTCCCGACCACACGAGGAGTTGTGTCATGAGCACCGACATCCCGTATTCCGCCGTCGTCCCAGCCCCCCACGACTCGGTCCGCATCGTCCCGCTCCATTCGGATTCGGAGCTGTTCGGGTCGCCGGAGGGCGGTGCTCCGGCGGCCGCTCCGCAGCTGACGTTCCGCGGCGGACCGCTGCTCACCGCCGTCAAGGTCTTCACCGTCTACTGGGGCGCCGCCTGGTCCACCGCCCCGCTGTCCGACACGGCGGCCAAGCTCGACGGGTTCTTCGACTTCGTCCTGACCAGCCCGCTGCTCGACATGCTGGGCGAGTACCGCGACGTGAACGGCCTGCAGGTCGGCCACGGATCCCACATCGGGCGGGCCGTGGTGACCACTCCCGCACCCAAGCACGTCGTCACCGACGCGGGGATCCAGCACCTGCTCCAGCAGGAGCTGGGTGCCAATCCGGCCTTCCCCGCCGCCGACACCGAAACGCTGTACTTCGTCTACCTGCCGCCGGGCACCTCCGTCGTCCAGGGCGGATCCCGCTCCTGCCAGGCCTTCTGCGGCTACCACAACGACATCGGCGGTCAGATCTTCTACGCGGCCATGCCCTACCCGGGCTGCACCGGCTGCACCGGCACCCTGACCCCCTTCGACGCCCTGACCTCCACAAGCTCCCACGAACTCTCCGAGGCGATCACGGACCCGATCCCGGGCAAGGGCTGGTACGACGACGTCAACGGTGAGATCGGTGACATCTGCGCCTGGAAGACCCACTCGGTCGGCGCCTACACCGTGCAGTCGGAGTGGTCGAACCTCAAGAACGCCTGCATCTGACGAGCGTCAACATCTGACGACCGCCAACATCTGACGAACGCCGGTATCCGGCGGGTCCGAGGTGCCCGGCCGCGTCCGCACGCGGCCGGGCACCTCGGCTGCGCGCCGTCCGCGACGGTCGGGCGCACTGCTTCCAGGCGAGGTGGTACGTGGTGTCGATGCTGCCGTCGGTCGAGTCCACCGTCATGAGCTGGTCGTCCTGGTCGGGTCGGAGGTGCCGGCGGCGACCCGGAGTTCGGTGTTGATGTTGAAGTTGCGGTCCTCCCCGCAGGGGGCTCGACGAGGAGGTCTGGGGCGATCCCTGGAAGTAGTAGTTCGCCCGCGGCGCGCCTGCCAAGACTTGATGTGTCCATGCCATCACGTGGCAGGCGTCCGCGTACAGGGCGCGGGCGGCGTCGGGCGTGGGAAGTGCCCGGCCGACTGCCACCGGTCCGGGAGAATATCGGATACACCTGCTGCGGACGGCAGTTGAGCAGTGAAACCCGGGGCCGCACGGGTATGTCAGGTGAAGTGTATTCAGATTACTGTTCGGTAGCTGAAGGAAGAGCAGCACCTCCACAGTCGTCCACCCACCTCAGGACCGTGATGAAGAAGCTCGTCACCCGCACCCTGTCGGCCGTCTCGGCGCTCTCCGCGCTGCTGGCCGTGACCACCGGCGGCGGCCAGGCCGCTCGGGCGGCCGCTCCCGCCGCCTCCCGCCCGGCCGCGGCGGTGCCGAGGACCGGCGCGCAGCTCGCCGCGTCCTGGACCGGCCCGCTCAGCACCCGGGGCCGCTACATCGTCGACGCCGACGGCAACCGCTTCAAGCTCCAGTCGGGCAACTGGGAAGGGGCGCAAGGCACCTGGCTCGGCAGCGGCGACCCCGACGTTCCGGCGGACAACGAGAACAACGAGCCCTCGTACAACCTCCCGCTGGGCCTGGACCGGGTGCCGATGGCGCAGATCATGGCGGGATTCCACAGTCTCGGGATCAACAGCATCCGGCTGCCGTTCTCCGACGCGCTGATCCGCAACACCACCCCGGTGCCCGACGCGGCGGTGGCGGCCAACCCGCAGCTGCGCGGTGAGACCCCGCTCCAGGTGTACGACGCGGCGGTCACGGCGCTGACCGCCGACGGCTTCGCGGTCATCCTCAACAACCACACCACCACCGCGCGTTGGTGCTGCGGACTGGACGGCAACGAGCGCTGGAACAGCGGGCAGAGCACCGACCAGTGGCTCGCCGACTGGGTGTTCATGGTCAGCCGCTACCAGGCGAACAAGCGGGTGGTCGGCGCGGACCTGCGCAACGAGGTCCGCCGGGACGTCACCGACGACCCCAACTGGGGCTGGGGCGACTCCCACGACGAGAACGCCGCCTTCGAGACGGCGGGCAACCGGATCCTCCAGGCCGACCCGGACATGCTGGTCATCATGGAGGGCATCAACTGGCAGGGCATCCCGCTGGCCGGGCTGCCGCACGGACGGCCGATGCTGACACCCGTCCAGAACCTGTCCAACACGCTGATCTCCTCGGACAAACTGGTCTACTCGGCGCACTTCTACGCGTACACCGGCCCGGCCAACAGCGGTGCGGGCAGCGGCCTGGGAGCCACCGGCGACCCGCGCTACGAGGACTTCACCCCCGCGCAGCTCGCCCAGGTGGTCAGCCAGGAGGCGCTGTTCGTCACCCAGGCAGGACAGCACTTCACGGCGCCGGTCTGGGTCAGCGAGTTCGGCGCGGCCGGGCGGGGCGAGACCGATGCCAAGGAGCAGGCCTGGTTCGACAGCTTCACCGACCTGCTGGTCGCGAACGACACCGACTTCGCGATCTGGCCGCTGATCGGCTGGACCCGCAACGGTGCGCCGCTGGACAGCTGGGCACTGCTCTCGTACGACGCCACCGGCAACCGGCTGAGCGTCGAGGACCCGGGGGACTGGCGGGCCGCCGACTGGAACAAGCTCGTCGGCGCGCCCGGCCTGACCGGCCCGGTGGCGCGCACCGCCCGCTGGAACATGCTCGACCTCGACCACAGCGACTACGACGTCTCCGCGCAGATGCTCGCCCGGACCGACTGGGACCCGGGCGCGCGCAAGGGCGACTGCCCCGACACCGAACGGCTCGCCGGCCTCGGCCGCAGCGACAGCCGGGGCCTGTGCACGGACGCGGGGCAGCCGGCCAAGGGCGGTGCGCAGTACCTGGCCGTCACCGACGAGCGGTACGTCACCGAAGGGGACTGGGCCTCCGGCTACAACAAGCTGCAGTGCCCGGACGACTACTTCGCCGTCGGGTACAGCGTGCGCGGCAACGCGATGTCCTCGCTGCTCTGCGCACCCGCGGCCGGGAAGCTGCCGACCACGGGACGTGACGTCTGGTTCGACCACGGGGACAGCCGTCCGGGCAGCGGCGGCTCGACCGCCAGTGACTGGGCGCCCGGCTACTACAAGGGCCAGTGCGCCGACGACGAGTACCTCGCGGGTGTCGCCTACACCTGGCGCTGGGCCGACGCCGGGGTGCCGGACGCGCTGCTCTGCCGCCCGCTCGGCTGACCAGGTCTGACATCGTGCCGACGACTGTCCGGCTTCGCCCCCTGCGGCCGGCCGGCGGGCGCTAACCTGACGATCGATCATGGCCGAACCGGGCGGGCGGAGGACCGTTCTCCGGGGGCGGCACCGCAGGTGAGGGAAGGACAGTCACGATGGCGCTGATCAACGGCACGGTCAAGTGGTTCAACGACGCGAAGGGCTTCGGCTTCATAACCCCGGACGACGGCAGCAAGGACGTCTTCGTCCACTTCTCCGCGATCCAGGGCAACGGCTTCAAGACCCTGGCCGAAGGCGCGGCGGTCACCTTCGAGATCGACAGCAGCGGTGCCAAGGGCCCGGCGGCCGTGAACGTCACCGCGATCTGACCACCCCGCCCCTGACCTGGGGAGCTGTCCGCACGGGCGGCTCCCCCGGCCGCGGCCCCCGTGCGGCGGCCGCCCCGCCGACGACACCGGGGGCGGACGCGGCCGCCCGGTGACGTCCCGATAGCCTTGCCCCCGGACAGGCAAGCGATCAGGGGGACGACTCGGTGAGGTTTCGGCTGCTCGGAGCCGTTGCGGTGGACGGCGAGGCCGGAGAACTCGCGCTCGGCCCGGAGAAGCGGCGCAGCCTGCTCGCGATGCTGCTGCTGCGCCGCAACCGCGCGGTCTCGGTCGCCCAGCTGACCGAGGCGATGTGGGTGGACGAGCCGCCCGCCAACGCCCGCTCCGTGGTCCAGAGCCACGTCTCGCGGATCCGCACGCTGCTCGCCGAGGCCTGCGCCGACCAGGACGGCGTGCTGCTCGCCACCGAGGGCGACGCCTACGTCCTGCGGGTGCCGGACGGGCTGCTCGACGTCGACCGGTTCGAGCAACTGGTCGCGCTGGCCCGCAGCCGGCAGCCCTCCGCCGAGGCGGTCGACGCCCTGCACCGGGCCCTCGGGCTGTGGCGCGGACCGGCGCTCACCGGCACCGTGGCCAGCCAGATGCTGGAGGCCTGGGCCCAGACGCTGGAGGAGAGCCGGCTCGCCGCCGTCGAGGCGCTCGCCTGCCACTACCAGACCCTCGGAGAGCACGCCAGCGCCGCCGAACTGCTGCGCGGCGAGGCGGTCGCCCACCCGATGCGCGAGACGCTGGTCGCCTCGCTGATGCTCGCCCTCTTCCGGGCGGGCCGTCAGTCCGACGCCCTCGACTGGTACCACCGGACCCGGCACGTGCTCTCCGAGAAGCTGGGTGTCGACCCCGGCCAGGTGCTGAGCGGGGCCTACGAGTGCATCCTGCGCGGCGAGGAGACGCCCGCCGAACCGGCCGAACCGGCGGGCGTGCCGCGTCCTGCGGCGGAGCAGGGCGGCCGGCCCCGGGACAGCGCCCCGGATCTGCTGCCCCGGGCACCCCGGGGGTTCTACGGCCGGACCACCGAACTCGGCGCCCTGGACCGGGCCGCCGCCCACGCCCAGGACGGCGCGATCTGCCTGGTCACCGGCCCGGCGGGGGTGGGCAAGACCGCGCTGGTCCTGCACTGGGCGCACCAGCACGCCGACCGGTTCCCGGACGGCCAGCTCTTCGCGGACCTGGGGAGCTTCAGCGACCGGCCGGACCGCGAGGTGGGCGAGGTGCTGACCGAGTTCCTCCTCGCGCTCGGCGTGCTGCCGCAGGACCTGCCCGGGTCGGTCTCCGCGGGCTCGGCGCTGTTCCGGCGGCTGACGCACGGCCGCCGGGTGCTGGTCGTCCTGGACAACGTGCGCGAATCCGACCAGGTCAGGATGCTGCTGCCGGGCGGCACCGACTCGGTGACGCTGGTGGCCAGCCGGAACCGCCTGGTCGGCCTGGTCGTCTCCGACCTGGCCAGCCCCGTGCCACTGGCCGCCCTGCCACCCGAGGAGGCGACCGCACTGCTCGCCCGGGTGCTCGGCGCGGCCCGGGTCGCGGCGGAGCCGCAGGCCGCCCGCGAGGTGGCCACCCTCTGCGACGGGCTGCCGCTGGCGCTGCGGATCGCCGCCGCGAAGATCGCCTCCGACCCGCGTCGCGGGATCGGCGCGATGGCGGAGCAGCTCGGCCACGCCCACCGCCGGCTGGCCCAGCTCTCGGCCGAGGAGATCAGCGTCGCGGCGGCCCTGCGGCTCTCGGTGGAGCAGCTGCCGCCGCCCGCCGCCGCCCTGTTCCGCCTGCTGGGCCAGCACCCCGGACCCCGGGTGGACCGGTACGCCGCCGCCGCCCTCTGCGGCACCCACCCGGACGACGCCGCCCACGCGCTGGACCAGCTCGCGGCGACCCACCTCGTCACCGAGACCGACGACGACTGGTTCAGCCTGCACGACCTGGTCCGGCTCTACGCCCAGGGCCTCTCCGACGAGGCGGCGCCGGAGGCGTTCGACCGGCTCGCCGACCACTACCTGCACGTCGCGCTCGCGGCGGCGGCCGCCGCCGAACCGGGCGGCCAGCCGTGCTGCGCGCCACCCGCGGACAGCTACCGCCCGCCGCTGGTGACCGGGTTCGCGGACCCGGACGCCGCACTGGCCTGGTTCGCCGGCGAACGCGAGACCCTCGCGGCGCTGGTCGCGCGGGCGGCCCCGGAGCGTGCCTGGCGGCTGGCCCTGCTCCAGTGGCCGCTGGTCCTGCGCCAGGTCCGGGACGGCTGGGTGCCGGTGCTGGACCTGGCCCTGCGGGCGGCGGTCGAGGTCGGTGACGAGGACGCCGAGAGCCGGGTACGGGCCCTGCTCGGCTGGGTGCTGACCACCGAGCGGCGGTTCCCCGAGGCGCTGGTCTGCCTGGCCCCCGCCCCTGAACTGGGCGCCCGCTCCGGCAGCCTGGTCGGGGAGGCGATCGCCCGGGTCAACCTGGCCGTCGTACAGACCGCCCTCGGCGACGCCGACGGCGCCGGCGCCGGCCTCTCCCGGGCCCTGGAGCTGGCACTCGCCGACGGCCACCCGCACACCGTCACCCTGGCGATCCAGCACCTGGCCCGGCACCTGCTCGACACCGGCCACCCGGAGGACGCGCTGCGGCGCGCGCTGTACGGGCTGGAGGTGGCGACCCCCGGGGTCTCGGCAGCCCGGCGGGTACTCCTGCACACCACCTGCGGCGAGGCGCTGCTGGCACTCGGCCGGCCGGCCGAGGCGGGTGACTGCCTGCGGACCGCGCTCGCGGAGGCGGAGGTGGTCGGCCACGACGAGAGCACCGCCGAGGTGCTCCAGGTGCTGGCCCGGGCCGCGGACGAGGCCGGGCAGGAGCGCGAGGCCGCCGGCTACCGGCGGCGCGCGGAGCTGATCACCTCGGTGTGACGGCCGGGCCGTGCCGCGGGAGCGCGTGCGGGGGGTGCCGGGCCGGGCCGCGCCTGCCCGTTCCTCAGGGACGGGCTCACCGCCGGGGTGTGACGGGCAGACTTCCTGGGTAGGTGACGGCAGCAGCTGCGCCCTGGGGCCTTCGTGAGGCGTCGGCGAGGCATCGTCCGCGAGACATCCGCGAGACATCCATGGGCACTGCCGAGGTTCTGGCGGGGTGCCGGCCGGACGCAGCCGCGGCCCTGGCAGTGAAGCGTTAGCCAAGCGCACGCAGGAAGCAAGCGGGCTGGTCAATGCTGGTGACAAGGCAGACGTGATGTCCTGCCGGACCCCCCGTGCTCTCGCGCAGGCGCGATCGCGCGCGCGACGGCCCGGGGCCAGCACTGTTCCGTTCTCGGGAGTACCGGCGTGACCAACTGCTCATCCGCGAGGTATCGCGACGTACCCGGCCGCCGCCGGACCGGGCGCGAGAGACCGGCCGCCACGGTCTAGCAGGTGGTGCCGGGCTGCGTCCCGACGGATCGTCGGGACGTTCCGAGCCCCCGTTCCCCGTACCGGCCCGGGCCTCCGGAGACCGGTGGTCCCCGAGGCGGACCCGCGAACGCCCACTGCCCGGCCGGATCCGGCCGGGCAGTGGGCGGCAGTCCGTGGATCCGGCCCTCCGTTGCTCCACTCCGGGCCCGTGGTCCGTCCCTCCTCCTCAGCCGGGCGGTCCGTCCGAGAAAGTGATCCGCCATGATCGAGCTGCCGTCCGACCTCGCCGATGTGCTCAAGACCGTCCAGAGCAATGACCACGGCAAAGACATCGCGTTTCCTGACGCCAACGAGGACGTACTGGGTGACCTGGCGACGGCCTGGGAGAAGTGGATCGGTGTCGCCGACTCGCACATCCAGACGATCATCGCCAACTCCAAGCGGGCGATGGCGGGCATGTCGGGCCCGGCGGCCGACACCTTCGAGCAGTACCTGGAGAAGTACGCGGGCCGGGACGACTCGCACGCGCCGACCACCCTGGTGGCCGGGCAGGCCGTCGCCCAGTCGCTGCGCGGCGCCACCCAGGCGGTGGGGCAGACCAAGACCGAGATGATCCGCGAACTCCAGTACGCGAAGGAGTACATCGCGAACAACCCGGCGGGCAAGCACGACGACGTCGCGCAGTCGGCGGGCGTCAAGCAGGCCGCCGACACCTACCACACGTACGTCGGGCAGGTGGGCTCCGGCGTCGACTCGATGCTGCGCCAGAACGCCACCCACATCGAGGCGATGACCGGTGCGGGGAAGGGCTGCGCGCTGCCGAACGCCGGCGGGGGCGGTGCGGGCGGGGGTTCGGGGGCCGGTTCCGGTACGGGGCTGGACAGCGTCCCGCCGCCCGGTGGCGCGGGTGCGGGCGACGGCGCGGGCGGGGGCGACGGCGCGGGTGCCGGCGCGGGCGGCGGGGCGGGCGGGGGTGCCGGTGGCGGCGCGGGCGGCGGGGCAGGAGGTGGCGCCGGGGGCGGTCACGGTATGCCGAAGATGCCTCACATGCCGCAGATGCCGGGGATGCACGGCGGTCAGGGGGGCGCGAAGTCCCCGGTCCTGCAGCCGTTCAAGCCGCCGATGCCGGCCATGCCGACGATGCCGGACTACGGGTCGGGCCTGGGCAGGAACGGTCTGCCGGTGTTCACGCCGCTGCCGCTGGACAAGACCTCGGGCGGGCTGAGCCTGGCGGGTCTGCCCGGCTTCGACTCCGGTGCGGGGGCGGGTGGTTCGGGCGGTCTGTCGGCGTTCGGCGGCGGCGGTGCGGGCGGCAGTTCGCTGGGCCTCGGCGGCGGTGGTGGCGGCGCGGGTGGCGGCATGGGTGGCGGTATGGGCGGTGCGCTGGGGGGTGCGCTGGGCGGGCTGGCCGGGGGTGCGGGTGCGGCCGGTGGTGCGGCGGGTGCGGCTGCGGCGGCGGCTGCGGCGGGGCGTTCGCTGGGTGGTGCGGCGGGTGCCGCGCGTGGGGCTGCCGGGGGTTCGGCGGCGGCGCGGCCGGGGGGTTCGGCTCCTCATATGCCCGGTGGGGGTGCGGGTCGTGGCGGGTCGAAGGAGCGCAAGGCCAACCGGTTCCTGCGGCCGACGCGGTTCGGCTGCGAGGGCGACGAGGAGGAGCAGGGGCCGCGCGGGGACCGGGGGATCGTCGGGCAGGCCACCGAGCAGGGGCCGCGTGACCAGCGCTGGCAGCGGATGCGGCAGCGGTGGATGGACGAGTCCCGGACGGAGAGCGCGGGTCACGCGGCCGCTGCGGCGGCGGCGCACGAGGAGGCCGCTGCGGCGGCGGCGCAGCCGGCCGGTGAGAACGCCGTGCTGGCGCAGCTGGCCGGCGCTCTGCTGGGCCCCGGCGCAGCGACCCCGGCCGGGGAGGATGCCTCCGGTGACGCGGCCGCGTCCGGCACCGAGACGACGTCGGACGGCAAGGCCGCAGGTGGCACCACCTCCGACGGCGGCTCAGCCAGCGGCTCCGGGGACGACGCCTACCTCGACCGGGCCCGCTCGGCGGCGTCGCGCCGCGGCCGCCCCGACGAGCAGGCCCCCGGCGAGACCCGGCCCGCCGGCGGGGCTCCGGTGGAGGCGGCGAAGCCGGCCGTTCGGGCACCCCTGCTGGAGGAGGGCGGGTACCAGGTCCCCAGCCCCTTCATGCGGGCGGCGCTGGCCCGGCTGGCGGCCGCACCCCAGGCCTGACCCCTGCCCCTGGCGCTCCGCATTCCTGTCCTGAACGGCCGGTCTCCGGACCGGCCGAAGACCACGCTGATGAGGGAACACCATGACCGACGACGCCCAGGCCGAGTACCGCGCCACCGAGATGTTCACGACGCCCGAGTACCGGCAGGGTACGCCGGTCGAGTACGAGCCGGTGGAGCGGTTGCGGGAGGGAACGCCCGTGGAGTACTCGCCGGTGGAGCGGATGCCCGTCGAGGTTCCTGAGCACCAGATGGCGCGACTGTTGCCTGATGGTGTGATGCCGGCGCAGACGGCGCGGGTGGGGGAGATGTTGCCTGATGGTGTGATGCCGGCGCAGACGGCGCGGGTGGGGGAGATGTTGCCTGATGGTGTGATGCCGGCGCAGACGGCGCGGGTGGGGGAGATGCTGCCTGATGGTGTGACCCCGGCGCAGACCGCGCGGGTGGAGCAGATGCCTGTTGAGATGCCTGCGCACCAGATGATGGCGCAGAAGTCGTCGGGTGAGCCGGCTCCTGAGGGTGTGCCGGCGACGCCGGGGATGCCGTTGTCGGGGGCCGGGGTTGAGAGTGCGCAGAAGTCGTCGGGTGAGCCGGCTCCTGAGGGTGTGCCGGCGACGCCGGGGATGCCGTTGTCGGGGGCCGGGGTTGAGAGTGCGCAGAAGTCGTCGGGTGAGCCGGCTCCCGAGGGTGAACCGGCGACGCCGGGGACGCCCCTGTCGGGGTCCGGGCTGTCGCCGCGTATCGGTACGCAGATGCAGCCGACGACGCCCGCGCAGAGCGCCGCCGCTCCTGGTTCGTCTTCCGCTTCCGGCTCGGGTGGTGGGGCCGGTCAGGGATTCCAGGTACGCCCGGAGCAGTACGGTGCGGCGGTTTCGCCGATGCTGGCGGCTTCGGAGGCGATCGCCGCGCTGTACACGAGCCTGAACTCGTACCTGCCGAGCATGGAGTCGCAGGCGCCGTGGGGCAAGGACGAGTCGGGCAAGCAGTTCGCCGAGGGTGACAAGGGCTACCTGAAGTACAGCGCCGACACCCTGAAGGCGTTGAAGGGAATGCCCGACGGGCTGAAGTACATCGCCGACGGCCTGAAGTCGATGGCGCAGGGCTACGAAGGCGCGGACGGCTCCACCGCATCCGATCTCGCCGGTCAGGAAGGCCAGTTGCAGTCCTCGCCGCCGCCCGCCTACACGCCGCCCATGCACATCCCGATCTCGCCGAGCATCACGCTTGAGCACATGAACACCGGAAAGCACTGACCCCAAGCCTGTCGGACTTCCTGAGCGCTTGCCGGGGAGAAACGTGCACAGCATGACTCCCTCCCACGGCACACGCGTGAAAAACCGTCTGATCTGAGCGGGTTCCGACCGTCACCGCCTGACCGACACAATGAAGAACCAAGGAAGAATTTTCGTGATTAGCCAGGAGCAAGCTCTCGGTACGGCCGACGTCTGGCTGAACGGCGGCCGTGGTGACGGCGTGCGCCGTGAGGTGCGGCACCGTGAGTTCGATCTCGGGTGGGCGGTGTGGGCGGCGCCCGCGCCGTTGGAGCGTGATCCGGTGACGGGTGAGCGGCGGCCGCCCGCAGACCTGGGCAGCGCCTGTGGTGTCGTGGACCGGCAGAGCGGCGAGCTCAGCGTCTGGTCCTCCATCCCCGTGGACGAGGTGATCGAGGCGTACCGGCTGCGCGCCCGTCCCGCCGTCGGTCCGGGCAACGTACTGACCGCGTCCTACAGCGACCCGGCCACCGGCCAGGTCGCCCAGATCGAACTGGTCGCCGCGCCGGGCCGGGATCCGGTCGAGCACCGGCTGGTCGCCGAACTGGCCCGGCTCGGTGTTCCGCACACGGCCGTCCGCGGAATCCACACCGCGCTGCGGTCGGCCACACTGCCCGGCGGCTATCCGGCGGCCCTGGTGGAGCGGGAGTTCCCCGCCGCCGAGATCAGCTGTGACCACCCGTACGGGATCCTCGCGGAGGAGCGCGCGGAGGGGGTGGCCGCGCTGACGGAGCGGGTGCAGCGTGAGGTCCGTCCCGCGCCGCCCCGCCCGAGGCGTGTCCCCGCGCCGGCGCACGGCAGTGTTCCCGCGGCGGCGCCGGTGCGGGACGTGGAGCTCGGCCGCCGGCTCAACGCCGCCTTCGCCGAGGTGGTCCGCTACGACGTGGACGACCTGGCGGCCAGTCGGCTGCCCGAGGACACCCGGTCCGCTCTCGCCTGGGCCGGCCAGCCGGCGGAGGTGCCGCTGTTCTTCACGGCCGACCGGCTGGAGTCGCCGCCGGCCGGTGGACTCTTCGCCGACCTGCGCACCCACCTGAGGGCAGCGGGCACCGCAGTCGAGCCCGCGACCCTGGACGTGCTCGCCGGTTGGACCCGGATCGGTTCGGACGGCCTCTGTGCCGTCGCGGTCCGCTGCTCGGGCAACGAGAGCGGCTCCGTCTGGGCGGTCCATCCGCGGACCGGCAGCGGACGCTTCGTCAACACCTCGCTCTCCGCCTTCCTGCGCAGCCTCATCCTGCTCGCCACCGCCCGCCACACCCTCAGCGGCCTCGACCCCCTCGAAGCCGCTGACGTCCTCACGAACCTCCAGACCGCTCTCGGGGAGAGCGACCCCGATGCCTTCCGCAAGGAAAGCACCTGGTGGTCCGTCGTCATCGAGCAGATGTGGCACGGCCTCTACTGACCTGACCTGACCTGACCTGACCTGGTTTGGTCTGGCTGCACGCCACCCGCGTACCGAACCTCACGACGCTCGATCGTGGACCGACTGAAGCCGACGGCGCAGGGCTACGAGCGGCGGACGATCTGCCGCGTCCGATCTCAGTCACCTGGACAGCCAGTTGTAGGCCTCGCCGCCGCCGACCTGGCCCCGGTCCGTCCACACCCCGATTTCACCGAGCGGCAACGCTTGAGCACATGAACACCGGAAGGCACTAATCCCATGGCTGTCGAACTCCCCGAACCCCTGCAATGGGTGCTGTTGCTTCTCGCCGGTACGCGTTGGCCGGAGGCGGACGAGGGCCAGTTGCGGGAGATGGCGGACCACTGGCGGAAGGTGGGTTCGAGTCTGCAGGATGCGTCGCATTCGGCGGATGCGGCGGTGAAGCAGGCGCTGGAGGGTCAGCAGGGTACGGCGGCCGAGGCGTTGGGCAAGCACTGGGCCGAGTACACGGTGGGCAAGGGGACGGAGTCGGATCCGGGGTACCTGCCGGGTCTGATCAATTCGTGCAACGGCATGGGCGACATGCTGGAGGCGATGGCGAACTCGGCGGAGACGGCGAAGATCCAGATCATCGCGCAGCTGGGGATTCTGGCGTTCGAACTGGCGACGGCGGAGGCGGAGGCGCCGTTCACGGCGGGTGCTTCGCTGGCAGAGGCTCCGGTGTTCATCGCGGCTTCGCGTGAGACGGTCCAGCAGGTGCTGAAGCGGCTGTTGAAGGAGGCGTTGCAGCACGCGTTGAAGCAGGCGGTGCAGATGGCGGCGATCGATCTGATGGCGCAGGCCATCGAGTTGGCGCAGGGGCACCGCAAGAGCATCGACATGAAGGAAGTCGGTAAGGCGGCCGAGAGCGGTGCGGTGGCGGGTGCGGCCGGGCATCTGCTGGGCAAGGGGATGGGTGCGGCCGGGGAGAAGCTGGGCCTGGGCGGTGCGATGGGCTCGACGGCGGGGAAGATGGCCACCGGTGCGGCGGTGGGTGTCGGTACGGATGCGATCACGCAGTTGGTGACGACCGGTCATGTCGACAGTCACAGCCTGCTGGGGTCGGGTCTGAGCGGTGGCGCGGGGGCCGGGCTGCACGCGGGTGCGAACGCGGCCAAGGCCCACTTCAACGAGCCGAAGATGCCGGAGGGCGGCTTCCCGGGTGGTGAGGGCGGTGGGAAGCCGACCTTCTCCGAGGGCGGCGCGGGCACCGGCAACGACAACTACCAGGGTCCGGGCGGCAGCTCGGGCAGTGCTGGTGAGTCGGGCGGTTCGGGGGGTTCCGGGGGTTCCGGCGGTTCGGGTTCGGGTGCGCACGAGAGTACGGAGGGCGGCGGGGACTCCGGATCGTCGTCGTCCTCGTCGGGGACCAACGGCCTGGTCCCGTTCGGCTCGCAGCGCCCCGGTGGTTCGGGCGGGGGTGCCGGGCACGACGGCGCGGCGCCGTCGTCGTCGCACGGGTCGGCGGACTCCGGTCCGGCGCCTTCGCACTCGGAGAACTCTGCCGGTGGGCATGATTCTGCGGGTTCGCAGGGTTCGGGCGGTCACGAGGAGGGTCTGGATTACCTGAACGTCGGGGACGGAACGCACCCGGACGAGATCGCCGCAGCCGCGGCCGCCCGTGACGGGCAGAACTCCCCGTCACCTGAGCACACCCCGAGTGGGCACGCCGGCGAGAGTGTGCCGTTGCACGGTGAGGCGGTGCCTCGTGAGGGTTCGCCGTTGTCGGAGCAGAGTCCGGGTGAGCGTCCGGTTGGTGAGGCGGTGCCTCGTGAGGGTTCGCCGTTGTCGGAGCAGAGTCCGGGTGAGCGTCCGGTTGGTGAGGCGGTGCCTCGTGAGGGTTCGCCGTTGTC
>NZ_BAAANT010000014.1:0-108965 GCF_039529945.1 Kitasatospora kazusensis | reverse complement strand
CGGAGCAGAGTCCGGGCGAGCGCCCCGGTGGTGAGGCTCCGCCGTCCTACGACGAGGCGACTTCGGGTTCGTCCGCCGGCGCGGGTGCGTCCGGTTCCGGTGCTGCGCCGGGTCTGGGTGCCGTGGCCGGCGCGCACCTGCCCGGTGCGGTACCGGGTGGCGGGGGTATTCATCTCGACGGGGCGCGCCTGGCGGGCGGACCCGCCCCCAGCAGGACGCCCTCCGCAGACCACGCCCCCGGTTCCCCCGACGACCTGTCGGGCGGACAGGCGCCCGGTACCGACACTCCGCCCGCCGCCGCACCGTCCGCCGGCGGGGCGGTTCCGCCGATGATGTCCGGCGCTGGCGGCGGTTTCACCCCCGGCCCGGTCCGTTCCGGCGGGCGCCCCGGCGCCGAACCGCACCAGTCCCCGCCGCCCGCGCCCGCCGGCAAGCCCGCCCACAGCCCCTCGTCCGTCTCGACCCCGGCCACCGGCGGCGCCAAGCTCGGCCCGGTGCGCCCGCGCGGCGAACGCGCAGGCACGGGTGCCGGTGACGGCGTCCACCCTGCCCCCAAGCCTTCCGAGTTCAGCGGTGCCGGTCGCGAGGAGGCGCCGCCTGCGTACACGCCGACGGATGAGCCTGCCCCGGTGGAGAAGCCCGGGCACGACGGCGCGTCCGCTCCTGAGCACCGGACCGAAACCGAGAGCGGCGACAAGAGCGGCATCGCAGCCCCGCACGACCACGACCCGTCCACGGCCCACGACCAGGACACCCCCCACACCGCCCCCGACGACACCCCGCACCACGAGAACGACAACACGTCCGGGCCGCACCACGACCAGGACACCTCCCCGCACCACGAACCCGAACCCGAACCCCGCCCGGAGGCGGAACCCCACCGCCCCGCCACCGACGACCGCCCGCTGGGCACCGAAGGCGGCCTCACCGAACCCACCCCCGAAGACCACGAACGCATCAAGCTCGCCGTCCCCCTCAACGAGGACGGCACCCCCCAGCGCCACCCCGACCCGACCGAGGGCAAATGGCTCGCCGCCATCAACGGCGACGGCCCGGGCACCTCCGGCCGCAACAACAACTGCGTCGACGCGACCCTCGCCCTTCTCGACACCTTCCACGGCCACCCCACCGCGGCCGCCGCCCGCACCCCCGACCACGACGCCAACGGCAACCCCTCCGACCTGGGCGAACTCGGCGGACGCGACCGCATGGAGAACAACCTCGGCGCGAAGTTCTCCGACCTCGGCGACGGCCCCGCCGCCTTCGACCGCCTGGAGGACACCCTCCGCCGGAACGGCCACGGCTCCTCCGCCGCCATCACCACCAGCGACGCCGACGGCCGCTCCCACTCCTGGGGCGCCGTCAACCACAACGGCAAGATCACCTACGTCGACGGCCAGACCGGCGAGAGCAGCGACAAGCCCCTCCACAACGGCGACAACGGCGTCTTCGCCATCCCTCTCACCCCCGACCGCCTCCCCACCGAGCCCACCCCCCACGCCGACCCCAACCACGACCCCGCCAACGACCGCCGCGCCCCCGAACGCCCCGGTACGGCGGAGCGCCGCCCCGGCTGGAACGTACCTGTCGATCCGGCGTACGAGCGGACACCTCAGGACTACCTTGCTGACGGCGGAGAACGCTATCTCTATCGGGCGATCAGGATCGAGCCGCAGTGGAAGAAGAGCTACGACGGTCTGAAACTCGTCGAGGCGGACGGTTCCGTGGGTACTCCGGAGGCATATCAGCGGCTGACGGGATGGGACGGCCAGACGAACATCGGTCCGGGCGATATGGCGGCCACCGCGACAGTCGCCTTCCATGTGTCCGGCGAGAATGCCGCCACGCAGTACATCTCGTTCAGCCCCAATCTGGAAAAGTCCCTCTACTATTCGGCGAACGATTTCAAGAAGGGGATGGACGGGGAATCCGGAAATACGGTTCGGCCGCTCGACAAATGGGCGCCGGTCATCAAGATCGATGTCAACCAGTTGAATGCCGGGAACAAGTTGATCGATCTTTCGAGGGATGATATCCGCAACCTCACGGATCTTGCGGAGAAGCCGTTGATCGCAGAATTGGCGAAGGGGGACCGGGAAGTCCTGGTCGTCGGGGAGATCCCGGGCGCCGCCGTGGTCGAAGTGCACGGCGTTGAGCCGCGAATCGAGGGAATGACCGCCGCGGAAAAGGGCCGCTTTCTCGGTGATCTCAGGAGTAGGCCGCACGCCGAAGATCCGCGCCGGGCGGCTTGGGAAGCCGCGTTCGCCGAAAAGGTGCCGCCGCATTTCGCCAGGCACTTCGAACCCGTGATTGTCGACGAGCCGCCCTATGTGCCCTATGTTCCGCTGGCCGAGAAGAGGAAGGCCGCGAGGCAGGAAGCCGAAATGCGCAATGCCGGGGCTCAAGGCGGCTCGGCTTCCAAGGCCAAGAAGGCGAAGAAGGCCAATACCTCCATGCTGAGCTTTGACTTCGACGAGTGATTTCCCGGCATGCCGATCGGATGTGTCCGGGCCCGGTGTGCGCAGATGTCACCCCGGGGTCCGGCGCCCGACGTTGGGTCCCGGGGTGCGCATCAGCGGCCCGGCGCACGGACATGCGTAGGCGACTCCTGATGATCAAGGTCCTTGATCATCAGGAGTCGCATCCGTCCGAAATCATCCCTGATCGACGCTCTGACGCGACAGCTGCGAAAGGTCGAGGCTAGGCTTCCAGGCGGCCCTCGGGGCCGTCCTTGCCTTCACCCATGATCCTGGCGCCGACAAAAACCGCGCCAAGGGCGATTGCGGCACCAGCGATCCCAAGCGCCCGCTTGATCTCGGCTTCGTCCTCGTTGGCCATGCCCTGGCTCCGGTCCGCCCGCGCATCGGTTGGTGGATGCCGTCCCGGGGCAGAGCGCACGTCCTCAGTTCACCCACAGCACCATGCACCGCTTGAGCGCGTCCCGCTCCAGTTCCAACTCCTCGATGCGCTTGGCCTGTTCGGTGTCGCGGCGACGGAGGCGGAGGAGTTCCTCGCGTTCCGAGGTGCCCAGGGTGCCGTCGCCGGCCGCCTTTCGGGCTCGGGAGACCCAGGTGGCCAGGGTGGTTTCGTTGATCCCCAGTTCGCGGGCGACCTCTGCGGCCGGTCTGCCGGAATCGCTGACGATCCGTACGGCTCCCTCGCGGAACTCGGCGTCGAACTTCCGCTTCTTCTCAGCCATGACTCCCAATTTCCCCTCCAGTCATGGCCCTATGCTACGAGGAGAAGCCTCTTCCACACCGGCTGTCCGCCAGACTGCCTCCGGTGATCCGTGCTGTTGCCGGGTTGCCCGGTTACCGGGGGAAGGCGCGCCGGGCTCGCCAGGTGGTGTGCTCCCGGGAGACGGTGTCCTCGGCGTCGCCCGCCAGTGCGGCCCAACGGGCCTCCGCCTCGGGGCCGCCGAGGTCGAGGTCGGACAGTCGCCTTTCGACCAGGTCGAGTTCCTTGGCCGCCAGCAGGTAGGTCGAGGCCAGCGGCCGGAGTTGCTTCAGCTGGGTCCAGGCGATGACGGCCGCCGCCGCGGCGGCGCAGACGCCGAACAGGTGGACGGAGAGGGCGCCGCTGGCCTGGGCGACGGCCGCCGCCCCGCCGACGATGATCAGGGCCGCCGTGCCGAGCCCCCAGGACGCCGACTGCGACTCGTACGCGGCGGCCCGGTCGCGGTACCAGTTGCGCTGGCCCTCGACCCGGGAGCGCAGGTAGAGGTTGCGGCGGACGGACAGCGTGGCGGTCCGGAGCCGGCGCATCTCCCGGGTGATCTCGGGGACGGTTCCGGGCGGCAGGACCGCCTCGTCCTCGAAGGCGGCCAGGACCTCGCCCACCTGCCGCAGGTAGTCCTCGTCCGCGTAGGCGGAGTCCGCCTCGCCCTCGAACGGCCGCGCCCGGACGGCGTACTTCCAGGCCAGTGCTTTCACCGACTCGGCCGCCGCCCGGGCCTCGTGCCAGCGCCGCTGCGGGTTGACCTGCCGCAGCCGGTACCAGTAGTACCCGGCGGCCAGGAAGGCCGCCACCGACAACAGCGGTGTGACGTCGCCGTCGCCGCTGTGCCGGGGGCCTGGGACGGCGGCGACGGCCGCCGCCAGCACCAGCAGGGCGATCTGCCCCCGGTACCAGCGCACGGTCAGCCGCTGCCCCTGCACCGACGCCCGGTCCGCCGTCCAGAACGGTTCGGGCAGCAGCTCTGCCTCGTCGACTCCCGGTGGATCCTCTCGTACCATCTGCCAACGCCCCCTCGCATCAGACCCGGACAGTATGCCCACCGTCAACTGCCTTACGCGGGTCGCTGGTTGCCAATCCTGGTCCGGGCGAAATCCGCGGGGGTCAGTCCACGCAGGGGATGCCGTTCCCGGCCTTCACGGCGGGCCCCTGCATCGGCAGCGTGGCGGCCGGGTCCGGGGCGCTGTCGGACGAGGAGCCGCTCTGCCCGCCCGAGGGCGCGGAGCCGCCGCTCGTCTCGGGACCGGTGTACCCGGTGCCCAGGGTCACCACGATGTGGCCGGCCGGGACGGCGGCGGAGGCGGTCGCCGTCACCCCGTACCGGGTGGCGGCCAGCTCGGCGCCGCTCTTCGCCCCGGCGCCGTACGTCACGGTGGTGGACTTGGGATGCCCGGCCGGCGGTCCGACCCGCCCCTCCTTGAAGCCCAGCGCGATCAGCGCCTTGGACTCCTCGGCCGCGGCGCCCTGCACGGTCGAGGCGTTGTACACGTCGACCGTCCCGGAGGGCTTGTCGGCCGGGGCGGCGGGTGCGGGGGAGTCCGGGCTGCCGGAGGGGGCGGCCGCCGGAGCGGCCGGGGTCTCGTGGCCGAACAGTTGCTGGACGATCCGCTTGATCAGGTCGGGATTGACCGTGTTGACGGCCTCGCCGCCGATCGTCTTGAAGCCGGAGATCGGCAGGGTGTTGAACTCGACGTTGCCACCGGTCAGGTTGGGCGCCTGCTGGGCGAAGTCCAGGATGTTCCACTGGTTGTCGATCACCACGTCCTTCTGCACCACCCCGAACAGCTTCTGCATCTGGCCGAGGTCGTTGAAGACCCCCTGCTGCTTGAGCTTGTACTCGACCGAGGAGATGAAGGCCTGCTGGCGGTGCGTCCGGTCGAGGTCCCCGTTGGTGAGGTTGTGCCGCTGCCGGACGAAGGAGAGCGCGTCGGCGGCGTTGAGGGAGTTCATCCCGGCGGGCAGCTTGAGCCCGGTGCCGCCGCCCTCGTGGTTGGCCGTCCGGGAGACGATCGGGTCGCTGACCGGGTGGTTCAGGCAGACCTGGATCGGCTCCAGCGCCTTGGCGATGTCGTAGAAGCCGATCAGGTTCACCTCGGCGAAGTGGTCGATCGGGATGTCGAGGAACTGCTGAACGGTGGCCAGCGTGGACTTGCGGCCCGCCTCCCGGCTCTGCCGTTCCAGCTCGGCGTGCGAGAGCTTCTTCCCGGCGAGCTTCTGCTCGGCGGTGTCCTTGGCGATCCCGTACGCCTCCTTGATCTTGTGCATCCTCCCGTCGGCGCCGGCGGTCTGCACGTAGTCGTCGCGCGGGATGGAGAGCGCGGTGACCTTGCCGCCGTTCGCCGGGATGTGCATCACCATCAGGGTGTTGGTGTTGTAGCCGCCGATGTCGCTGCTGCTGCCCGCGTGCAGCTCGTCCGAGACGACGTTGTCGGGCAGCGGGTTGCCGTTCATGTCGTTGCGGCTGTCCAGGCCGATCAGCAGCAGGTTGACCGACTTGTCCAGGTGCGGCGGTGCGCTCTTCTTGGCGGTGTCCAGGGCGCTCGACGTCGTCAGACCGTCGTTCAGGCTCTTGTACGCGTACCAGGTGAAGCCGGTGGTGCCGAGCACCGCCAGCGAGACGCCGCAGGCCACCGTCCGCCCGGCCAGCACGATCGGGGGCGTCCGGCGCTTCGGCGGGCCTCCGGCGGGTCGGGGCCGGCGGGTCGTCCGCCCGCCGTCCGGTCCGGCCGTCCGGTCGCCGCTCCGGCGCTGGTCCGGCCGGTGTTCGTCCCGGTGTTCGTCCTGGTTGTCTCGTCGGTTGTCAGCCACGACGGCCCCGCCCATCCCTTGCGATCCTGATCAGTACGACGAGCAGTGCGGCCGCGACGGCCGCCGCCATCACCGGGAATCCGTGGATCGCCCAGCCGGCCGCGCCGGTGGCCAGTGCCTTGCCCTGGTACTTCGAGCCGTGCACGAGCAGTTCGGCGCCCGCCGTCACGCCCAGTACGACCACCGGCGGCGCCGTCGCCACCCACCACCAGCCCGGCCGGCCGCTCACCAGGGCGGCCAGGGCGCTGCCGAGCACCGCGCACACGGCGAACGCGGTACCGATTCCGGACCCGACGGCCTCGTCCACCGCCGCCCCGAGCAGCGGAAGCCCGACGGCGAAGAGCGCCGCCGTCCCACGGCCCTTGCGCGGCGGCTCGGTACGGCGCTGCGCGCGCCCGTCGCCACGACGGCCCGCCGCGCGGCCGGCTGCCGGGCCGGCCCCCGCCGGCTCGCCGCCCCCGCCGACGGGCCGGTCCCACGACGGGCGGTCGGACCGGCGCTGTGCCGGTGCTGGGAGCGCGCCGTCCGGAGCGCCCCGGCGCCCTGGTTCCGGGCTGCGGTCAGCAGTCCCCGCCCTCTGGCCTGACATGTCGATCACCCTTCGCCGCGGCCGGAACGGCCGTGCCCACTGCGGAGTGGAACCGCCCGGGCAGGTTGCCCGCGGCGCACACAGGAACAGCGCCTCCAGAGCCGCTGCCCTCGCACGGGTGCCCTGAAAGCTATTTACTTTCTACATGAGTGTAGAGACTAGCCCGATCATGCCGAAGGCATCCCCCTGTCGTCACCAGCGAGTCTCTACAGCACTGTAGAGGCTGGGAAGTCCCAGGGTAGACTCGCGCCTCGGCGAACGGGAACCAGAACGGGAACCACCAGGAACCGCCCGGGAGCCGGCACGGCCTCCGGAGCGGGTCCCGGGGCGCGCGGCGGCCACCGTTCGGTGAGCGGCGGCCGGGCGTAGGCAGCCGGTGGCCGGACGCCGCATGCCGGAAGTCGGCACGACCGAGAGGAGACGCCCCCATGGGCGAGGACACGGACGGTGCGCAGCAGCGGCCGCGCACTCGCAGGCGAGGGCAGGGCGAACTCGAGTCCCAGGTGCTCGCGCTGCTCCAGCGGGCCGAGGCCCCCACCACGGCGGGGTGGCTGCAACAGCACCTCGACGGCGATCTCGCCTACACCACGGTGGTGACCATCCTCTCCCGGCTGCACGCCAAGGGAGCCGTCCACCGCAACCGGGCCGGCCGCTCGTACGTCTGGCTGGCCGCCGCGGACGAGGCCGGACTCGCCGCCCTGCGGATGCGCCGCGTGCTCGACAGCGGCACCAACCGGGACGCGGTGCTGGCCAGCTTCGTGTCGACCCTGTCGCCGCACGACGAGCAACTGCTGCGCACGCTGCTCAACGAGGCCGGGCCGCAGAGCGACGACCACCCGCCGCGCACCCCGAAGGACTGAGCCGATGGGTGTCTTCTTCTTCCTCCCGCTCGTCCTGCCGCTGACCGTCCTGCCGATCGCCCGGCTGGCCGGAGCGCACCTGCACCCCCGCAGCGTCACCAGGCTGCTGGCCGTCGTCGGCGGTGTCCTCGCCGTGTGCAGCACGCTCTGCCTGGTGATGCTCGTGGTCGTCGGCACCGCCCAGATCCCCGGCAACCCGCTGCCCGACGGCTGGTCGGACCCGGACGTACGGGCGGCCGTGCCGTACGCCGAGTTCTCCGGAACGCTGGCGACCGCCGCGCTCGCCGTCGTCGTGGTCGGGTGCGCGCGAGTCCTCGCGCAGCACATCCGGATCAGGCGCCAGGCACGCCGGGCACTCGGCGAGCTGTCGGCGGTGCCGGAACTCGCCGTGCTGCCCGACGCGATCCCCTACGCGTACGCGCTGCCCGGCGCACCCGGCCGGATCGTGGTCTCGACCGGCATGCTCGCCTGCCTGGACCCGGACGAGCGGCGGGTGCTCGTCGCCCACGAGCGCGCCCATCTGACCGGTCGGCACCACCGCTTCCTGCTCACCACCCAGGTCGCCGCCAGCCTGAACCCCTTCCTCCGGCCGCTGCGCGCCGCCGTCGCCTTCAGCACCGAACGGTGGGCCGACGAGGAAGCCGCCCAGGTGGTCGGCGACCGCCGGCTGACGGCCCGGGCGGTCGGCAAGGCGGCGCTCGGCTCGCACAGCGGGCACCCCACCGGCGTGCCCGGCTTCGCCACGACCGGTCCGGTACCGCGCAGGATCGCCGCCCTGCTGGACCCGGCACCGCCGACCCGCCGCTGGCCCCCGGCCGGGACCCCGGCGGGCCTGGCCGCGTTGGTCGCCGCCGCCGGGACCACCGCATCCGCGCTCTCCGCGCTCAACGCCGCCGTCGCGCTGCTGCTCGTCCTGCGGGAGGCCACGCCGCTCTGACGGCATGCGCTGTCGCCGCGCCGGCAGCCGGCCCGCCGGCGCCGGCCCCGAGCAGCTCAGACCCGGGCGAGGAGGGCGTACCGCTCGTCGGTGACCGGGCCGCCCCACAGCTCCGGGTCCTCGCCGAGCAGCTCGATCCTGAGCTCGGCGACCAGCGGCCGCAGCACCGCCGACAGATCCTCGGCCCCCACCCCGCCCAGCCACGGCAGGACCTCGGCCCCGGCCACGTACGGGTCGCCCTGGCCGGACTCGCGCCAGCGGCCCTCCACCAGGACCAGCCGCCCGCCCGGGCGCAGGCGGCCGATCCACTCGCGCAGCGCGGCTTCGGGCTCCGGCAGGGTCCAGAGCAGATGACGGGCCAGCAGCACGTCGAACCGTTCGCCGCCGGTCGGGGGCGATGCGGCGTCACCCACCAGGAACCGGGCCGGCCGGTTCGCCTCGGCCAGCTTGGCCCGGGCCCGCCGCACCATCTCCGGCGCCAGGTCGACGCCTGTCACCCGGTGGCCCGACCGCGCCAGCAGCAGCGACAGCGAACCGGTGCCGCAGCCGACGTCGAGCACGTCGAGCGGCCCGGACGGCACCCAGGAGCCGAGCCGCCGCTCCCAGGCGAGCCGGGTACGGTCGGCCCGCAGACCGTGGTCGGGCTCCTCGTCGAAGGACGGCGCGGCCGCGTCCCAGTACCCGGCGATGCCGGCCGCGGTCCCGGTGGTGGCGGTGAGGTCAGGGGTATCGCTCATGCGAGAACTCTGGCAGCCGCCACTGACAGGCCCGGGTCAGGCCCGGGTCAGGTCCGGGCCAGGCCCTGGCGGCCCGGCCGGGACCGAGAGCGGCGAGGATGCGCCGGAGCCGCAGGGCGGCGTCCAGCCCGGCCGTGGGCCGTTGCGCGCCGAAGCGATCTTCAGCCGCCCGGCTCCCTCGGTAGAGTGGCCCGACACCCGCAGCGAGAGGCACCCGTCCATGGCCAAGAAGCCCACCGAGCCGCGCAAGGCTCTGCTCCAGCTGACCGGGGTGAGCCGTACCTACGGCGAACGGCAGGTGCTGCAACCCGTCACGCTGAAGCTCTCGGCGGGGGAGTGCGTCGCGCTGCTCGGCCACAACGGCTCCGGCAAGTCGACCCTGCTGCGGATTGCGGCCGGCCGGGAGCTGCCGACCAGCGGGAAGGTCACCTTCGACGGCCTCCCGATGGACGAGGGCGACCCCCGGATCCGGGCCAGGGTGGCGGTGGTCGGCGACACCGTGGCCTGCTACCCCGACCTCTCGGTGCGTGAGCACCTGCTGCTGGTCGCCGTCGCCCACGGGGTCGCGGACGCGCGGGCGTGGATCGAGCACGTGCTGGCCGACCGGAACCTGGCGGACCGGGCCGACGCCCTCCCCTCCGCCCTCTCCTCCGGTCAGATGCAGGCGCTCCTGCTGGCCTGCGCGATGGTCCGGCCGCGCGACCTGCTGCTGCTCGACGAGCCGGAGCAGCGGCTGGACCCGGACGCCCGGCGCCGCCTCGCCGAGCTGCTCAAGGCCGAGCTCGCCGACGGCGTCGCCGTCCTGCTCGTCACCCACCACACCGACCTCGCGCTGGAGGTGGCCGACCGGGTGGTGGTGCTGGAGGACGGCCAGGTGGTGGCCAAGGGCGCCCCGCACACCGTCCTCGCCGAGGGCGCCCGCGGAGGCGTCCGGTGACCGGCACCCCGCTCGGCACCGTGGACCCGGACGGCCCGGACGACGGCCTGCACGACCTCGACCCCGCCGGTCTCGACCCCGACGGCAGCGACCCGGCGGACACCGACCCCGCGCCGGAGTGGACCGAGGACGACGACTGGACCGGCGAAGCGCTGGCCCTGCTGCGGACCCTGCGCGCGCCGCACCGGCGCACCCGCGCCGGCCAGATCGGCTTCACCGTCTACTGCGTGCTGCTCGTCCTGGTGGTCTGGGGCGTGACCCCGAGCCTCGGACTGTTCCTGCAGTCCTCGATGGGCGCCGACTACACCGGGAGCGGCCCGGCCGTGCTCGCCGCCCTCCCCAGCGGCATCGCGGCGGTCGCGCTGGCCGCCGTGCTGCTCGCCGCCCGGGACGGGCTCTGGCGCGGCCCGGTGCTCCCGCCCAGGGCGACGGCCGACTGGCTGCTCCCGCAGCCCGTCCGGCCCGGACGGGTGCTGCGGCCCTGGTTCTGGCTGTCCTGCGGCCTGGCGGTCGCCCCCGGCGTGGTGGCCGCGGCCGCCGGCATGGTCACCCTCGGGCTGACCGTGCGGACCGGTCTGCTCGCCGCCCTCGGCTGGTGCCTGCTCGGCGGGATCTGCGTCCCGCTGCTGGCCACCTGCGCGGGGCTGGCCGTCGAGCTGAACGACCGGGTTGCCGTCCTGGTCCGCCGGCTCACCCCGTATCTGACGCTGGTCGTGCTGCTGCTCGCCGCGCAGAGCGCCCTCGCCGTGCAGGGGCACCGGATCCCCTGGCTGGAGCGTGTCGAACTCTGGTCCGGCCCGTGGGGTTGGGCGGGCCTGGCCGCGCTCGCGCCGACGCCCGCCGCGCAGCCGGGGGCCTGGGCGGGCGCCGTGCTGCTGCTGATCCTCACCGGGGTCTGCGCCGTGCTCGCCGACCGCGCGTGCGGAAACGTCCAGCCGGCCCGGCTCCGGGAGCGCGCCCGGACGGCGGCCGGGGTGCTGGCCGCCCTGCGGACCGTCGAACTGCGGGCCGCCCGTCTCGCCGTCACCGGTTCGGCGCCCGGCGCCGCGCCGCGCCGCCTGCGCCTGCCCGCGCCGCGCGCGCCCTGGCAGGTCGTCCCGTGGCGCGACGCGCTGGCGCTGCTGCGTTCCCCGGCCCGGCTGGGGCGCGCCGTCCTGCTGGCCGTACCCGCGACGCTGCTCGCCTTCCTGGTGCACTCGGCCACCGGTGTGGCCTCCTGGGCCGGCACCGCGCTGGCCCTGGTCTTCGGCTACCTGGCGGTCGCACAACTGCTGGAACCCGCCCGGATCGAGACGGACGACCCCCGGCGCGCCTCCTGGTCGCCCTATCCGTTCGGCGAGCTGATGCTGCGGCACGCGATCGTGCCCATGGTGCTCGGGGTCCTGATCGGCTCGGCCTGCGCGGTGGCCGCCCTGCTCTGCGGCGCGGGGGCGCAGGCCTGGCTCGCGGCGGCGGTCGTGCCCGCCATGGTCGGTGCCGCGCTCGTGAACGCCTGCCGTGGTGTGATCCGGCAGGACCTGATGCTCGGCTCCTCGCAGGCCCCGGGCTCGGGGATCGGGCCGTTCCTGTTCGCCGCCTGGTACGCGGCCGGACCGGCGGTCGCGGTCGCGGTCCTCACGCTGCCGTTCACCCGGGCCTTCACCAGCGGTACGCCGACGGCGACGGTCAGCGCCGCGCTGTGGAGCGTGCTGGTCGGCGCCGCACTGCTCTGGTGGGCCCGGGAGCGCGCGACCAGGATGACGCCTCGGGGCCGGGCCGTCTGACGTCCTGCGGCACGTCCTGCCGTGAGGCGCGGACGGCCCGCCCGGGTCCGCGCTGAGCCGCGGGCCGGCTCAGCGCGGCCGGACCCGCGCGGCCAGCAGGGCGACGTCGTCCTCGGCGGCGTGCGGCGTCACCCCCGCCAGGACAGCGTCGAGCACGCCGTCCAGCGGGCCGTCGGCGGCCAGCCGCAGCGCGGCGAGCCGGGCGAGCGAGACGTCGATGTCCTCGCCGCGCCGCTCGACCAGGCCGTCGGTGTAGAGCAGCAGCACCTGCGCGGGGACCAGCTCGCGGACGGTCTGCTGGTAGCCGCCGAAGCCGGTGCCGAGCGGCGGCCCGGTGGGGACCTCGATCAGCTCGGTCGGCCGGTCGGCGGTGATCAGCGCGGGCGGGAGGTGGCCGGCGCTGGAGAACGTCCACCGGTTGCGGGCCGGATCGGCGAGGGCGAGCAGGCAGGTGGCCGGACGGGCCGAGTCGCTCGCGGAGATCACCTCGTCCAGCTGCCGCAGGATCCGGTGCGGCGGCAGGTCCATGGCGGCGACGTAGCGCAGGTTCGAGCGGTAGGTGCTCATGTCGACGGCGGCCTCGACCCCGTGGCCCATCACGTCGCCCATCACCAGCAGGGTGCGTCCGAACGGCAGGCGGACGGTCTCGTACCAGTCGCCGCCGACCACCGAGCTGGTGCCCGACGGCAGGTAGCGCGAGGCGAGCTCCAGGTTCGGGTGCGGGCTTCCGGGTTCGGCCAGCAGGGCCCGCTGGAGCTCCACGGCGATGCCCTGCGAGCGGGTGAAGCGTCCGGCGTTGTCGATGCTCGTCGCGGCGCGCCGGGCCAGGTCCGCGATCAGCTCGGCGTCGTCCTCGGTGAATCCCCGGGACGGCCCCCGGGCCAGTGACAGCACGCCGACCAGCTGCCCCCGGGCGGTCAGCGGCACCGCCAGGACCGAGCCGATCCGTGCGGACCGGTACACCGCCTCGGTCGCCGCGTGCCCGGCGGCGCGGGCCAGCTCCTCGTCGGACCGGACGTCCGCGATCACCGGTCGGCCCTGCTCCAGGCTGCGTGCCACGGCGGAGCCCTCCCGGTAGCGCACCGGCCCGCCGAGGCCGAACGCCTCGGCGCCCGGACCCGGCCGCGCCGCGCGGGCCGCCGCCCGGCGCAGCCTCGGCAGGCCGGTGCGCGGGCCGCCCGGATGCCCGGCGGAATCGGACGGGAGCACGTCGACGGCTGCCAGGTCGGCGAGTGCGGGGACGGCGAAGCCCGCCAGTTCGGCGCAGGTGGTGTCGATGTCGAGGGTGCTGCCGATCCGCTCCGCCGCGGAATCCAGCAGGGCCAGCCGGGCGTGCGCCCGGGCCAGCTCCTGCCGCTGCCGTTCGAGCGGTCCGGTGGGCGCGGGCAGTACCAGCAGCAGCCCGGCCACCCGTCCGTCCAGCACCAGGCGCCGGACCCGGACCGGGGGCCCGCCCGGAGCGGTGTCCGGCCCGTCCGCGGCCAGCTCGCGCGGACGGCCGTCGGCGAGCACCCGGCCCAGCACCTCCCGGACCGGGGACGTCCGGGCCGGCTCCGCCTCGGGGCCGAGGAGGCCCGCGCGACGGAAGGCCGGGTTGCGGTACCGCCGGCGCAGCTCCGGATCGAGCAGCGCGATGCCGACGGGGAGGTGGTCGGCGACGGCGCGCAGCAGGTCGAGCCGGCCGGTCGCCAGCGCGGCGGCCGCCGGATCGGCCAGGGCGTCGGTGACGGCCTCCCGGTCGGAAGTCTCGGGGTGCACCGCGTCCTCCTCGATCGTGCGCCGGAACCGTGTCCATCCCATGGTCGCCCGGCGGGCGGTGCCGAGGCGATGGTGACACGTCCTGCGTTCTCCGGTGGCGGGTGGGGCCGGGTGCGGCCAAGGTGTTCACCGGGGGTCACCACCTTTGGGAGACGAAATGCCTGAAGTCACCACCGCGTACGCGCCCGGCACGCCCTGCTGGGTCGATCTGATGGCCAAGGACCAGCAGGCCGCGCTGGACCTGTACCGCGACCTGTTCGGCTGGCAGGGGCAGGTCGGCCCGCCGGAGTTCGGCGGGTACGCGGTGTGCGCCCTGAACGAGAAGCCGGTGGCCGGGATCGGCCCGGCGATGGCGCCGGAGGGGCAGCCCACACCGCCCACGGTCTGGACGACCTACCTCTCCACCGACGACGCGGACGCCACCCAGGCCGCGATCACCAAGGCCGGCGGCACCGTGATGGTGCCGGTGATGGACGTCGGGACGACCGGCCGGATGCTGGTCGCGGCCGACCCGACCGGGGCGGTGTTCGGCGTCTGGCAGCCGGGCGACTTCTTCGGCGCGCACGTGGTCAACGAGCCCGGCGCACTCACCTGGAACGAGCTGCACACCGCCGACATCCCGGCGGCCGCCGCCTTCTACCGGGCCGTCTTCGGAGTCGAGATCGCGCCGATGGAGGGCATGGACGAGGAGTACTTCGCGTACAACGTGGACAGCGCCGCCCGCGGCGGGGTGGCGAAGCTGCAGAACGACCCGCCCGGCACCCCGGCCCACTGGCTGACGTACTTCTCGGTGGACGACGCCGACAGCACGGTGGACGCCCTGGTCAAGCGGGGCGGCACGGTGCTCGTGCCGCCGTTCGACATGGTGGCGGGCCGGATGGCCGTCCTCTCCGACCCGCAGGGCGCGATCTTCTCGGTGATCAAGGCGAAGCCGATGTAGCGGCCGCCCTACAGCGACCGGGCTGCGCCCGGCGGGAACCGTCCCGCCGGGCGCAGCCCGCGTGTGCCGTCACCCCGCCGGGGACGGGAGTCAGTTCACCGCGCTGTTGTAGCCGTCCACGGCCGGCTGGAGCCCCTTGGCGGCGTCCGTGAGAGCCTGCTGGGCGGTCTTGGCCCCGCTGACGGTCTGCTCGATCGCAGTCTCCACGCTCTTGCGGGCCTGCGGCATCACGCCGAGCAGGCAGCCCGCCGTGGCCGGGGTGGGCTTGGTGGCGTGGAGTTCGTCGATCGCGGTCTGGAACTGCGGGTACTTGGCCAGCCAGGCCTTGTCGGCGGGCTCGTCCAGCGCCTTGGTGTTGACCGGGAAGTAGCCGGTGCCGGTGTGCCAGGCGGCCTGCTGCTCGGGCGCCGACAGGAACTTGACGAACTCCCAGGAAGCCCGCTGCTCGGCGTCCGAATGGCCGGGGCCGTCGATCCACAGCGAGGCGCCGCCGATCGCCGGGCCGCCCTGGTCGGTGGCGTCGATCTTGGGGAACGGAGCGGTGCCGACGGTGAACTTGGCGGCCTCGGTGTAGCCGCGCAGCACCCCGGTGGACTCCAGGTGCATGGCGACCTTGCCGGACTTGAAGGCCGCCTGCGCGTCGGCCGGGACCCGGCCGGTGTTCGCCGCGTAACCGCCCTTGACCAGGTCGGCCCACCACTGGACGGCCTGCGCGCCCTGGGCGGAGTCGAAGAGCACCTTGCCCGCGTTGCCCGTCCGGCCGTTGCCCTGGTCGCAGTAGAGCGTGCCGGACTCGGCGATCAGCTCCTCGACGAACCAGCCGTAGATCGCCGCGCCGAAGCCGTACCTGACGGTCTGTCCGCTGCCGTCCTTCTTGGTCAGCTTCTTGGCCATCTCGCCGAGTTCGGCCAGGTCCCGCGGCGGCTTGGCCGGGTCGAGCCCGGCCTCCTTGAAGGCGTCCGCGTTGAGGTAGAGCAGCGGCATCGAGGAGTTGAACGGCATCGAGGCGAGCTTGCCGCCGGCCGTGTAGTAGTTGCGGATGTTCGGGTCGATGTCGGCGATCGGGTAGCCGTCCTTGTCGACGAAGGCCTGAGCCGGCACGGTCTGCTTCGAGTCGATCATGAACCGGGTGCCGATGTCGTAGACCTGGACGAGGGAGGGCGTGCCCTTCTGCTGCACCGCGGCCTTGTACTTGGCGATCACGTCGTCGTAGGTGCCCTGGAACAGCGGCTTGACCTCGATCTTCCCCCGGTGGGCGGCGTTGAAGGCGTTCACCAGGGCGGTCAGGGCGGTGGCGTTCTGGCCGGTCATCGAGTGCCAGAAGTCGACGGTGGTCACGCCCTTGGCGTTGTCCAGCGCGGAGGCACCGGGCGCCCCGGCGGCGGGGGTGCCGGACGGGGTGCCGCTCGACGTACAGGCGGTCAGGGTCAGACCGGCGGCCACCAGGGCGGCTGCGCCCCGGATTCCCCATAGCTGCTTGCCCATGCTCGGTTCTCCTTCTCGGTGTCTCGTGGTGGTGCGAGGTCGCTGAGCCGGTGGTGCGAGGTCGTGGAGTCGTCGGTGCCGGGGCGGTGCGGGGCGGGGCCTGGATCGGTGCGGGCGGTGCCGGGCGGTCAGCGGACGGCGCCCGCGGTGAGCCCGCGGACGATGAAGCGCTGGCCGAAGACCACCAGGGCCAGGGTCGGCAGCAGGGTGAGCACCACCCCGGCCAACACCAGTCCGGGGTCGGCCACTTCGGCGTCGCGCAGGCTCTCCAGGCCGATCTGCAGGGTCTGCATCTGCGCGGTGCGGGTGATGATCAGCGGCCAGAAGTACTGGTTCCAGGAGGACAGGAAGACGTACACCGCGATCGCGGCCAGCGAGGGCTTGCTGAGCGGCACCAGGATCCGCCAGAGGAACCGCCAGTGGCCCGCGCCGTCGATCCGCGCGGCGTCGCGCAGTTCGGCCGGGAACTGCCGGAAGGACTGCCGCAGCATGAAGGTGCCGAAGCCCGAGGCCAGGAACGGCAGCACCAGGCCGAAGTAGGTGTTGCCGAGCCCCCAACCGGAGATCGTCAGGTAGTTGGGGATGATGACGGCCTCCCACGGGACCATCAGGGTCAGCAGGAACACCGCGAAGACGGCCGCCCGCGCGCGCAGCGGCAGGAAGACGAAGGCGTACGCGGCGAGCACCGAGGTGAGCAGCTGGGCCAGCGTGATGACGGTCGCGGTGAGGGCCGAGTTGAGGTACTGCCGGCCCAGCGGGATGGCGTGCACGGCCCCGGCGAAGTTCCGTCCGGTGATCGAGTGCGGTACCAACGCGGGCGGGTAGCTCGCGAGTTCGGAGGGGCCCATCAGGGCACCGGCGAACGCGTAGTAGACGGGGAAGGCGACGGTGACCACCGCGAGCGCCAGCAGCAGGTAGACGGCTATCCGGCTCATGCGTAGTGCACCTTCCGTTCCAGGACGCCGAACTGCACACCCGCGCAGGCGAGAACGACCACCAGCAGCACCACGGCCTGGGCGCTCGCGGTCCCGAAGTCGCTGGACCCGTACGCGAAGGCCTTCTCGTAGACCGAGTAGACGAGGGTGCGGGTCGCGCCGTCCGGGCCGCCCTTGGTGAGGATGTGGATCTGCCCGAAGCTCTGTAGGGCGTTGATGGTGGAGACCACGATCAGGAAGAACAGGTGCGGGCCGAGCAGTGGCACCGTCACCGAGCGGGCCAGCCGCCGGCCGGCCGCGCCGTCCAGGCGGGCCGCCTCGGTGATCTCCGGCGGGATGGCGCCGACTCCGGCCGAGAGCACCAGGACGTTGTAGCCGAGCGTCATCCAGACCGTGGCCGCGCCGACCGACAGCAGGGCGTAGCGCTGGTCGGTCAGCCACCCCACGGGTGCGGCGCCGAGGTGTGAGAGCAGGCCGTTGAGTACGCCGCTGGCCGGATTGTAGAGGACCGAGAAGACCACCGAGGCGCTGGCCACCGAGAAGGCGAACGGCAGGGCGAAGGCGGACCTGAGGGCGCGGACACCCCGGATCCGGCTCTCCAGCAGCAGGACCAGCGCGAGCGCCCCGACCACCCCGGGCACGACGGTCAGCAGGACGAAGAGCGCGGTGGTGACCAGGGTCTGGTGGAACTCGGAGGACCCCAGCAGGTCGGTGTAGTGGCGCAGGCCGACGTAGCGGGACGGGGCGCCGAACAGGTCGTTGGCGTGGGTGCTCAGGTACAGGGTGCGGACCAGCGGATAGCCGATGAAGAGGGCGAACACCAGTAACGAGGGCGCCAGGAACGCCCAGGCCAGAGCCTGTTCGCCCCGGTCGCGCCGGGTGTGCCGCACGGTCGGCATCGCGGGGCCGCCTCTCCTGGGAATCACGTACGCCCGAACCGTGTCCGGTCCGGACGGCGCACCGGCTACCTGGTGGCAACCGCGGTGTGGCGCCTGGATTACGCGTTCGCGTCAGGAGCCCCCCGGCCCCGATCCCTACCCGTGAGTACCGTCCCGCACCCTTCGTTCCGTCAGTTCGCGGCCGCCGGTCCGCCGCCGGTCCGCCGCCGGTCCGCTGCCGGCCGGTCGTCGGTCGGCGACCGACCGCCCTGGGGCCGTCAGGCGGCCGTGAGGGTGCGGCGCCGCTCGCGGCCGGACGGGGCGGCGGTGGCCGCCGGGGCGGCGGTCGGCGGGACGGCCAGGACGGTGCAGGCGGCCCGGGCCAGGCAGTACCGGCTCACCGAGCCGCGCAGCAGCCGGGCCAGCCGGCCGCGGCGCCCGGTGCCGACCACCAGCAGGTCGCCGTCCCGGCCGGCGGTCTGCACCAGGACGGGGCCGGTCTCGCCGCGGACCACCAGCGGCTCGATCCAGACGCCCACCGGGTTCTCGCCGAAGGCCTCGGTGAGCGCCGCCTCCAGCCGCTCGCGGGCGGCTTTCTCCCAGAGCTCGGCCAGCGGCGGGCACGGGTGGGTGCGGTAGGCGGTCTCGCCGCCGACGGGCGTCCAGGCCAGCACCGGGACGAGCACGGCGTCACGGCGGACGGCCTCGGCCCACGCCTGTCGCAGCACCGCCGGGCCGTGCTCCGATCCGCTGACTCCGACGACGACCCGGGTGGTGACGGCCATGATGTTTCGCTTCCTTTGAATCGTTGGCTATGGGTTCAATATAGCGCTTGATCTGTTGATCATTGCGCCGCATTCCCTTCGATAAGTAGACATCTGTTGCAGGTGGAGCGCCAGTTCCTTGACGCCCCGATAACGCGGCAGGGCCGGTTCCCTACGGATCCCTGACGCCGGAGCGGTCCTGCGCCTGCCAACGGCCCGCCAACGGCGTCCGCTGGTCCGTCGATGGTGCGCCGTTGGCGCGGCCGAGCAGTCTCGTGGTCGGAGGCGGTCCGGTGGCCGCAGCGCAGAGCGATGGAGGGCTGGATGGAAGCCGATCTGATGGGCAGCAGCACACCCGCTGTCCCGGACGTGGAGCACGACGGGACGGACCTGAGCGTGCCGCGCCTGTTCGAGGAGCGGGCCCGGATCACCCCCGAGGCCGTGGCGGTGAGCGATGCCGCCGGGCCGGTGACGTACGCGGAGCTGAACGCCGCGGCGAACCGGCTGGCCGGCCTGCTGGTGGAGCGGGGCGCGAGGCCCGAGAGCGTGGTCGCGGTCAGCCTGCCGCGCGGCCGGGAGCTGGTCACGGCGGTACTGGCGGTGCTGAAGTCGGGCGCCGGGTACCTGCCGCTGGACCCGGCGCTGCCGGCCGAGCGCCGGGCGTACCTGCTGGAGACCGCAGGGGTGCGGCTGCTGGTCGGCCCCGGCGGCGACGGTCTCGCGGAGGAACTCGACCCGGCGCACCTCGACCTGGTCTCCAGGCCGGACGCGAACCCCGCGCAGGCGCCCTCGGCGGACGACCTGGCCTATCTGATCTTCACCTCCGGCTCGACAGGCCGGCCGAAGCCGGTCGCGGTCACCCACCGTTCGCTGGCCCACCACGCGCGGGCGGTCGGCGCGTCCTTCGGGCTCACCGGGGCCGACCGGGTCCTGCAGTTCGCGAACCCGGGCTTCGACGTGTTCGGCGAGGAGGTCTACCCCACCCTGCTGGCGGGCGCCACCGTGGCCGTACTGCCGGGCCAGGTCCCCACGCCGACCGAGCTGGAGGCGTTCCTGCGCCGCGAGCGGGTCACCGTCGCCAACCTGCCGACGCCGTACTGGGACCAGTGGGTGCAGGACCTGCTGGCGCAGCCCCGGGCCGTCCCCGAGACGCTGCGGCTGCTGGTCGTCGGCAGCGACGCCGGGCACACCCGGACGCTGGACGGCTGGTGGAGCCGCTGCCGGGTGCCGGTCCGCAACGCCTACGGCCTGACCGAGACCACCATCACCGCGACCGTGCACGCCCTCGACCCCGGGCAGCTGCCCGAGGGCGACCGCCTGCCGATCGGCGGGCCGCTGCCCGGCACCGAGGCGTACCTGCTCGACGAGGACCTCGCGCCCGTTCCCGACGGGACACCGGGCGAGCTCCACCTCGGCGGCGCGCTGCTCGCCCGGGGCTACCCCGGCCACCCGGGGCTGACCGCCGAGCGCTTCGTGCCGGACCCGTTCGGCGGCCGGCCCGGGGCCAGGATCTACCGCACCGGCGACGTGGCCCGGCGGCTCCCGGACGGCGGCCTGGAATTCCTCGGCCGGTCCGACGACCAGGTGAAGATCCGTGGCCAGCGGGTCGAGCCCGCCGAGATCGGCGCCGTGCTCCGCGCCCACCCGGCCGTCCGCCAGGCGCACGTCCGGGCGGTCGACGACGCGGTGGCCGGGAAGGCCCTGGTGGCGTACGCGGTCGCGGACGGCGCCTCGGTGGCGGAGCTCCGCGCCCACCTGGCCAGGAGGCTGCCGCCCGCGCTGGTGCCCGCCTCGTACGTCCTGCTCGACGAACTGCCGCTGACCGCCAACGGCAAGATCGACCTCCGGGCACTCCCGGCGCCCCCGGTGCCTCCCACCGCCCCGGCCGCCGCGCCGGCCGACGGCCTGGAGCAGCAGATCGCGGAGATCTGGTGCGAGGTGCTGAAGACCGGCCAGGTCGGGGCCGACGACAGCTTCTTCGAGATCGGCGGCCACTCGCTGCTGCTGGTCCAGGTACAGCGTCGGCTCTCCCAGGTGCTCGGACGGGCCGTCCCCGGGGTCGCCCTGTTCAGCTACCCGACCGTCCGCAAGCTGGCAGCCCACCTCGGCACGGACGGCCCGGGCGCCGCCCCCCAGGACCGCGCGGACGAGCGGGACGCCGGCCGCGCCCGGCTCGCGCAGCGCCGGGCCCGAACCGGGGGCGCACGATGAACGAGAGCGACATCGGACCGGACAGCCCGCTGCTGGCCGTCGTCGGGATGGCGGGCCGGTTCCCCGGCGCGCGGAACCTGGACGAGTTCTGGAGCAACCTGACCAAGGGACAGGAGTCCCTCACCCGCTTCCCCAACACCTCCGAGGACTACCCCGACCACGTGCCCGCGCTGGGCGTGCTGGAGGGCGCGGAGGACTTCGACGCCGAGTTCTTCGGGTACTCGCGGCGCGAGGCGGTGATCCTCGACCCGCAGCACCGCCTCTTCCTGGAGTGCGCCTGGGAGGCACTGGAGGACGCCGGCTACGACCCCAAGGCCTGCCCGGGTCCGGTGGGCGTCTACGCAGGGAGCAGCCAGACCGGGTACTACGAGGCGCTGACCGCCCACCGGGGCAGCCTCGGGCCGGTGAGCGACTGGCAGCTCAGGCTGGCCACCGGCATCGACTTCCTGACCTCGCGGGTCTCCTTCAAGCTCGGCCTCACCGGCCCGGCCGTGACCGTGCAGACCGCCTGCTCCACCTCGCTGGTGGCGATCCACGTCGCCGCGCAGGCGCTGCTCTCCGGGGAGTGCGACCTCGCGCTGGCCGGCGGCGCGGCCGTGCACGTCCCACTGCGGATCGGCGAGTACTCGGAAGGCGGGGTGATCTCGCCGGACGGGCACGTCCGAGCCTTCGACGCCCGGGCCCGGGGCACGGTCGGGGCCAACGGCCTCGGCATCGTGGTCCTCAGGCGCCTCGCCGACGCGCTCGCCGACGGCGACCACGTCCGGGCCGTGCTGCGCGGCACCGCGATCAACAACGACGGTCTCGACAAGGTCGGCTACACCGCACCCGGCGTCACCGGCCAGGCCGAGGTGATCCGGGCCGCACAGCTGGTCGCCGAGGTGGAGCCGGACACGATCGGCTACGTCGAGGCGCACGGGACCGGCACACCGCTGGGCGACCCGATCGAGATCGAGGCGCTCACCCGGGCCTTCCGGGCCGGGACCGACGCCCGGGGCTTCTGCCGGATCGGCTCGCTGAAGACCAATATCGGGCACGCCGACGCGGCCGCCGGCGTGGCCGGCTTCATCAAGGCGACGCTCGCAGTGCAGCACGGGCTGATCCCGCCGAGCCTGCACCACACCGAACCGAACCCCGAGATCCCCTTCGCGCAGAGCCCGTTCGTGGTCAACACCGAGCTGCACAGCTGGCAGCCGGCGGCGCACCCCCGCCGGGCCGGGGTCAGCTCCTTCGGCCTCGGCGGGACCAACGCCCACGTCGTGCTGGAGCAGCCTCCCGCGCGCACTGCCCGGGAGGAGGAGCCGGGCGCCGCCCAGCTGCTGGTGCTTTCGGCCAGGAGCGGCCCGGCCCTGGAGACCGCCGCCACCCGGCTCGCCGAGCACCTCCGCCGCGACACCGCCACGCCGCTCGCCGACGCGGCCTGGACGCTGCAGACGGGCCGGCACGCCTTCGGGCACCGCCGGTTCGTGGTGTCCGCCGGCCACGCGGACGCGGCGGCCGCGCTGTTGGAGCCCGCGACGGGGCCCGGCGCCGCGACGGGGGAGCGCCCGGTGGCGTTCCTCTTCCCCGGCCAGGGCGGCCAGTACGTCGGCATGGGCCGCGAGCTCTACCAGAGCGAGCCGGTCTTCCGCGAGCTGGTGGACGAGTGCTCGGCGCTGCTGGTGCCCTGGCTCGGCCTGCACCTGAGGGCGGTGCTGTACCCGGCGACCGAGCAGGAGACGCGCGCCGCCGAACTCGCCCTGCAGGACATGGCCGTGGCCCAGCCGGCGGTGTTCGTGGTGGAGTACGCCCTGGCCCGGATGTGGATGGCCTGGGGTGTCCGCCCGACCGCCGTGGCGGGACACAGCCTCGGGGCCTTCGCCGCCGCCTGCATCGCCGGGGTGATGAGCCTGCCCGACGCGCTGCGGCTGGTGGTGGCCCGGGGCAAGCTGCTGCGCAGCCTCCCCGCCGGGGCGATGCTCGCCGTGCCGCTGCCGGAGAGCGAACTGGCCGACCTGCTGGTGGACGGCATCGAGCTCGCCGCCGTGAACGGCCCGAGCCAGTGCGTGCTCTCGGGCCCCGCCGCCGCCGTCGGGGAACTGGGCGACCGGCTGACCGGCCGCGGGGTCGACGCGAAGCGGCTGCACATCGCCGCCGCCGGACACAGCGCCCAGGTCGAGCCCGTCCTGGCGGAGTTCGCGGACCGGCTCGCCGAACTCGACCTCCGGCCCCCGGCCCTCCCGTGGGTCGGCGACACGACCGGCGGCTGGGTCTGCGCCGAGCAGCCGCCGGACGTCGACTTCTGGCTCGCGCACATGCGCCGGCCGGTCCGCTTCGGCGCCGCCCTGGAGACCCTGCTCGCCGAACCCGGCCGCGTGCTGCTGGAGGTCGGCCCCGGACGGACGCTGACCACGCTCGCCCTTCGGCACCCGGCGCGCGGCGAGGGGCACCTCGTCCTGCCCAGCCTGCCGCACCCCAGTGACGAGTCGTCGGCACTGACCACCGCGCTGACGGCGGCCGGCCGGCTCTGGCAGGGCGGCGCGGAGCTGGACTGGCCGCGACTGCACGGCGGGCGGGCCCGCCGCCGGACGCCGCTGCCCACCTACCCGTTCGAGCGGCAGCGGTACTCGCCCCTGCCGTCCGGAGCACCGGCGGATCGCGCCGCCGAGGCGCCGAAGGCCCCCGCACCGGCCCCCCTGTCCGAAGGTCCGCTGGAACAGCGGCTGGCCGAGGTGTTCGGCCGGGTGCTCGGCCTGGAGCAGGTCGCGGTGCAGGAGAACTTCTTCGAACTCGGCGGCGACTCCCTGATCGCCGTGCAGCTCGCCTCCGTCGTCCGCGCCGCCTTCGGTACGCGGCTGACGGTCAAGCAGGTGTTCACCGCGCCCACCCCGGCCCGCCTGGCCCGGCTGATCACGGCCGCGCAGGACTGACCTCCCCAGCACGGAACCACGGAACCACGGAAGAAGGACCCACGTGTTCGAGAACGACAGCGACCGCAGCTACGACGTGGTCCGCAACACCGAGGAGCAGTACTCCCTCTGGCCCGAGGGCCGCGAGCTGCCGCCCGGCTGGGAGCGCGAGGGCACCACGGGCACAAAGCAGGTCTGCCTCGCCCGGATCGACACGGTCTGGCCCGACCTGCGCCCGAAGAGCCTGCGCGAGCGGACCCGATGACCTCGACGGTGCCCACGCTGTGGCGGCACCCGGACTTCCTCAGGCTGTGGGCCGCGCAGGCGGTCAGCGTGCTCGGCTCCCAGATCACCGAACTCGCCCTCCCGCTGGCCGCGATCACCGTACTGGGGGCCACCCCCTTCCAGGTGGGCCTGCTGGCCGCGACGCAGTACGTGCCCTTCCTGGTGATCGGCCTTCCGGCCGGGGCCTGGGTGGACCGGCTGCCACGCCGGCCGGTGATGGTCGTGGCGGACCTGGTCCGGTTCGCGGCCCTGCTGGTCGTCCCGCTGGCCTCGCTCGGCGGGGTGCTGCGGCTCTGGATGCTCTACCCGACGGCCTTGGTGGTCGGCGTGATGACGGTCTTCTTCGACCTCGCCGCGCAGTCCTTCCTGCCCACGCTGATCGGCGAGGACCAGCTGGTCGACGGCAACACCAAGCTCCAGATGTCCTCGACCGCAGGCCAGTTGGCCGGCCCCGGCGCCGGCGGTCTCCTGGTCCAGTGGCTGACCGCACCGGTCGCGGTGCTGGCGAACTCGATCGGCTTCGCGCTCTCCGCGCTGCTCCTGCTGCTGCTCCGCGGCCGCGAGGCGCCCAGCCCGCCGAGGGCGGCGGGCAGCCGGCTGACGACGGAGATCCGCGAGGGCCTGCGCTCGGTCCTCGGGCACCCGCTGCTGCGCCCGATCGCGCTGACGGCGGGGTTGGGCAACCTGTTCGGGCTGTTCGGGATGGGCCAGGCGGTGCTGGTCCTCTACGGGGTACGGGACCTGCGGCTCTCCCCGGCGGTGCTGGGGGTGGTGCTGGCCGTCGCCAACGCGGGCATCCTCGCGGGCTCCCTCCTCAACGCCCGCCTGACCCGTCTGCGGGGTGTCGGCCCGGCCCTGGCCGGATCGGCCGCCTTGATGGGCCCGGCCCTGCTGCTGCTTCCGCTCGCCACACCCGGCACCGCCGTACCCGTCCTGGGGCTGGCCATGGGCCTGGCGGGCTTCAGCGCCGCCGTGTTCAACGTGAACCAGGTGAGCCTGCGGCAGTCCGTCACCCCGGCCGCGATGCGCGGGCGGATGACGGCGACGTTCCGCTTCGTCAACTGGGGCGCCGTCCCGGTCGGCACCTTCCTCGGCGGAGCGCTCGCCGGGCCGCTGGGCCTGCGCAACGTGCTCTGGCTGGTCGGCGCCGGCAGCCTGCTGTCCGCTCTGCCGGTCCTCGGCCGCACGGTGCGCTCACTGCGGGAGATCCCCGCCGGTCCCGTCCACCACGACCAGGAGGTCGCCCATGTCTGACCACACCGTGCCCGGCCTGCTGGTCTGCCGACGCCGTCGTCCCGACGCCGCCGTACGGCTGTACTGCTTCGCCCACAGCGGCGGCTCCCCGGGCGAGTTCGTCCGCTGGGGCGACGAACTGCCGGAGGCCGAGATCTGGGGGGTCCAACTCCCCGGACGGGGCTCGCGGATCGACGACCCCGCGCACACCCGGATGGCCGGCCTGGTCGAGGAGCTGGTCGAACACGCCGCCTTCCGGGGGAGGTACGCCTTCTTCGGGCACAGCCTGGGCGCCCTGGCCGCGTTCGAGACCGCGCGCGCCCTGCGGGAACGCGGCCTGCCGCAGCCGGAGCGCCTCTACCTCTCCGCCTGCGTGGCCCCCGACCTGCCCCGGGGGGTGCCGGCCGTCCACCACCTGGGCGACCGGGAGCTGTTCGCCGCGATCCAGGGCCAGTACGGCTCGCTGCCCGCCGAACTCGCCGCCGACGACGAACTGCTGGCCCTCGTCATGGGGACGCACCGGGCGGACTTCGAGATCGTCGACAGCTACCGCTACACCCCGGGCCGGCCACTGGACGTGCCGCTGCACGTCATCGGCGGCACCGAGGACCGCATCCCGGCCGCCGCACTGGAGCACTGGCGCGAGCACTCGCTGGGCCCCTTCGACCTGCGCCTGCTCCCCGGCGGCCACTTCTACCTGCGGGAGCAGCGCGAAGCCCTGCTCCGGTACCTGCGCACCTCGCTCCTCGACACCGACCGCACCTCACCGAAAGCGAGCGCCTGACCATGGCCACCGACGACAAGCAGACCGGCCCGGGCCGCCCGCCGGGATTCCTCGCCGAGCTCCAACTCGGCCGCCTCCGCTGGGACCTGATCCATCCGTTCCCGCAGCAGGACGAGGCCGACCGCAGCCGGGGCGACCAGGTGGTGGCGGAACTGACCGCCTTCCTCCAGGAGTTCGTCGACCCGACCGAGGTCGACGTCACCGGCCGGCTGCCCGAGGGCTACCACCGGGAGCTGGAGGGCCGGGGCTACTTCCGGCTCCAGGACCCGGTCGGGCAGGGCGGCCTCGGACTCTCCGCGCAGAACGCCTTCCGGGTGGTCCAGGCGGCGGCCAGCTGGTCGGTACCCGCCTGCTACGCGATGGCGGTCCACCTCGGCCTCGGCGCCGGGGCCTACCTCACGCTGCTGGGCGAGGAGGACGGGCTCGGCGCCGAGCTGCGCGGACTGCTCGCCGAGGGGCTGATCTCCGGCGACGCGGACACCGAGCCGACGGGCGCGATCAACCGGAGCCGCTCCACGGTGGCCGTCCCGACCGAGGACGGCACCGGGTACCTGATCTCCGGCGAGAAGATCTTCATCCAGAACGGCCCGATCGCCGGTCTGCTGCGGGTCTCGGCGACCGTCCGCGAGGACGGCAAGGAGTACATCGGACTGTTCTTCGTCGACACCCGCGCCCCCGGCTTCCGCGTGAAGTCCTGGCACGAGTACCTCGGCCTGAAGGGCCTGCCGAACGCCGCGCTCACCTTCGACCGGGTCTTCGTCCCGCGCGAGCGGATCTTCAGCCCCAAGAGCTGGACCTCCGAGGAGGAGTGGCGGATCTCGCCGGAGCTCAACGCGGTCAGCGCGTACGGCCGGATGTTCCCGATCTCCGCGCCCGCGACGGCCATCGCCAAGCTCTGCCTGCACTGGTCCCGCGAGTTCGTCCAGCGGCGCACCGCGCACGGGCGCGGTCTGGACCAGTACGACGAGATCCAGCGCACCGTCGCCACCACGGCCGCCGAGGTCTTCGCGATCGAGAGCGTCACCGACTGGTGCCTGCTCGCCGCCGACCGGCACCCCGGCATCGACCTCGTTCCCGAGCGGACCGCCGCCAAGAACATCACCTCGACGACCTGCTGGCAGATCGTGGACCGCACGGTGTCGCTGCTCGCGGGCGAGGGCTTCGAGACCGCCCGCAGCAAGGCCCGGCGCGGCGCCGAGCCGCTGCCCGTCGAGCGCTTCTTCCGCGACGCCCGCGCACTGCGGATCGCCGGCGGCGTCGACTTCATGGTCGACCACTACATCGCCCGGGGCGCGCTGCTGGCCCACTACGCCGCTGACGCGGACGCCGCCACGACGGCCGCCGCTCCCGACGACGCCCGGCTGACCGGCCGCAACCGCGCCCACCTGAGTGCGCTGGCCGAGGAGTCCAGTCGGTTCGCCGGTTTCTGCCGGGAGTTGACGAGTCGTCACGACAATCCGGAGGAGCTCTTCGAGCAGGAGCGGACCCTCATCCTGCTGGGCCGGGTCAGCTCCGACCTGTTCAGCATGGCGGCCGTACTGGCCCGCGCCTCCCGCCTCACCGCACAGGGCACCGACTCGGTCCAGGAACTCGCCGACGTCTTCTGCACGCAGGCCCGCCAGCGGATCGCCGACGCCTGGGGCCGGCTCGCCGCACCCGCCCAGCCCGACCACGCCGGAGCCTGCGCCGCCTGGCTGCACGGCGACGGCCTGGACTTCCTGATCAACGACGTGGTCACCGCCACCCCGCCCGCCACCTTCGAGGGGAACTGCTGAGATGCCGGACACCGAAGACTTCGACCTGTCCCGTTCCCAGGAGATCGTCTGGCTGCACGAGGAGCTCTTCCCCGACAGCCGTGCCTACAACTACACCGCCTCGCTGGAACTGCGCGGCCCGCTCGACGAGGAGGCGCTGAAGCAGAGCCTGCGCGGCGTCCTGGACCGCCACGACGGCCTGCGCCTGGAGCTCGTCCCCGGCGAGTTCCCGCCCAGGCAGCGGGTCGCCGAGAGCTACGAGTTCGACTACCGCACGGCGGACCTGACGGTGGAGGACGACCCGGACGCCGTCTTCGAGCGGATCTGGCGCGAGCAGCACGACGACCCCTTCGACACCGCCCGTGCGGCGATGGCCCGCTGGTGCCTGCTGAGGATCGGCCCCGACCACCACCGGCTGCTGCACACGGAACACCACCTGGTGCACGACGGGAAGTCCTTCAGCCTCATCGCGCGTGACCTCTTCACCCTCTACCGCAGCCACGCCCAAGGCGTCCCGGCCGAGCTGCCGGCACCGCGCTCGTACCGCGACCTGGTGGAGGAGTCGCTCGCCGCACAGGCGGAGCCCGGCTTCCAGCAGGACTCGCTGGCGTACTGGCGTACCACGCTGGCGGGCGCCGAACTGCACGTACCGCTGCGCGGGCGGGCCGACCCCGACCGCGTCCGCGAGGTCCCCGTCGGTGGGCAGCTGCGCCAGCTGCTGCCACCGGAGGTCGCCGAACCGCTGCGCGCCGCCGCCCGCCGGGACGGCCACACGCCGTACTCCATCCTGCTCACCCTCTTCGCGGAGCTGCTGCGGCGGCACACCGGCCGGGAGGAGCTGGTGATCGGCAGTGCCGTCGGCAACCGGCCGCTGGGGTACGACGAGACCGTCGGCATGTTCGTCAACACCGTGCCGCTGCGGCTCCGCCTGGCGCCGCAGGACTCCGCGACCGACGCCGTCGACGAGGTCACCGAGTCGCTGGTGCGCGCGCTGCCGCACCAGGGGATCCCGATCCAGGACCTGGCCCGCGAGCTCGGCCTGCACTCCTCGGCCGGCCTGGACAATCCGATGTTCCGGGTGATGTTCAGCGCGCACGACGCCGCGCTGCCGGTGATCGAGGGCCTGGACATCGACGTGTCCATCCACGAGGGCTACAACACCGGCACCTCCCGCTTCGACCTCGACCTGGTGCTGATCCCGGACTCCCGGCGCACCGTCAACCCCCGGACCGGGCCCGGCGGCATGATCCTGGTCTGGGACTACGCCTCCGACATGTTCGACGGCTCGGAGATCGCCGAGCTCCAGCGCGCGTACCTGGACCTGCTGGACGCCTACCTCGCCGGGGCGACCGGCCCGCTGGCGGAACTCGCCGCGAACATCTGACGCACCGTCCCACCACCTTCCCGAGGACTGACATGCCCACCGATCTGCCCACCGCCCGTACCGTCCACCCCACTGCGAGCACCACCTCCGGCGGCCCGGCGCCGGCTGCCCCCGCCCCCGGCGAGTCCGTGCTCGACTGGTTCGACCACTGGGCCGTGACCCGGCCCGAGGCCCCGGCGGTCGTCGACGGCGACACCACCTGGACGTACCAGGAGCTGGACGCCACCGCCCGCCGGATCGCCGCCGCACTGGCCGGCCGGGTCCGCCCCGGCGACCTGGTCGGCGTCTGCCTGGACCGGTCTCCGGTGCTGGCGGCCGTCGCCGTCGCGCTCGGCCGGCTCGGCGCGGTCTACCTGCCACTGGGCTCCCGTCCGGCGCCCAGCCGCCTGAAGTCGCTCGCCGGGGACGGCGCGGTCAACTGCCTGCTGACCGACGGCTCCACCGCCGCGCCCGAAGGCTGGAGCGTTCGCACCCCGGCCGGGCAGGCGCCCGTCGCGCTCGCGCTGCCCGTCGGTGAAGCCCGCCCGGCCGCCGCGCCGGGAGCCTTCTACGCGGTGACCACCTCGGGCACCACCGGCACCCCCAAGGTCATCCTGGTCCGCGAGGCCGCCCTGGCCAACCTGGTGCGCTGGTACTGCCGGGAACACGAGATGGGCCCGGGCGCCCGGGTCAGCCTGCTGGTCGGCACCACCTTCGACCCGCACCTCAAGGAGCTGTGGTCGGCGCTGTGCTCCGGCTCCGCGCTGCACGTCGCCCCGGACGAGGTGCGGCTCTCGACCGCCGAACTGTTCCAGTGGTGGGGCGAGGCGGGCATCACCAGCTGCATCCTGCCGACCCCGCTCGCCGAACTGGCCTTCGGCCGGCCCTGGCCGGCCGGTCTGGCGCTGCGCCACCTGAGCGTCGGCGGCGACCGGATGCGCACCCGGCCCCCGGCCGGCTGCACCACCACCGTGCACAACATGTACGGCCCCGCCGAGGCGACCTGCGTGATCTCCTCGCACCGGGTCGACCCGGCCCCGGCCGACCCGGACGCCCCGGTGCCGATCGGCGTGCCGATGAGTGGCGTGACGGTCTTCGTCACCGACCGGGACGGCGCCGTCCTGCCCCACGGCGAGGCCGGCGAACTGCGGGTCGGCGGCGCCGGACTGGCCCTCGGCTATCTGGACCCCGCCCTGACGGCCGCCAGGTTCGTGCCCGCCCCGGAGTCGGCGCGGGCCGTGGGGACGGTCTACCGGACGGGTGACAAGGTGCGGATGGACGGGGCCGGGCAACTGGAGTTCCTCGGCCGCCTGGACGACCAGGTCAAGATCAGCGGTGCCAGGATCGAGCCGGCCGAGGTCGAGGCCGCGCTGGAGCAGCACCCGTCGGTACGGCACGCCGTCGTCGTCACCCAGCCCGTCGCCGGCGGCGAACTGCGGCTGGCGGCCTTCGTCCAGCCCGCCGACGGCGCGATCGCCGAGCCCGCCGCCATCCTCAGGACGGCCCGCGAGCACCTGATCGAGCAGGCCGTACCCACCTCCCTGCACCTGGTCGGGGAGTTCCCGCTGAACGCCAACGGCAAGGTCGACCGCGCCGAGCTGGCCCGCCGGGTCGCCACCCCGGCCTCCGGGGCGGCCGCTCCCGAGGCCACCGGTACCCTGCTCGCCGAGACCGAGGCGTTCCTGGTCGCCACCTCCCGCCAGCTGGTCGGCGTCCCCACGCTCGGGCCGGGGGACAACTTCTCGGCTGCCGGCGGTGCCTCGCTGGCCGCCGCCCGGCTGCTCGCCGTGATCGAGGCGACCTACGGCATCCGTGTCAAGGCCACCGAGGTCATGCGCCAGCCCGACCTGCGGGCGCTGGCCGCCCTGGTCGCCGGACGCCGCGAGTCCGCCGCCGCCGTGCACTGACCCGCCGCTCCGGGCCGACGGGCCGTCGGAGTCGGCTCCGCCGACGGCCCGTCACCCCTCCCTGACCCACCCCGACCGAGAGGCGTTCCCCCAGATGGACAGCTCGACACTGACGGCGGACTACCTGGCCCTGGTGCGCGCACACGGCGCCACCGCCCGCGACCTGATCCGCGAGCCCGAATCCGACCTGCCGGCCAAGGCGTACGGCGACAAGCTGCTCTCCCGCCCGCTGTTCCTCGGCCACCAGGAGCAGGTACGGCTCACCGCCGACCTGGAGCTCTTCCGCTCCGCCCTGGACAGCCTGCCCGACCGGCTCTTCGGCGGGGACCTGGCAGCCTTCTGCCGGGCCGTCGGCCTCACCGAGGTCCAGGTCGAGGCGGTCATGCGCAGCCGCAGCGGCTCGGCGGCCAAACCCGCCCGGGTGGACCTCTACCGCGAGGAGTCGGGCTTCCGGCTGCTGGAGATCAACGTCAGCAGCGCGCTCGGCGGCCTGGACAACGCCGACGTCGGCCGGGCACAGCTCGGGCACCCCCTGCTGCGCGAGTTCGCCGACCGGCACGGGCTGGTCTGCGTGGACACCTTCGGCGAGCACATCCGGGACCTGTACGAGGACTGCGGCCTCGTGCCCGGTGACGACGCGGTGGTCGTGGTGGCCGACTGGCCGACCAGCTTCCAGGACCTCGGCCCCTACTGGGAGGCGTACGCGCGCAGGCTGCGCGAGCACGGTGTGAACGCCCGCCACTGCCACCTCGGTGAACTCGACGTGCGGGAAGGGCGGGTGTGGCTCGGCGACCTGGCGGTGGACGTCATCGAGCGCAAGTTCCTGCTGGAGGACCTGCTGGAGTCGCCCGGGGCCCGCGAGCTGATGTTCCCGGTCCTGGACGCCGCCGAGGCCGGCCAGGTGAGGATCTTCACCCCGCTGGACGCCGAGCCGTTCACCAGCAAGGCCGCCCTCGCGATGCTCTCGGACGAGCAGAACCGCCACCTGTTCGGCGCCGACGAACTCGCCGCCCTCGACCGCCTGCTGCCCTGGACCAGGGTGGTCCGCCCGGGCCCGGTGACGCTGGAGAGCGGCGAGCGGGTCGACCTGCTGGAGTACGCGATCCGGCACCAGCGGGAGCTGGCGTTCAAGCCGACCATGGCGGGCGGCGGCGGCCGGGGCATCGTGCTCGGCTGGGAGAAGGCCACCACCCCCGAGCTCTGGCGCGAGCAACTGACCACCGGGCTCGACAGCCCCGCCGTCCTCCAGCGCCGGGTCCGCCCGGTCACGGAGTACTTCCCGGACGAGCAGGGCGAGTTGGTGCCGTACCTGGCCGCCTGGGGTGTCTTCCTGGGCGGCAGCGGCTTCGGCGGCATCTACGCCCGCGCCACGACCCTCGACTCGGACCGCGGCGTGGTCAACGTCACCGGCGGTGCCAGCGCCGGTTCGGGCCTCTGCCAGCTGCCCCGCGCCTGAGAACGTACGGAGGAGACATCATGGACGCACCCCAGACCGGCGCGGTGACGGGCCGGTTCGACCTGGCCGACCCGGCCCGGTTCGCGGACGACGGCTACCTCGCCGAACTCGACCGGCTGCGCGAGGACGACCCGGTCAGCCGGCACCCCGAGGCGGACGGCCCCGGCTTCTGGGTCGTCACCCGGCACGCCGACGTCTGCCAAGTCTACAGCAACGACTCGCTGTTCAGCTCCAACCGGGGCATGCGCCTCGGCGGCGACCCCGACGCCGTCCGGGCGGTCGCCGACCGGATGCTGATCGTCAGCGACCCGCCGCGGCACCAGCGGATCCGAAGGCTGGTCGGCTCGGCCTTCACACCGCGCGCGATGCGTGCCCTGGAGTCGAGCATCCGCACGGTGGTCGGCGAACTCATGGACACCGCCCTGGAGTCGGGCAGCTGCGAGTTCGTCTCCACGGTGGCGCGGCCGCTGCCCACCGACCTGGTCTGCGCCTACATGGGCCTGCCGAGGGCCGACTGGCGGACGGTCGGCGAACTCACCACCGAGGGCATCGACTCCGAGGACGAGGACGACCGGTTCGCCGCCAACACCGAGCTCTTCCTCTACTTCAGCCGGGTCATCGAGCAGCGCAGGCGGCAGCCCGGCGAGGACATGATCAGCTCGATGCTCGCCGCAGCGGACGAGGCGGCCGGCCCGGAGCCGTTCTCGGACGTCGACCTCGTGATGAACTTCGTCGGCATCCTGATCGGAGCCAACGAGACCACCCGCTACACCGTGGCCGGCGGACTGGTCGCGCTGACCGAACACCCCGCGCAGTGGCAGGCGTTGCAACGCGACGCCGGACTGGTCGACACCGCCGTGGACGAGATCCTGCGCTGGGTCGCGCCCGCCGTGCACGCCCTGCGCACGGTGACCTCCGACACCGAGCTGCACGGGCACACCCTGGCGGCCGGTGACCGGGTCACCGTCTGGACGGCCGCCGCCAACCGCGACCCCCGCGTCTTCGAGCAGCCCGAACGCTTCGACCTCGCGCGCACCCCGAACCGGCAGTTGAGCTTCGGGTACGGACGGCACGTCTGCGTCGGCGCGAGGCTCGCCCGGATGCAGATCGCGGCCTTCGTCGAGGAGTTGCGTACCCGGGTCGGGGCGATCGAACTGGATGGGCCCGTCGCATGGAATCCGTCGAACTTCACCCGGGGGCCGATCCGGCTCCCGGTGCGGCTGAGCGCGCGCTGACCGAGCGCCCTGACCGGTGGCAACTGCCGCCTCCCGCAAGACTGTTCGTCGGACGAATGGCCGAACTCCGGTGGCTGGACCAGGTCTTTGCGGCACGGCGGGGCGAACCCGTCGTGGCCGTCCTGGCCGGTGAGCCCGAGGTGGGCAAGAGCGCACTGGCGGTGTACTGGGCGCACCGGGCGGCCCCGCACTACCCGGGCGGCCTGCTCTTCGCGGATCTCGGCGGACCGAGCGCTCCCGGAGCCCCGGCCGAGGTGCTCGGGGGCTTCCTCCGCACACTCGGCGAGCCGGCCGCCGACGTACCGGCCGGTGGCCCGGCCCGATCGGCCCGCTTCGCCGAACTCAGCCGCACCCGGAGGATGCTGGTGGTGGTGGACGGCGTCGCCGAGAGCGACGACGTCCGTCCGCTGCTGCCGGCCGGGCACGGCTGCGCCGCCCTGGTGACCAGCCGCTCGCCGCTCACCCGGCTGGTCGCCCAGGAGGCCGCCGCCTGGCTCGCGGTGGGGCCGCAGGCCGAGCAGGACGCACTCGACCTGCTCGCCGTCGCGATCGGACCGGGCCGGGTGCTGGCCGAACCGGAGATGGCGCGCTGCCTGGTCCTGCTCTGCGGCGGCAGCCCGCCGGCCCTCCTGCGGGCCGCCGCCCGGCTGGCCGGGCAGGCGGACCGGCCGATCGCCGGACTGGTCGCACAGTTCGCCGCGGCGGCCGCGCGGTGATCAGCCCGCCGCGAGGCGCGCCTTCAGCTGCTTGACCTGCCGGGTCAGCCGGCCCTGCTCGGTGGCGATCTCCAGGGCCTGCTCCCACTGTTGCCGGGCCTCGGCGGTCCGGCCCTGGTCGTGCAGGACCTGCCCCATGAAATGCGCGACGTCGAACTCCACGTGGACGTTGCCCTGTTCACGCCCGATCGCCAGCATCCGGCGGATCTGCTCCACCGCTTCGCCGGTCCGGCCCAGCCCGTGCAGGACCTGGGCGTAGGTCTTCGTCGAGATGACCAGAAAGGGATCCGCCCGCTGCCCGTCCAGCAGTCTCAGCGACTCCTCGATCGGCGCCAACGAAGCCTGTGGCCTGCCGAGTTCGCGCCAGCCGTCGGCCAGGTTGTTGAGCGCCTGGGAGAGCAGCCGGCCGTCACCCGCCTCCCGCGCCTCGGCCACCGTCGTCTCCAGGAGCGGCATCGCCTCCCGCCGGTCCATGAAGCTGGCCATCATGCTCCGGTAGCGGTGGCGCAGCACCGGCCTGCTGGCGGGGTCGGCGAGCTGGAAGGCCCGCTCGGACTGGCGGAGTGCCTCGGCCGTCCGCCCCTGCCACCCGAGCGACAGGCTGTGGTTGGAGTACAGGTGCGGCCACTGCTCGGCGATGCCGGCGGAGTCGGCCGCCGCCAGGGCCCGGGCGATCACCTGCTCCCACTCGCGGAACCGCCCCGCGTCGTTGTAGAGGAAACCCGCGTTCTCGGCCAGCCGGCAGCCATGGGCGTGCAGTTGCCGGCCGTGCGCGAGGCCCGCCAGGTCGCGGATGACCGGCTCCTCGCCCCGGAACCAGGCGGCGGCGTCGGCCGCCTTGGCGAACGGCGGCACGCCACCGGTCGGCGGCTGCGGCGGGTGGTGGTAGCGGGCCTCGGGGCGGGTGGTCGCGACCGCGGCGGCGGTGGCCGCGAGGTAGTAGTCCAGCAACCGGGTCAGGGCCTGCTGCCGGTCGGCGGCCGGCAGACTCTCCGCCGCGTGCCGGGCGTAGAGCCGGACCAGGTCGTGGCGGGCGTACCGGCCGGGGGCCGTCTCCTGGACGAGGTGCGCCGAGTCCAGTACGTCCAGCGAGCCGCGAACGGCCCGGCGGTCGGTGCCCACCAGGGCGGCCGCCGCGCAGGGATCGATCTGCTGGCCGGGATGCGTCCCGAGCAGCCGGAACAGCTCCGCCGCCGGCTCCGGCAGCGCCCGGCAGGTGAGTTCGAGCGCGGCCTCGACGCTCAGCGGGCCCTGGGTGGAGAGCGCGGCCAGCCGGGAGCGTTCGTCGGCGAGTTCCCCGGCCAGTGCGGCGACCGACCAGTGCGGCCGGGTCGCCAGCCGCGATCCGGCGATCCGCAGGGCCAGCGGGAGCCGCTCGCACAGCTCCACCACTTGGCGGGCCGCCTCCGGCTCGGCCGTCAGCCGCTGCCGTCCGGCCACCCGGGCCAGCACGTCGAACGCCTCCTCGGCCGAGAGCGCGTCCAGCGGCAGCACGACCGCGCCCTCCTGGGCCACCAGCTCGCAGAGCCGGTGCCGACTGGTCACCAGCGCGACGCAGCCCGGCTCGGCGGGCAGCAGCGGGAGCACCTGCTCGGCACTGCGGGCGTTCTCCAGCACGATCAGGACCCGGCGCCCGGCCAGCGCCGTCCGGTACTGCGCGACGGCGTCCTCCAGCCCGCCCGGGATCGCCGACTCGGCTACCCCGAGTGCGCGCAGCAGGCTCGCCAACGCCTCCTCCGGGCGCAGCGGTTCGGTCTCGTCGAAGCCGCGCAGGTTCACGCCGATCCGGCCGTCCGGGAAGGTGGTCGCGTGCCGGTGCGCCCAGCGCAGCACCAGGGCGGTCTTGCCGACCCCGGCCGGCCCGGTGACCAGGAGCACCCCGTCCCCGTCCGGTCCCGCGTGCTCGCCGAGCCAGGCCAGCTCCGCTTCGCGGCCGATGAACCCACCTGCCTCGCGGGGCAGTTGCGCCGGAGCGCCGACCGGCCCGGACTGCTCGTCGACCACCTGAGCCGCCGGCGCGGCGGGCGCCGGGGCCGGAGCCAGCACCTGCGCGAACGCGGCCTGGAGCTCGGCGCCCGGGTCGACCCCGAGCTCCTCCGCGAGCCGCAGCCGCACCTGGTGGTAGGCCGCCAGCGCCTCCGCCTGCCTGCCCTCCTGCTGGAGGCAGAGCATCGTCAACCGTGCCAGCGACTCCCGCAGGGGATGAGCGGCGAGCGCCTCGGCCAGCTCGGCGCCGGCCAACGGCCCCTGCCCGATCCGCAGCAGCCGCTCGGCCAACTGCTCCAGGGCCTGGAGACGGGTGGACTCGAACCGCTGGGCCGACCCCTCCCGCAGCGCGGTCGATCCGCAGTCGGACAGCGCGGGCCCCCGCCACTGGCCGAGTGCCTGGCGGAGCAGCTGGACGGCCGCCCGGTCGTCCTGGGCCTGGGCCCGTGCCAGCAGGCCCTGCTGGCGGTGCACGTCGATCTGCTCGGGGTCGGCCTGCAGCATGTACCCGGGTTCGCGGGTGACCAGCCGGATACTGTCGTCGAAGATGCCGCGCAGCCCGGCCACGTGCCCCTGCAGGACAGTCTTCGCGGTGGGCGGCGGCGCCTGGTCCCAGACCGTGTCCAGCAGCCGGCCGACCGGGACGACCCGGTTGACGTCCATCGCGAGCGTGGCCAGGACCGCGCGTCGCCGGGCACCCCCGATGTGCACCGACGAGCCGTCGTGGGCCCGGAGTTCCACCGGGCCCAGCAGCAGGATGTTCATGGTGGTTCCTGTCTTCCCCCGCCTCGACCGGGACCCGTTCGGTGCGGACGGGTCTTCGAAGCACGGCGCTCACCGTGGTTGCGGCGCGCGCCGGTTGTCGGGCCGGGCGTTGCCGGGCGGACCCGCCGAACTGGCGGTGGCGGCCCTGACCTGCATCGTTTCGGCTGACGCTGTGAAACATAGCCCAGCTCCGACCGGCGGGGTAGTCCAGTCGGTGAACGAACGGTGTCGTCCCGGCGAAGGGCGGCGGTCAGCCTGCCGGTACCACCGCGACCGGGCACTGCCCGTGCTGGACGACGGCCTGGCTGACCGAACCGAGCCGCCCGAGCGGGCCGCGCGCGGTGCCGTGGCGGCCGACCACGACCAGCTGGTGCGCGGCGGAGAGCGCGACCAGCTCCCGCGCCGCGCCCGAGCGCACGGAGAGCGTCTCCACCTTCACCCCGGGGTACTCCTGCCGGTACCCGGCGAGCACCTCGGCGAGCAGGCGATCCTGCTCCGCCTTGATGTGGCCCTCCTCGAAGACCGGCGGCAGCGCGCGGCCGGCCCCGGCGACCAGCGGATAGCTCCAGGCGTGCACGGCCAGCAGCGGCAGCTCCCGGCGCACCGCGGCCTCGAAGGCGAAGTCGAGCACCGGCTGCTCCGGGTCCCGCCCGTGCACGCCGGCCAGCACGCCGCCGGCCGAGGCGCGGTCGGCCGCCGGATGGACCACGACCACCGGGCATGCGGCCCGGGCGGCGGCGTCCAGGCTGGTCGAACCGACCAGCAGACGCGGGAACCCGCCCGAACCACGCGCTCCGAGCACCAGGAGTTCCGCCTCCCCGGCGGCGGCGAGCACCGCGTCCCGGGCGTGGCCGTCCACCAGCTCGGTGGTGACCGCCAGGTCCGGATGGCGCAACCGGGCCTGCTCGGCGGCCGCACCGAGGGCCTCCTCGCCGGCGTCCCGGCTGAGGTGGGTCGCCCGCCCGGTGAACGCCTGCGCCATCTCGCCGAACCAGGCGTGCAGCAGGTGGAGCGAGCCCCGGCGCTGCCGGGCCTCGTCCGCGGCCCAGTCGACGGCGTCGTGGCTGGCGTCCGTGCCGTCGATGCCGACGACCACTCGGTACCGCATGCTGTGCTCCTCGCAGTGGGCTGGGGTTCTGCTGGCTCCTCCCATGGTCACCGCCCGCCGCCCCGCTGTCCTGGGCCGGTCGGCGGGGCGGGCGCCGCGGGGGCGAGGCGGGTGGCAGGGTGGACGGGTGCGATCCGGCCGCCGGCCCCGTCGGCCCGTCGGCCCGCCGGCCGCCGCCGGTCGCCGCCCGTGCGCCGGGCCCGGTTGCGGGGGAGCCCTCGCGGCCGGCCCCGCGCGGTGGAGCCCCGGCGGCGGGCGCGTGCAACCGGTGGCCGCGCAGCGGCGTCCTGGCTCACAACCTGCCATCGTTTTCGAGTGGCATTCGATCAACTGGGGGAAGTCCATGCGCTCCACCTTCCGTCGTGCCGTTGCCCTGACCGCCGTCACCGGCGGCCTGCTCGCCGTGGCGGCGGGCACCGCCGCCGCCAAGAGCGACATCTCGGTGTCCGTCAGCACCCACGCGCTGCGGGTCGGCCAGTCCGTCCAGGTGACGGCCCGGGGCGGTGACGACGCGGTCCGCGTGACGTACGTCTGCGTCGACCAGCGGCTCGGCTCGGGAGCCTGGCGGCAGGTCGGCTGCTCCGGGACTCCGGGCAGTGCGCTGACCGTCCGGGTGAGCGCCGGGCAGCGCGGCCAGGAGCAGTTCCGCGCCAGGCTGCTCGCCCGCCGGGCCGGTGACGGCAGGCTCGTCACGGACCGGCTCTCCGGCCCGGCCACGGTCCGCGTCGGCTGACGGTCCGTCCGCGCGGGTGCGTGGTCCTGCCCGATCTCCTGGCGGGCGGGACCACGGCCCGCCGCTTCCACGGCCCCACGGCGTGTCGGCCCTGCTGCGGGGGCACCCGTGCGGTGCGGCTCCCGGGCAAAACGATTCGGCATCGGCCGTTTGGCGGAACCGATTGAGCCGATCCGGCCGAAGGTGCCCGTGCGGTGTCTGGCATAGGGCTGGCAGATGCTCCGGGGACGTGCCCTCGCGGGGGCGGGGACGTTGGGCACGGTATGGAAGACACCTCTGCTGAGAACGCCCGTTCGCTCGCCCGCGAGGCGTTGTCGATGCTCGGCCAGCGCAGATGGGACGCCGCCTCGGCGCTCGCCGCGGTCGCCTCCGTCTACGCGCGCATGGCCTCGGCCATGCCCGAACCGAAACCCGCCGTGCTGCCCGGCTCCCGGACCCCCCCGGCCGCCGACAGCGACGTCCCGGACCTGCTGCTGAAGGCACACCGGTCGGTCGAACAGGCGGGCGGCCGGATGTACTGCGCCGACCTCGCCAACGCGCTCGCCCTGGACGCCCAGAGCCTGGCCGCTGAGCTCAGCGCGCTCTTCCGGCGGGTCGGAATCACCCGGCCGGGAGCCGGGACCCTGCCGGTGCCCGGCGGCGCGTCCCGTCCCGGGTACCTCGCCGACACGCTGGCCGCCGCGATCGACGCCTACCGGAGTCTGACGGCGCCGGCCGCCCCGAGCCTGTAGCGGACCCGCCCAGGGGTGAGGTGCCCGAGCCTGGTCCACCTCACCCCGTCACCCGACGGCGGGGTCAGCCGCCCACCGACCCGCCGACCAGCCGGCCGACGCCGAAGGTGACGGCCATGGCCAGTGCGCCGCCGATGACCAGCCGCGCGACCGCCGGTGCCTTCTTCGACCCGCCGAGCTGCGCGCTCAGTGCGCCGGTGAGTGCGAGGGCGACCAGCACCACGGCGAACGTCACGGGCACCCGCCAACCGGCCGGGGGCAGCAGGACGGCCAGCAGCGGCAGCGCCGAACCCAGGGTGAAGGCGATCAGCGAGGCCCATGCGGCATGCCAGGGGTTGGTCAGCTCCTGCGGGTCGATCCCCAGCTCGGCGTCGGCGTGCGCCGCGAACGCGTCGTTGGCCGTCAGCTCCTGGGCCACCTGGAGGGCGGTCGCGGGCTGGAGCCCCTTGGCCTCGTACAGGGCCGCCAGTTCGGCGATCTCCTCCTCGGGGAACTCCTGGAGTTCGGTGCGCTCGATGGCGAGCAGCGTGCGCTCGACGTCCCGCTGGCTGCTGACCGACACGTACTCGCCGAGCGCCATCGACACCGCACCGGCCACCAGCCCCGCGATGCCCGCCGTGAAGACGGGCCCTCTGGAGGACGTCGCACCGGCCACCCCGACCACCAGGCCGGCGGTCGAGACGATGCCGTCGTTGGCGCCGAGCACACCGGCCCACAGGGCGTTGAGCCGGCCGGCGAGTCCCTGCGGGTGGTGCGGTTCCGGCTCGGCCACGGCCTTCCGCCCGGGGCCCGCCGGGCCTTGCCGGTGCGTCCCGGTCTCGCGGTCGGAGACCGGGCCGGCGTTGCCGGTCGAGGTCGGCTCGGTCATGCAAAGCTCCGTTCGAAGCGTGTCGGATCCGACGAGTGCCCTCATCGTGCCCGGCCCGGGGCCGGTCCGCACGAGGTCCGGGCGCGGTTCGGACGAGGTCCGGACGTCGACCGGGTGAGGTCCTGGCGAGTTCGGGAAGTGCGGCCCCGACCTCTCCCGGTCTCTCCTCGCCCGGTCTCCGCGGTACACCCCGCCCGGAGCGGCACGGTCTTGGCGAGGACCCTCGTCATGAGAGTTGACTTGCATCTTGGGGGTTGGCCTTCTACCTTTGTGAGAGCGAACTCTCGTGAGCACTCGAAAATCCTCGACGGCTCCCGACGACCTTTCGCGAACCGAAGGAGCAGACACGCAATGAACGAGGCTTCAGTGGTCACCCCCGGCGGCGGAGAGACGATCCGGCTGGGAACGACGCGGATGCGCATCCTGGAGGACGGGAGCAGCACGGGCCACCGGCTCGGGATCGGCGAGATCACCCTCGCCCCGCACAGCGAGGGACCGCCGCAGCACCGCCACGCCGAGCACGACGAGGGCTTCTACGTCGTCTCGGGCGAGGCCCGCTTCACCGTCGGGGAGACGGTGCACGAGGCACCCGCCGGTACGTTCGTGATGATCCCGCCCGGCGTCCCGCACACCTTCGCCAACCCCGGTGACCGGCCGGCCGTGCTGCTGAACACCTTCACCCCCGATCTGTACGTGCGGTACTTCCGTGACCTGCGGGACATGATCGCCGCCGGCCAGGAGCTCACCCCCGAAGCGACGGTGCACGCCATGAGCCGGTACGCGACCGTCCCGGCCACCGACTTCGCCCGGCCCGGGCCGGCCGGTACGAGCCGCACGCTCGCCCTCGACGGGGTCGAGCTCGACTTCGAGGACCACGGCCAGGGGCGGCTGGTCCTCCTGCTGCACGGTGGCGGCGGCCCGCAGACCGTCGCCCCGTTCGTCCGGCTGCTGGCCGGGCAGCGGCCGGCCCGGGTGATCGCACCCGTCCACCCCGGCTTCGGCGGGACCGGCCGGCCCGACGGCCTGACCAGCCCCGCCGGGCTCGCCCGGCTCTACGCGCGGCTGCTGGAGGAACTCGACCTGACCGGCGTCACGGTGGTCGGCAACTCCCTCGGCGGCTGGGTCGCCGCCGAGCTGGCGCTGCTCGGCAGCGACCGGATCAGCGGTGTGGTGCTCGTCAACGCCGTCGGGATCGTGGTCCCCGGGCACCCCGTCGCCGACGTCTTCGCGCTGTCGCCGCAGGAGCTGTCCCGCCTCAGCTTCCACGATCCGGCGAAGTTCCGGATCGACCCCGGTGCGCTCACCGAGGCCCAGCGGGCTGGCGCCGCCGCCAACCGGGCGGCCCTCGCCGTCTACGGCGGGCCCGCCTCGGCGGGGGACCCGACTCTGCGGGGCCGGCTGGCCGGGGTCGGGCTGCCGACCCTGGTGCTGTGGGGCGAGAGCGACCAGGTCGTCGACCAGGACTACGGCCGGGCCTACGCCGCGGCCGTCCCGAACGCCCGGTTCCAGCTGCTGCGCGGCACCGGTCACGTCCCGCAGATCGAGACGCCCGGGCAACTGCTCCCGGCCGTCTGGGATTTCGTCCACGCGCAGGACGGTGACCGGACGGCGGGTCAGCGGGCCTGACGGCCGCGTCCCGGGGGAGCACCCCGGGACGCGCCTCAGCCGTCGGCGGCGGGGGAGTGGGCCGGGTGCGGCTCGGCCGGCTCGGGGACGATGCGGTGCAGGCCCCGGCGGTCGTAGTAGGAGGTCATGGCGAATCCGAAGGCCAGCGCGGCCACCAGGCCCACGGCCATCATGATCCACGCACGGGTGAGCCCGGCGTCGGCCCGGGCGTCGAAGTAGAGGATCGAGCGGACTCCGCCGGTCAGCTGCCGCATCGGTTCGAACTCGGCCAGCACCCGGTAGAAGCGGGGGAGCGCCTCCAGCGGGATGGTCGCGCCCGAGGAGGGCAGGGCGAGCGCGATGAAGACGAACATGCTGAGCAGTTGGCCGACCCCGCCGAACGCGGCCAGCAGGGCCTGGACGCCCATCCCGACGATCGCGCTGGCACAGAACGAGAACACCCAGAGCAGCGGCAGGTGCGAGGCGTCCATGCCCAGCACGGCGACGCTCGCGAGCATGATCAGACTGGACGTCAGCACCGAGAGCCCGACCGACATCGCCCAGGTGACCAGCAGGGTCTGGGTCCGGCTGATCGGGACGGTCGGGAACTGCCGCCGGATCGGCCCCAGCTCGCTGGCCGCGTAGCCGAGCGCCACGTCGACACCGTTGCTGATCACACTGGCGCCGAGGAACCCGGACAGGACGAGCAGCAGCGTGTAGTAGAAGGCGGTCAGGCCCAGGCCGCTGTGCGTGCCGATCGGGTGGCCGACCACGACGTTGACGGTGACCGGATCCGCGAGCAGCAGCCGCGCGGCGTTGCTCACGGCCGCGCCCTGGGCCGGTGCCTGGGCCTGGAGCCGCGCGGTGAGCGAGCTGCCGAGCTGGACCGAGGCCGCCTTGGCCGCCGCCTGCGCGATCGAGGTGGCCAGCGAGGAGGCCAGGCTCCCGGCCCCCGGGTTGCTGAGGACGGAGACGGTGGGCCGGGCCGGTGCCCGCGGACCGGCGGACCCGAGCGCGGCCACGGCGGCGGTGAAGCCGTCCGGTACCTCCAGGACGGCGTACAGCTTGCCGGCGGCGAGGCCGTCCGCCGCACCGGGCCCGTCCAGCACCCGCCAGTCCACCTGGCCCGCCGGGTCCGGCGCGGTGGCGATCCCCTGGGTGATCTGGGCACCGAGGTTGGCCGGCTGCCCGCCCACCACCGAGCCCCGGTCGAGGTTGACCAGCCCGATCGGCATCCGGCTCAGGTCGCCGCGCGGGTTGAGGATGCCGCCCATGTAGACGAGCGAGAGCAGCAGGGACACCAGGCCGATGATCACGGTCGGCAGCAGCCAGACCCGTGGATTGCGCAGCACCCGGGCGGCCGTCGTCCGGCCGGGCCCGGCGCTCCCGGCGCTTCCGGCGCTTCCGGCCGGTCCTGCGGGGTCTGCCGGTCCTGCGGGGCCTGCGGGACTTCCGGGGTCGCCAGGATCGGTGGGCCCGGCGGGTCCGGTCGGTGGGTCGGTCGAAGGCATCGCTCTCCCCGGAATCGGACCTGCCGTGTCGCCCACAAAATATCTGGTGTGCCCCGGTTTGTGACGTTGCCCCGCCTGGCGAGTCGGCCAGGTCCGGCCTGGTGCGGTCCGCTCCGGCTGTTCCGGAAAGGCCGGTGGGTCGCCGGTCCGGCTGCGATGATCACTGCCATGCAAATGGAGATCGCACCAGCCGAGATGGCCGACCTGCGCCAGGTCCTCGCCGACCATCCGCGCTACTGGGGAGAGCGCGATCTGCGCTCCCTGCACCTGTCGGCGCTGGTGCGGGAGTTCGGCCCGACCTGCCTGGTCGCCCGCGCCGAGGACGGCATCCGCGGGTACGTCCTCGGGTTCACCACCCCGACCGGGACCGGGTACGTGCACCTGATCGCCACCCGGGACGACGCCAGGGGCAGCGGACTCGGCCGCCGGCTGTACGCGGAGTTCGCCGCCGCCGCCCAGCGCTGCGGCGCGGTGCGCCTGAAGGCGGTCACGTCGGTCGGGAACACCGGCTCGATCGCGTTCCACCGCGGACTCGGCTTCACGGCGGAGACCGTCGAGGACTACAACGGCCCCGGCCAGGCGATGGTCGTCTTCCGGCGCGTCCTGCCGTTCGACGCGGCACGGCCCTGACCGGCGGACTCCGGCCGGCGGGTGGTCACGGCCGTCCGCCGGCGGGCGTACCGGCTGTGATCCCGGGTCAGCCCGCCAGGCGGGCCTGGGCCAGCGCGTGGGCGCGGTCGAGCGCGTCGTCGGCGGCGCACGGGACGTCGGGCTGCACGCCGGTGCCCTCCCAGTTGGTCCCGGAGACCGGGTTGACGGAGCGGCCGACCGGGATGTGGGCCTCCAGGTGGGGGTGGAGGGTCCAGCTCTCCCGGGGGTGCGCGCCGCCGCCGGTGCGTTCGCCGACGATGACGGCGCGGCCGAGCTGCTGCAGGTTGTAGCTCAGCTCCTCGCCGCCGGAGAAGGTGCGGCCACTGGTCAGCACGTACAGCGGCTTGCTGCCGCCGAAGCGCGCGCCGGGGACGTGCACCGGGCTCCACGACTGCTCGCGGCGATCGCCCTCGCGCCAGAGCATGGTGTTGAGGTGGGTGCGCTCGTCGAGCAGGTAGCCGCAGACGAAGGCGACGGTGTCCGGGTCGCCGCCCAGGTTCCCGCGGAGATCCAGGATGAGCGCCTCGGCCCGCGAGGCGAGGGTGAACGCCGCGCTGATCGGCTCGGCCGCCCAGGCCAGCGGGAACACCGCCGGGGCGATCTCCAGGACGGCCACCCCGCCCGCCAGCAGCTCGATCCGGGGCACGCCGCCCATCGAGTCGTCGAACTTGCGGCGCATGGCCGCGAGGGTGGCGGCGCCCTGCTCGGAGGGGATCACCTCGGGGTAGTGCTTGAGCCGCAGATGCCCGTCCTGGTTGACGGACTGCAGGTCGGCGGTGACCAGCGCGCCGAGCTCCGCCGGGTCGACCTGGTAGGCGCCCTCGGCGAGCCGTCGGTGCAGCAGGGTGACGATCTGCTCGGCCACCTCCGGGAAGACGTAGTGCTCGGTCACAAGGCGGGTCAGCTCGTCGATGACGGGGGCGGCGGCAAAGGTGGTTTGAGGCTGCGTCAGAGTTGTCATGCCGAGGAGTGAAGCACTGCCCTTGCGAAAGCGTCAAGAGAATTGGACACTTAGCTCATGCCCGAGCAGCCGCAGTCGCAGCACCAGCCGACCCCGCCTCCGCCGGCGGACGTCCAGCAGATCGGATCACCCGAGCAGTACGCGGCGCTGGCCCATCCGCTGCGTCAGCGGCTGCTCTTCGCCCTGGGGTACCAGCAGGCCACCATCCGTCAGCTCGCCGCCCAGCTCGGTGCGTCGAAGGGCACCGTGGCCCACCACCTCAAGGTGCTCCGCGAGGCCGGGATGGTCCGGATCGCCGAGACCCGCCAGGTGCGCGGCGGCACCGAGCAGTACTTCCGGCGCACGGCCCGCCGGATGGCCGTCGCCGACCCCCAGGCGGCCGGCACCGCCGCGATGCTCGGTGCCGTCGCCCAGGAGCTGGACCGCTCGCACGCCGAGACCTGCCTGACCCTGCGCCACCTGCGCCTCGACCCCGCGAAGGCCGACCGGCTCGCCGAACTCCTGGCCCAGCTGGTCGACGAGGCGGAGGACGGCTCCGAGGGCCAGCCCGTGTACGGCGTCCTGGTGGCGATGTACGAGCAGTTCCGCCCGGGCGAGGGCGAGGGCGAGGGCGAGGGCTAGGGCTAGGGTGGCAGCGGCGCCGAAGGCGGTACCGGCGCCGCCGCCCGGCTCACCCCGTGTAGGTGAACTCGTTGGACAGGGCGGTGGGGGTCAGGTAGCCGCCGGTCAGCACCCGGACGTTCACGGTCGCGGGCGCGATCGGGTCCTGGTCCGGCAGCGGCGCCCGGACGGTGATCTCGGTCGGCCCGGCGGAGAGAACGTGAGCGGCCCTGTCCCCGAAGTAGACGACGGGGTCGGCCGCGAAGCCCTGGCCGTTGACGAAGACCTTGGTGTCCACCGTCCCCGAGACTGGAGCGATATCGTTGGTCACCGCCGGCTGGGGCCCGTCGTAGGCGAACCGGAGGAACGCCGAGGCCGGCGAGGTGCCCAGGATGGTGGTCACCTGGACGTCGACCACGCCGACTCCTTCGGGTACGTAGCAGGTGATCTGCGTCCCGTCCCCGTTGACGGTGAACTTCTCGCACGGGACGGTGCCGAAGTCGACCACGGTTTCGGCTGTCGCGGGATCCACGCCGAAGCCGCTGCCGTAGACGGTGATCTCGGTGCCGACGGGCCCGAAGGCCGGGGTCATCGCGGTCACCACCGGGCCGGCGGTCACCACGGGTGCCCCGACCTGGCCCAGGTACGTCGAGTTGGCGTGCTGGAAGGCCACCTGGGCCAGGAAGTCCTCGACCGAGCTCAGGGTCGCGTAGGGGTAGTACGTGCCGGGTTGCCCGTAGTCGGTGTTCATGGCGTACGGGTAGCCCGGCTGGGCGTAGACGTTGATCCCGGTGAGGGAGTCGATCGTGCTGATGAGCGTCTTCACGTCGAAGTTGGCCGCCGGCCCCGGGGCGGGGTACCAGTCCTTGGTGGCGGCGAGGCCCGCCCAGGCCTGCGGGATCAGGTCGTAGGAGTTGTAGCAGTGCTCGTTCGCGGCCCACGGCAGGGAGTCGACGAAGTCGGCGAAGGCCTGGTCGCCGGCGGTGGGCGCGGCGAAGGTCGACAGCGCGAACTGCGGCGCGGCGGGGCTCCAGTCGAACGCCTGGAGGTAGGGCGCGACCATGGTGGCGATGCAGCCGCCCAGGCTGTGGCCGACGACGTAGACCACCGGCTTCGCGGGCAGTACCGCACGGATCACCTCGTCGAGCGCCTGCACCAGGCCGACGCCGTCCGAGCGCATGCCGGCGATCTGGGTGAACGCGGCCATCGCGCCCGACGACACCGAAACGGTCTGCGGCGATCCGCCGGCGGTGAACGGGACGACGGTGCCGACGTCGAGGTCTTCCAGCAGGTCGGCCGCGTTGGCGGCGACCGTACCGCGGATGACGACGGCGAACTCCGGTGTGGTGCCCGGCTTGTAGGCGAGGTACGCCAGGTTCGCGTTGTCCGGAGAGAGTCCGAGCCAGACCAGCTGCCAGACGCCCCCCGTCGCGAGGGAGGTGTCCGCCAGCTGGGCGGCGATGCCCTTCCTGATGCGCGCATGGTGCTCCGGCCGGCTCTCCCCCGACGGACGGGGGGTCGCGCCGGTGGCCGCGATCGCGGCCAGGGTCATGGTCACCTGACGGACGGCCGGATCCAACGGCTGCACGGTCATTCCTACTCCTCGGGTAGTCGCCCAGTGGGTTCGTACCCAATCTATTGATCGGGCCGGGTGCCCGGTGTCCGGTCGGCCGGGTGGCGGAACCGGTTTCAGGCGTTCGGCCCAACGGCGGCCCCGCGTGAACGGCCGTCCCGGCGAACCCGGTGGCGGAACTCCCCGGAACACCGGCGGACCGTGCCCTCTCCCCGAGGGCACGGTCCGCCGGACGCGAGGTCAGGCCTTGCGGGTCTGCGCCCAGTCGTAGAGGTGGCGGGCGCTGTCGCCGAGGCGCGTGGCGTAGAGCGTGCCGGCCGGGCCGCCCGCGAGTTCGTCGGTGGTGGTGGTGACGCCCACGACGGTGCCGATGCCCGTCCGGGTGTCGAACCGCGCGAGGTGGGGGCCGCCGCTCGCCCCGTGCGACATGTCGCAGGGCTCGCCCCACAGCAGGGGGGCCTTGGGGGAGGGCACGGACGGTCCGGCGCAATGGATCATGCGCGATCCGGCGTACTTGGCGCTGGGGTCGTTGAGCCGGTCCTTCGGGTACCCGAAGGTGTGGACGAACTCGTCCTTGGCGGGCTTGGTGAACGCGATCCGCTGGCTTCCCGTGACGTCCGCGATCCGCCGCCCTGCGGCTGACGGGTTCACCACGAGGATCCCCGTGTCGTACCCGGCGAGAGCGACATCGTCCGAGGTCGTCCCGGCCGGGTCGGCGTCCCAGCGGGAGGAGGTGGCCGCGTTCCTGATGCTGAATCCGCCGAGCGGCTTCGTTCCGTTGCGGTAGCCGGGCACGAAGTAGAGGTTGTGGTTCCAGGTGGCGTCGGTGGCGGGAGCCCCGACGGCCCGCAGACAGTGCGCCGCCGTGATGACGGTGCTGCGGTTCGCGCTGTCGACCACCGTCGCGGTGCAACTGCCGTCGTAGCCGTCCGAGAAGGTGAAGAAGAGACGGCCGACGCTCCTGTTCACCGCTCCGCCGTGGGTCCAGGTGGCGCCGGGGTCGAGCGTGTCCGGGGGAAGCGGATTCGGATCGTCCGGCGTGTTGTCGTCCGCGGGCACGGGGGTGATCTCGGGGACCAGGGCGCCCGCCAGCCTCATCCGGTCGGGCGTCCAGTAGGTGTCGATCCGACTGCGCTCCTGCTCGGTGGTGGCGCCGGCATGGGTGCTGAGGGAATCCCGTTCCGCGGCGAGGGCCGCGGTCGGCAGCAGCGCCACCGCCGTGGCCGCACTCAGCAGGAGGGCTCCCGCAGCGGCGAGCTTGCGGGGAAGAGCGAGGTGTTGGGCGGACATCGTTGCCAATCTTCGGTCGGGGGCGGTTCGTTGGGAGGAGTGGTTGTGATCGCGAGGTGAGGGCCGGCCCGGACAGAGCCGCGCACGGATCGGCCGGCCGCCTCAGGAGTGTTCGGCGGCCCGGTACAGCGGTTTCGTGATCGCGGAGGTGAACTGCGGGCCGGCCAGGTGCCGGGTGCAGCCGGCACTGCCGTGGTCGCAGACCCGGCCCGCGGAGTCGAAGAAGGCACCCTGGGTGTCGTCACCCACCACCGTGCCGATCCCGGAGGACGGGTCGAGGCCCGCGATCCGGGGGCCGCCGCTGGAGCCGCCGCCCATCACGCAGGGAGCGCCCCACACGCCCCGGGGCTCCGGGTGGTCCTTGGTGCCGGGGTACTCGCGGGCCCGTCCCGCGCAGTAGGCGAGCCTGGCCCCCGTGTACTCGGGCAGGCCCGCGCGGGCGGGATCGCCCGAGGCCTCGCGCGGATAGCCGAACTCGTGGACCGCCGCACCGCCCGGCCGGTCGAAGCCGATGCGCTGCGCGCCGCCGACGGCGTCCTGCACGCGTCGGCCGGCCGCGTCGGTGTTCAGGACCAGGAACGCCTGGTCGTACGCGTCGTACTTCAGGGCGCTCTGCTCGTCGTTGAGGAGCCAGGTGGCGTCGGCGACCCCGGCGCGGGCGACGAACCGCCCGTACGGTGCGAGACCGTCGTGGTAACCGGGGACGAACATCTCGTTCGACAGCCACTCGTCGTGGTCACCGAGGAGGTCCGGGCTGTTGACGCAGTGCCCCGCCGTGACGACGGTGCTGCGGTTGGCGCTGTCCACGACGGTCGCGGTGCAGCTCTCGTCCTCGCCGTGGTTGGTGAAGAAGAGCCTGCCCACCGTTCTGCTCAGGCCGTCGGCACCGGTCCACGGAGCGCCGTCGGGCGCGCTCCTGGGCGGATTGGCCGACGCCGGCGTGGTCAGGGCGGCTGTCCGTTCGGGCGTCCAGTAGTCCAGCACGGCCTGCTGCTGCGCGGCCGTGACCGCCTCCTGATGGACGGCCACCCGGTTGGCAGCGGCGGCGTCCGTCGGGGTCCCCGCGGGGACGGCGGCCGCGGCGGGCGTGGCGAGCGCCATGCCCGCGGCCAGTACGGCTGTCATCAGGACGGCTTGTCTGCGCGCTCGGCTGCGGATCCGGCTGAGGTGACCGCCGGTCCGGCTGTGTGTCTGTGGCATGTGAGTCACCGTAGGGACGGGACGTCAGGCTCCCGCCTCGGGAGCGTTGCATCCCTTCATCGGTCACCGCGGATTCCTGTAACGAACGTTTCGTCCTCGTATCAGTGTGGCGAGGCCGACGGGCCCGGCGGCGTGGGGGCGGCTGCGGAGGCCCGCGCGGGGTCGGACCGCGCCGCCCGGACGGGTTCGTGCCCTGGTCCGGGCCGATGGTTCGGTGAAAAACCAACGCAAGACGCCGGGGGAGCACCGATGATGGCCTGATGACCACTCCTCACGGCCCGCGTCAGGCGAGCAATGACGCCGCGATGTTCGCCATCTCTCTGCTCAAGGCCCGCGTCGCGGCCGGCTCCGCCGAGGCGGCCACCGTTCCGTTCAGTGAGCTCCTCGACGCGTACGAGCAGAGGTTCGGGGCCGAGGGCCTGCGGCTGTTGGCGGTCCACCTGGCGGAGATGACGGCCTCCTTCGTCGGGGTCGGCGCACATGCCGAGATCCGGCTGGAGGCGTACGAGATGAAGCTGCTGAGCAGCCAGCAGTTCGGTGACCGGCCCGAGGGCTGAACGCGGGCGAGCCCCGGCCACCCGGGTTCGGCCCGCGGGCCGGGCGAGCGGCTCAGGTTCACCCGGCGCGGCGCCCGCGTGTACGGGGTGAGCACCCAACGTCCCGACCAGCTCGCGGCGTTCGCCGCACACGCCCGGATCAGGTTCCCGCTGCTCTCGGACGCCGACCTCCGGCTCAGCGCGGCGCTCCGGCTGCCGACCTTCCGCGCCGCCGGCGTCGACCGGCTCAAGCGCCTCACCCTTCTGGTGGCCGCCGACCGGACCGTCCGGGGCGTCCTCTACCCGCTGGACGACCCGGCCGGGTCGGTCGAGGACGCCCTCGCCCTGATCGACGCCCAATCCACCTGACACTCAAGCGGGCTGACGCACCGTCATTTAGCTTCCGTTCGCGGCCCGCTGTGCCATCCTGGTCACCATGAACGAGGAGATCATCCCCATCCTGCGGGTCGAGGACGCGGCGGCGGCGGTCGCCTGGTACCGGCGCCTGGGCTTCGACCAGGAGTGGGAACACCGCTTCGCGCCGGAACTCCCGGCCTTCGTGGGGATCGCGCGCGGGCCGGTCAGGCTCTTCCTGTCCGAGCACACCGGCGACGCCCGCCCGGACACCCTGGTGTACCTGCGGGTGCGTGATGTCGACGCCGTCGCGGCGGAGTTCGGGGAGCCGGTCGAGGACGCCCCCTGGGCGCGCGAGGTCGAACTCCGCGACCCGGACGGCAACCGCCTGCGGGTGGGTACGCCGAAGAACTGACGGCGAGCTCCGGACAGGCCCGGGCCGGCCGTCGGACCGGACCCGGCCGGCCCGCGGTCGAAGCTGCCCGACCAGTGCCCGAACCGCGCGCAGCGGGCCCGCCGGTCCAGGGCGGGACTCCTCAGGCCCGGACGATCCGGACGTTGTCCAGGACCGACAGGTCGAGCCGCCGGAGGCGGACCGGGTCCGCGATCACCTCGTACGCGGTGATCTGCTCGCCCTCGATCGCGAAGGTGAGGGCGAGCAGGAGCCGTCCGCGCGGGGCCACGACCACGCCCACGACTCCGTTCACCAGCGCCGTCTCGGCGAAGTGCGACCGTCGCCCGAAGACCGCGGTCCCCGCCGCCACGGTCCGCGCGCCGCGTGCCACGGTCGCCGCGCCCGGCGGCAGGGCGGCGGGGTCGGCCCGGCGCACGACGTCGGGGGCCAGTACGGCGAGCAGCGCATCGAGGTCGCCGCCGCGTGCGGCGGCGAGGAAGGCGTCGACGACGTGCCGCTGCCGGGCGAGGTCCGCGGCGGGTGCCGCAGGGGCACCCCGGACCTTGTGGCGGGCGCGGCTGGCGATCTTCTTGGTGGTGACCGGCGAGCGTTCCACGATGGGCGCGATCCGGTCGAACGGCACGGCGAACATGTCGTGCAGCACGAAGGCGACCCGCTCGGCGGGTGCGAGGGTGTCCAGCACGACCAGCAGGGCGCGACCCACCGAGTCGACCATGAGCGCCTCGTGTTCGGGGTCGTGTCCGCCGCCGGTCTCCCAAGCCTGATCGGGGATCCGCTGCCCGATCAGGTCCTCCCGCCGCGAACCGCGAGAACGCAACATGTCGAGGCACAACCGGGAGGCGACCGTCCGCAGCCAGGCGGGCAGGTTCTCGACATCGCCGACGTCGACGCGGCTGAGCCGAAGCCATACCTCCTGCACGGCGTCCTCCGCCTCGCTCAGCGAGCCGAGCATGCGGTACGCGAGTGCCCGCAGGTGGCCGCGCTCCGTCTCGAATCGTTCCGCCAACTGGTCCTGCGTGTTCACTGGGTCACCTTTCCTGGTCCCGCACCGTCGCTCCTATGACGGATACAACCAGGCGGAAGTGACCAGGAGACTCCCATGACGACCCCGACCCCGACTGCGACTGCGGCCACGACCCGGCCCACCGCTCCCGGCCAACCGCTGCTGCGGCGCGCGCATCGGCGGCCTGCGGCTGCCCAACCGGGTGGTGATGGCCCCGACCACACGGGCCCGCGCGGTCAACGCCGGTCTGGTGCCGACGGAACTTCACGCCCTCTACTACGGTCAGCGGGCCGGCGCCGGGCTGATCATCACCGAGGGGGCGTGGGTCAGCGAGCGGGCGATCGGCTTCGTCCATGTCCCCGGTGTCTACAGCGAGGAGCAGGTCGCCGGGTGGCGGCGGGTCACCGAGGTGGTGCACGCCCTCGGCGGCCGGATCGTGCTGCAGCTGTGGCACACCGGTGCCGCCTCCCATCCGGACCACCTCGGCGGGGAACGGCCTGCCGGTCCGTCGGCGATCAATCCGCAGGAACTCTCCTTCACCGCAGGCGGGTTCAAGGAGACCGTCACGCCCAGGGAGATGACCCGCTCGGACATCGCCACCACGATCGCGGACTACCGGGCCGCCTCGGAGAACGCCCGGCGCGCCGGGTTCGACGGGGTCGAGATCCACGCCCTCGGCTCGTTCCTGATACCGCAGTTCCTCAATCCACGGCTGAACCGCCGCTCCGACTCCTACGGCTCGGACCGGACGCGGCTGCTGCTCGACATCATCGACGCGGCCGCGGCCCCCTGGGACGGGCGGTGCCTGGGCGTCCGGCTGTCGCCGTACTGGACGTCCGGTGACCACTTCACCGCCGACGAGCAGACCCTGGCCGACTACGACGGCCTTGTCACGGAACTCAACGCCCACCCGGTGGCCTACCTGCACCTGCGCGGACCGGGCCCGGCCGCTCCCGGCGCCACCCCCGACCTCGACGCCTTCGCGCGCTGGCGACAGCGGTTCGACGGCCCCCTGATCGTCAACCACGGCTTCGACCGCGCGTCCGGGAACGCCGTCATCGAGGCGGGCATCGCCGACGCCGTCTCGTTCGGCACACACTTCATCGCCAACCCCGACCTGGTCACCCGCTTCGCCCTGAACCGCACTCCGGCGACCGGCGACCCCGCTACCTACTACACCGGCGGGGCCGACGGCTATGTCGACTACCCCGTGAGCGACCGGGCAGGCGACACCCCGTCGGTGCGGTGACCGAGACGGTTCCCCGGGCCGCCGTCCGAGGTGACGGCAGTACGACGAGGACCGAGGGGCGGGCAAACCGGTTGCGGACGCGGCCCGACGCCTGAGAGCGTGCGGATTCCCGCAACTGCCACGAGGGCTCGGATGACGATCTTCTTCTACGGTGCCGACGAAATCCCCTACGGCTGCTTCTCCAACTTCTCCGCGCACGACCTGGACCTCGACGGCCACTCGTGGCCGACCTCCGAGCACTACTTCCAGGCCCAGAAGTTCATCGGCACCCGCCACGCCGACCTCATCCGTCGGGCCCGCACGCCGTTGCGCGCCGCCGAGTTGGGCCGTGACCGGTCCGAGCCGCTGCGGCGGGACTGGGACCGTGTCAAGGACGACGTGATGCGTCGTGCCCTGGCGGCCAAGTTCCGTGCGCACGCGGACATCCGGGAGATCCTGCTGTCGACCGCCGACGAAGAGATCGTCGAGGACACCACCACCGACCACTACTGGGGCCGCGGGAGGACGGGAACCGGCAGGAACATGCTCGGCCGGATCCTGATGCGTACGCGCGGCCAACTCCGGGCCGAAGTCCAGGGAAGCCGCTCCGCCCGGGGCGCCGGGGCGGGCCGATGACGGCGGATCTGCGGCTCCACTTCCTCGGCGACTCCTTCACCCAGGGCATCGGCGACCCGGAGTACCGGGGCTGGGTGGGCCGCGTCCTCCAGGCCACCCCCGGCGAGATCACCGCCTTCAACCTGGGGATCCGCCGGAACACCTCCGAGGACGTACTGCGCCGCTGCTGGGCGGAGGTGGACGCCCGGACGGCCCCCGGCACGGACAGCCGCCTGGTGCTCTCCTTCGGCAGCAACGACGCCGTCGAGGAGAACGGCGCCGTACGTGTCGGCGCCGCACGCTGCCTGGAGCGGCTCGACACCCTCCTGACGGCGGCCGGACACCGGGAGATGCGCGTTCTCGTGGTGGGGCCGCCCCCGGTGACCGGGGCGGGTGCCGACCACCTCGGCCGGCTGCTGGAGCTGGCCGAGGAGATGGCGGCGCTGTGCGAGCGGCACGGAGTCCCGTTCGTCCCGGTGACCCGTGCGCTGGCCGACGATCCGCTGTGGGTGGCCGAGGTGATGGCCGGCGACGGTGCCCATCCCGGCGCCGACGGCTACCGGCAGCTGGCCGACCTCGTGTTGCGCGGCGGCTGGGCGGAGTGGATCCGATCTGACCGCTGACCGCTGACCGCTCGCGCTGACCGGCCGGCGGCCGGTGGCGCCTGCCGCTGCGCGAGCCGGCTCCGATGGGGGAGAGTGGGAAGATGAGGCCGTTGCCGGGCGGACTGTTCGGGTCGACGGTGCCGTACTACGCGCGGTTCCGGCCCGGGTACGACCACCGGCTGTCCGGCCTGCTGCGCGAGCGCTTCGGCCTGGACGGGACTCAGCGCGTGCTGGACCTGGGAGCCGGGAGCGGCGCGCTCACGCTGCCGCTCGCACGGATGGTCCGTGAGGTGGTCGCGGTCGACCCCGAGCCCGCGATGCTCGCCGAGGGCCGCCGGCTCGCCGCCCGGGCGGGCCTCACCGGGATCGACTGGCGGCTCGGCGACTCCGGCGCGCTGCTCGCGCTGGACGTCGGGCCGGTGCTGCTGGCCGCGATGGGCGCCTCGTTCCACTGGATGGAGCGTGAGCGGCCGCTGCGCGACCTGGACACCCTGGTCACAGCCGGGGGAGCGGTGGTCCTGGCCTCCTGCGGCGCCCGGCACGACGACCTCGAACCCCCGCCCTGGCAGCGGGTGGTCGACGAGGTCCGGGAGCGCCACCTCGGCCCGGACCGGCGGCCCGGGGCCGGGCTCGCGGCCTATCCCGAGGTACGGCACCAGGACGTCCTGGCCCGCTCGCCGTTCTCCCGGTTGGAGGAGGCCCACTGGGACGGCACGGTCAGCCGGACGGTGGACCAGGTGATCGGGCTCCAGCTCTCGTTCAGCTTCAGCAGCCCGGCGGCGCTCGGCCCCGACCGGCCCGCCTTCGAGCGCGACCTCCGCGCGGCGCTGACCGGCTTCCAGCCGGACGGCCGGTCCGGCGCTGCCTCCTTCGACGAACGGGTCCGCACCGAGGTGGTCATCGCGACCCGTCCCTGACGGTCGGTCGGTCGGCCGTGCCGGGCTGCGCGGCCTGACCCTGCGGGACGCGGTCCGGGCAGGCGGCCGGGGCGCGTCCGGCAACGGCGTCGGGAGAACGACGCGGCTGGCAAAGTCGGATGAACACACTACATATCTCCCTCTTTCGGCGGGCCGCCCCTTGCCCCTACTGTCGATACACCGCCCACGAACCGAATCGTGGGCGTCGAGGGATGGGAGCCGACCATGCCGCGTATCGCTCGCCAGTACTGGGGGCCCAGGAACGGACGCAACGTCCTCAACTTCAACTGGCCGGGAGTCATCGACTCCCACTCGACGGTGATCGTGACCGCCGGCGAGTACGCCCGCAACGACGACCCGCACGCGCCGCACACCGACTACCCCCGGTTCGTCGGCGCCGCCGACATCCGCGTCTGCAACATCTCGCCGCACGGCGACACGCCGGGCGACGTCGGGGGCGTGACCTTCGTGGTCGACGTCGACTGGGGCGCCCCGCTGCACATCGTCACCGACATCATCGTCCTGGACCCGCCCGAGGACATCGAGATCCAGTAGACCGGATCCGGCACCGCTCCGGGCCCGGAGCAACTGTTCCCTCCGGCGGAAGAACACCGACTCCCGGGAGCTGCTGCCCCTCCGTCAGCCCCCGGGAAGTCCGGGACGGTACCCGGCACCGGTCACAGCCCCGTCGGCCGCCGCGCCCGGTCAGGTCCCCCGAGGAGGCCCCGGTGTCCTATCCCTGACCCACGGTGCAAAGTAGCTGAGACTGATCATGGCTCCGGGGTGGCCGACGACGTCGCCCGCCTAGGCAGTGTCTCTCCGATCATCTGCTCGTTAGCTTTGTATGACTGGTTGCGGTGATCTGACGGACGCTGAGTGGGCTCGCCTGGAGCCGCTTCTACCGGTGAGCAATGGACGTTGTGGCAGGTGGCGGGATCACCGGCAGGTGATCAACGGGGTTCTACACCGGGTGCGAACCGGAGTGCAGTGGCGTGACCTGCCCGAGAGGTTCGGTCCGTGGAAGACCGTGCACAAGAGGCACCTGCAATGGTCGGCAGACGGCACCTGGGAGCGACCCTTGCAGCAGGTCCAGGCCGTCGCAGACGCCGAGGGATCCATCGACTGGGATGTCTCGGTTGACTCCACGGTGATGCGCGCCCATCAGCACGCCGCCGGCGCCCGCAAGGCTGCCCCGCCGCAGGTCGCCTCAAAGGGGGCGACCGTGACGGAACATCAGATCGATCCGGCGTGGACAGGCCTGGCAGGCCATCTGGAGGAGGTGGTGCTCCAGGTGAGGGCCTGGGCCGCTCGCGCGGCGGCTTCACCACCAAGGTCCACCTGAGCGCGGATGGCCGTTGCCGCCCGCTGCCGCTGCTGGTCACACCCGGACAGCGGGCGGACTGCACCCAGTTCGAGCCGGTCATGGAGAAGATCCGCGTGGGTGCCGGCGCGGTCGCCGGTGTCCGGCAGGTCCTTGGCGAGCCGGCCTGCGAGTGCGCTCACCGGGCATCGACCGGGTGAGGACGCCGAGTGTGAGCAGAGCGAGCGCCGGCAGCACGGCGACGATGATTCCCATCGGCAAGGCGTCGGTGGCGCCACCCGCGCTGGCCAGCGGAGCAAGTGCCCCGCCGAACATGAACTGGCTGAAGCCGAGCAGAGCGGCGGCCGACCCGGCGTGTCCGCCGTGGTCGGCCAGGGCCTGGGCCGTGGCGTTCGGCATGACCAGGCCCACGCTGGAGACCAGGACGAACAGGCCGATCAGGAGCACGGGCAGGGGTGCCCGTGTCAGCACCGCGCCCAGGACCGTGGTGCCACCGGCTGTCGCGCCCAGCAGACCGGCGAGCAGCAGCACGCGGGCGCCGGCCCGGGCCACCAGCCGGCCGCTGATCTGGGCGGCCGCAATGAGTCCGGCGGCGTTGACGGCGAACACGGCGCTGTACTGCTGCGGTGACAGGCCGTGGATTTCCTGCAGGACGAACGGCGAGCCGGAGATGTAGGCGAACATCGCCGCGAAGACCAGGCCGTTGGCCAGGACGTACCCGGTGAAGACCCGGTCGCTGAGCAGCTGCCCGACGACAGCCAGCAGCGGCTGGCGTGACGCGGAGGGCCGGGTCTCCGGCAGTCCTGCGGCGGAGGCCGCCAGCATCACGGCGCCGAGTACGGCCAGGGCCACGAAGATTCCAGGCCAGGCCGTGACGCGCAGTAGCTGGCCGCCGAGGACCGGCGCGAACACCGGCGCCAGGCCGGTGATCAAGGTCAGTGCGGAGAAGAGACGTGCGGTGCGGGTTCCGGAGGTGCGGTCGCGGACCATGGCGTTGGCGATGACGATGCCGAACGCCCCGCCGATGCCCTGGACCAGGCGTAGGCCGACGAAGGTCCGGACGTCGGGTGCCACCGCGCAGAGCGCGCTGGCGATCGTGTAGAGGGCGAGGCCCGCCAGCAACGGACGCCGCCGGCCGTAGGTGTCGCTCAGCGGCCCGGCGATCAGCTGCCCGATGGCCAGCCCGGCCAGACAGGCGGTGATGGTGAGCTGGGTGGCCGCGGCGCTGGCGCGCAGGTCGCCGGCGAGGTCCGGCAGTCCGGGCAGGTAGCCGTCGATGGACAGTGGTCCCAGGGCCACGAGCGCTGCGAGCAGGACGATGACTCGGGTGTGCCGGCCGGCGGCGTCGTTGCTCATGGCTCAGTACGCCACGGTGATGCGGCGGCGGATCGCGGTGCCGCTCTCGATCGTGTCGGCCAAGGCGATTGCGTAGTCGGCGTACGAGATGCGGCTGTTGCCGTCGTCGTCGGTGAGCAGGGTGTCCCCGGCGCTGCGGTAGGCCCCGGTCCGCTCGCCCGCTGCGATGACCGCGGCGGGCGACACGTACGTCCAGTCGAGGTCGTGCACGCCGCGGTAGAGGTCGAGCGCTTCGGACTGGGCCTCGGCGTTGGCCTTCCACAGCGCGGGGAAGTCCGGGTCGTCCATGACCCGGGCGCCGGTCGGCGTGCGCAGGCTACCGGCGCCGCCGATGGTGACCAGGCGGGTGACGCCGGCTCGGCGGAGTCCGTCGATCAGCGCACGGGCGGCACCGACGATCGTGGCGCGGTCGTTCTCCTGGCCGATCCGGGGGCCGACGGCCGACAGTACGGCGTCGTGGGAGGCGGCGAGGCCGGCGACCGCGGCGGCGTCTGTGACGTCACCGGTGGTCACGGTCAGGGCCTTGTGCTCGAGTCCGTCGACGTGGCCGGCTCGGGTGACCGCGGTGACGGTGTGGCCGCGACGCAGGAGTTCCTCCGTGGTGGGCCGGCCGATGTTTCCGCTGGCACCGAACAGGACGATCTTCATGTGTTGCTCCTTGTTTCTGATGGTCACAGGACGGGCTGGCCGTCGGCGATGATGGCCGCGGTGATGCCGCGCTCGGCGGCGGCGTGCTGGAAGCGCTGCTCGATGTCGGGTTGTTCGGTGTAGAACGGCGGGTTGTGGAACAGGCCGTAGTGCATGGCGCAGACGGTGGCGGCGCCGAGTGCGACGGCGGCCTCGACGCCCTGCTCGGGGGTCATGGTCGCCGGGACGTTGGCCGCGTAGCCCTCGAAGTGGGCGATGACGCCGTTGACCGGGACGAACGCGACGTCGAAGGGGCCGTGGTCGCGGGCGATCTGCCACCAGCTGCCGTGCCACTGGGTGTCGCCGCAGTGGATGACCCGCCGGCCGGCGCCTTCGACGACCCAGGCGACCTGGTCGCAGTCGTTGCCGCGCCAGTCCAGCGAGGTCACCGGGGTGACGGTCAGCTTTCCGATGCGGCGTGGCTGGCCCAGGTCCTGGGCAACGGGGGTGATGCCCGCCTCGTGCAGCGCCGCCGCGCTCGGGGTGTGGCAGCCGATCGTGCCGGTGGCCGCGATCCGGGCGATCAGGTCGTGGTCGTAGTGGTCGGGGTGCAGGTGGGTGATGAGGGCGTGGGTGCCGGGCGGGGTGTCGACCGGGTCGACCGGCCGGTGCGGCGGTCCCATCACCGGTGCCAGCGGAGCGACGTTCTCGAGCGGGTCGATCAGCAGGCGGGTGTCGCCGAGACGGATCTCGACGCCGGCCCAGGCCAGCCGACGCACGGAAAGGGTGGGGGTCATGGGCAGTGACGCTAGACCGACCTTGTTGAGAAAGTCAACAAGGGAGTTTTGAATCTCAACACCACGATGTAGGGTGGTGGCATGCGCACCTACGGGCAGTACTGCGGCATCGCGAAAGCACTGGACACCATCGGCGACCGATGGACCCTGCTGATCGTCCGTGAACTGCTCGCCCTGGGTCCGTGCCGGCACACCGACCTGCGCAATGGGCTGCCCGGGATCGCCAGCAACCTGCTGGTCGACCGGCTCCGCGAACTCGAGGAAGCCGGCCTGATCCACCGCGAGGCCGCCCCGCCGCCGGTGGCCACCACCCTGTTCTCCCTCACCGAGCGTGGCCGCGCGCTGGAGCCGGTGCTGCAGGAGCTGAGCCGGTGGGGCGTGCCGCTGTTGCGTGAGCCGGGCGGCAGCGACACCTTCCGCACCCACTGGCTGGACATGCCCGCCCGGGCACTGACCGACCACCGCCCCGACCAGCCGGCAATCGCCCTGCAACTGCACGCCGACGGCAACGAAGACCTGGTCATCGAAGTCAAGGACGGCTCGGTGCACACCCACGCCGGCCGGGTCGACCACCCCACCGCGTCCCTGACCGGACCGCCGCACCTGCTGGCCGCGACCCTGCTCGGCGACCTCGATCTGAGCGTCGCAGTACAGCAAGGCCTGCGGCTCAGCGGCGAACACGAGGCAGTACTGCGCATCCTGCCCCGCTGATCCGGGTGTGAGTAGTTGCCGTACAGAAAGTGCCGCTGAGATTGATCTTGCTCGTGCTGGGCTACTTCGCGGGGGCTTCGAGCTGGCGGGGGCCGGCGCCCGCGCGCAGTTCGCGTAGGTCGGGGATGTGGTTGTACAGGGTGCCCGGGGAGACGCCGAGCAGCTTGGCGATCGAGGTGATGGAGCGGCCGGGGTCGGGCAGCAGGTCGCGTGCGGCCCGGATGACTTCCTCGGTGGCGACTGTGGGGCGTCCGCCGACGCGGCCCCGGGCGCGGGCTGCGGCCAGGCCCTCGTTGGTGCCGATGACGATGAGTTCGCGGATGAACTCCGCGAGGGCGGCGAAGACGTGGAAGACGAGCCGGCCGCCGGGGGTGGTGGTGTCCAGGTTCTCGTGCAGCGAGGTGAAGCCGATCCCGCGCTCGCGCAGCTCGGCGACCATGTTGATGAGGTCCTGGAGGCTGCGGCCATAGCGGTCAAGCGAGGGGACCACGAGGGTGTCGCCAGGGTCGAGGAAGGCGTGGCACGCCTTCAGCTCGGGGCGCAGCGCGTTCTTGCCGGACTTCTTGTCCGCGAAGATCTTCCGGCACCCGGCGGCGGTGAGCGCGTCGATCTGCCGTTCGACCCGAACTTCTTCGAGTCCGACGCGCACGCGGTGCCCTGGCCCCACCAGTCGGCGTCGCGGGCCGCGAAGGTGCCGTTCACCAGCCGGGTGACGGCGGCGCGGAGGTTGTCGACGGTGATGAAGTGCCGGCGCACGTGGCGCAGGGCGGCTTCGGCCTCGCCGTGCTCGCCGGTCGCCACGATCGCCCGGATGCCCATATTGGTGCCCAGGGCGAACAGCGCGAGCAGCAGGCGCCGCTGGAGGGTCGCGCGGTCGATGCGCTCGTAGGCGGCGACCGAGGTGAACTCGTCGGTGAAGCCGGTGAGGAAGTCAGCGTTCTTCAGCACGTCCAGGAGGTCGAGCACGCCCCATCGTCGTACGACCTCGTCCTTGAGGGCCGCAAGTCCGGTGGGCTCGTCCAGCGGCTCCAGCTTGGGCACCGTGATCCACGGCTCGCCCTTGCGGGTGGTGACCTTCACCCCGCCCGCCGAGCCGTCCGCGAGCGCGGCCGACAGCCGGTCCAGGCCGTCCGTCATCCGCCGCTTCAGCCCGGCGATGAACTCCTTGGGGTCCTCGGGCTGCCGGATCGCGGCGTAGTGCACGGTGCGGGCCGACTCGAAGTCGCCGGGCAGGTCGTCCTCCGGGTCGCCCCACCGCCTGGCGCCCTTGATGTAGATCTCCCGGCGGCGGATCGCGTCCCGCAGTGCCACCAGGACGCACAGCTCGTACGGGATGCGCTCGACGCGGCTCTTGTCGTCGACGACCGCCTCGCGCCAGTCCTTGCGCACGACGCCGTCCAGCGGCACCACGTCGCCGGCGTCGTAGAAGCGGGTCTTGCCATCGACGTCGGCGTACCTGGCCAGCAGCGCGAGCGCGTCCATCACCGGCCGGTAGGCGGTGTTGTTGCACTGGAAGCCCAGCGTGTTCAGCAGCGGCGGCAGCATCTGCCGGTAGTACGAGCTGTACGAGGAGCGCAGGGTGGTGCGGACCTTGACCTTGAAGACCTTCTCGTTCGCCTTCGCCTCGGCCACCAGCTCGCGCAGTGTCCTCTCCCCGACCACCGGGAACAGTGCCCGGCGTACGACCTCGTCGGGCTTGTCGACTGCGGCCGTCGCCAGCTTGAAGAGGATGCCCTCCTTGCCGCGGACCTTCTTCAACTCGGCGGTCAGCTGCTTCTCCACCCGCCGCTCGGCACGGGCGTTGATCTTGTGGACCAAGGCGACCAGCAGTTCCACCAGGGCATCGGTGATCTCACCCTGGCGGGACGCGCACAGCGCGGCCAGCAGCGTCGTCCGTACGTCCTCCCCCGCATCCCGGAAGTCCGAGGGGTACATCTTGATCGCCCGTGCCCGCCAGGCGGCCACCAGCTTCTCCGAGCAGTCCGCGAACAGTCCCTCCGGCAGACCCAGATGCCGGACGGCGGTCAGCTTGGTGATCTCCGTCAGGAGCGAGTCAAGCCCCACCGCGCCGGGGTCCCGCTTCAGCGCGGCCAGCAGCGCGGTGCCGTCCTCATTGCCCTCCGCCACCAGCTCCAGCAGGCGCCGGGCGCACACGTCACCCAGGCGTGCGACGGTCCTCGCGCAGAAGACCCGGTCCGCCCGCGCCCGCGCGGCGGCCACGATCCGCTCGATACGGCCCGGGGGCTCGATGCGGTCGCTGCGACACTGCACGAGCAGGGCCTCGCGCAGCCGGTCCTCGACCAGCTCGACGGGGCAGACCTCATCGGCGAGCCAGCCGGTCAGCCGTTCCTCGTCGGCGCGGGTCGACGGGCGGAAACCGAGGGCTTCACGGATCTGCGTACGGTGCCCCTTCGCGGACCGGGACGACAGGTCGTACTTCGCCAGGTCCCCTCCCGGCACCTTGACCACGTCGGCGACGTAGTCGACCGCGGCCGGGGGGAACTCCTCCAGGAACTGGGGGAACCGGCCCTCCAGCTCGAAATACTTCAGCATCAGCATCAGCATCAGCATCAGCATCAGCATCAGCACGAAGCCGAGCCGGGTCGGGCCCGACTTGTTCGCGACCAGGTCCCAGTCACTCCCCACCGGCGTCCAACACGCCACCACGTCCTCGGGCGACCACTCCCGGCGCATGAACCCCTACCCTCCACCGACTACTCGTTCGGCCTAACGAACAGGCGGGGCCCGAAGCAACGGGAGGTCGGAGGTCAGCGGCAGCTACTTTGCACCGTGGGTCACGGATAGGACACCGGGGCCGAGGACTGCGGACGGGTCGAGGGAATCCGAAAAGGCCGCGAGAGCCGCGAAGTCGTCGCTGCGCAGACCGATCCGCGGATTGACGTGCCACAGAAGGGCGGGCGACCGGTGACGGGCGGCCATGTAGGCGTGATCGGCCTCGCCCTGCTCGTCGTCCACCCAGGCGAAAGGCCGGCCGTCGGCGTGGGCCAGCAGCGGTCCGGACTTCCAGTGCACCCCGTCAGGACGCTCGTCGAAGAGGGCGTCGCCGAAATCGACGAACGGCAACTCGGGCAGACCCAGGACGGGCCCGATCCACCGGTTGGCGTCACTCATCCAGCTCGTGGCCCAGCAGAGTTCGTAGTCGAGAGCGGTCAGTGCCCGTCCGTGCCCGGGGTTGAGCCATACCTGCAGTGGCCTCCGACGGCCTGGCGAAATCCCGGACTCTGTCGCGCTGCCGCCCGCCCGCGGGACCCGGATCGTCGTGTATCCCTCGGGTCGCCTCTCGGGCTGTGCCGCATAGGGATTGAGCGGCCCGTCGACGTCGAGGAACAGCAACGGCCTGCTCATGGCACCCCCGACCTCGCTTCCGCCTCGCCGTGTCGCCGAAGTCTATCCGTCGTGGCCGGTGCCACCGGCGCGTCCGGCGGATTCGGTGCAGGGAGGGAAAGCCGCCAGTGGCGGGGTGCCATGACGGACAGGCTCACCCGGGCCGGTGCTCATCGGCGGGCTAGGCTGTCCGGGTGACTCTTCCCACCGCCCGGAGTCTGCGCGCTCTGCACGCGAAGTACGCACCGACGCCCGAGGCGCTCGCCCTGGTGCTGTCCCACTGCGAGATCGTGGCCCGGATCGCGATGGGGCTCGCGGCCCGGACCGGGTGCCGGGCCGACCCCGGCCTGGTGGAGATCGGTGCCCTGCTGCACGACATCGGGGTCTACCAGGTCGGCTCCGGCCACTACATCCGGCACGGCGTGCTGGGGCACGAGATCCTCCGCGCCGAGGGTCTGCCGGAGTCGCTGTGCCGCTTCGCCTCCTGCCACACCGGGGTCGGTCTGACCCGGCAGGACATCGAGTCCCAGCAACTGCCCATCCCGGCCGGGGACTACGTCGCCGAGACCGCCGAGGAGAGGCTGGTGATGTACGCGGACAAGTTCCACTCCAAGAGCACCCCGCCGAGGTTCCTCGACGCCGCCGCCTACGCCGCCCGGGTGGCCCGCTTCGGGCCGGACAAGGCCACCGGCTTCTCCGCCCTGGTCACGGAGTTCGGCGAACCCGAACTCGGCCCGCTCGTCGCCGAGTACGGCCACGCCTACGTCCGTGGCCCGGCCGTGCAGCGGTGAACCGCCGCGGCGGTACCGCAGGGTTCACAGGTCCAGCCATACGGGGTACAGGCGCAGCCACGACTCCAGGCAGAGCAGCAGCTCCGCGGCGGGCCGGAGCGCCTCGGCGGGGGTGCCGTCCTTGAGCGCCCGCCGGACGGCCTCGCGGTCGACGAGGCCGTGCAGGGCGCCGTCCGTACGGTCCAGCACCTCGCCCAGCTCGGTCCGCAGCGCCTCGGCGTAGGCCGGGTCCTGGGTGAGGGGGTAGGGGCTCTTGGTCCGCTCGGCGACCGACTCGGGCAGCAGGTCGCGGGCCGCCGCCCGGAGCAGGCTCTTCTCCCGGCCGTCGAAGGTCTTCATCGACCACGGGGTGTTGAAGAGGTACTCGACCAGACGGTGGTCGCAGAACGGCACCCGGACCTCCAGGCCGTGGGCCATGCTGAGGCGGTCCTTGCGGTCGAGCAGGAACGGCACCGAGCGGGTGAGGTGCAGGTGGAAGAACTCGCGCATGCGGCGCTCGGCGGCCGGTTCGCCCGCCAGGCGGGGCACGGCCCGCAGCGCCTCGTGGTAGCGGGCGGCCCGGTAGCCGTCCAGGTCCAGGCCGTCCAGCAGGTCCCGGCTGAGGAAGGACTCCCGCCGGGGCACTCCGGGCGGGGTGGCCAGGGCGAGGGCGGCCAGCCAGGGGAAGTCGTCGGCGCCGACCACCCGGGCCTGGTGGAACCACCAGTAGCCGCCGAACAGTTCGTCGGCGGCCTCGCCGGAGAGCACCACCGTCGAGCTGCGCCGGACCTCCTGGAAGAGCAGGTGCAGTGAGGTGTCGCCGTCCCCGAGCCCGATCGGGACGTCCCGGGCGCGGACCACGGCGTCCCGTTGCCGGGGGTCGGCGAGGGCCGCGGTGTCCAGGACGGCCTCGTGGTGGTCCGTCCCGACGTGCGCGGCCAGGGCGCGCGCGTACGGTCCGTCCGGGCTGGCCCGCTGGAGGTCCGGCGTGAAGTTCTCGGTGTGCCGGGCGAAGTCCACGGTGAAGGTGCGGAGTTGCCCGCCGCCCCGGGCCCGGAGGTCCCCGGCGGCCAGCGCCGTGATCACGCTGGAGTCGAGACCGCCGGAGAGCAGCGAGCCCAGCGGGACGTCGGAGACCAACTGGCGGGTCACCGCGTCCTGGAGCAGCGAGCGGACGGTCGCCACCGTGGCCGGCAGGTCGTCGGTGTGCTCGTGGGCTTCCAGCTCCCAGTACCGCTCCTCCCGCAGGCCCGCGCGCGAGCAGCGGACGGTGTGTCCGGGGCGGACCTCGCGCATGCCGCGGTAGACCGCGTGTCCGGGGGTCTTGGTGAGGCCCAGCAGCTCCCGCAGGCCGTCCTGGTCGACGGCGGCCTCGACGGCCGGGTGGGCGAGGATCGCCTTCGGTTCGGACCCGAACAGGACCCCGTCGGGGGTGGGGTGGTAGTAGAGCGGCTTGATCCCCAAACGGTCCCGTACCAGCAGCAGTTCCTCGGACCGGGTGTCCCAGAGCGCGAGCGCGTACATCCCGTTCAGCCGCTCGGTGAAGGAGCCGCCCCAGGCCTCGAACGCCCGCAGGACCACCTCGGTGTCGCTGCGGGTGCGGAAGTGGTACCCCTCGGACCGCAGTTCCTCCCGCAGCTCCTGGTGGTTGTAGACCTCGCCGCTGTAGCTGAGCACCGTCAGCGTCCGGCCGTCGTGCTCGGAGGTCATCGGCTGCCCGCCGCCGACCGGGTCGATGACGCTCAGCCGGCGGTGGCCGAGGGCCGCGTGCCGGCCGGTCCACAGGCCGGAGGCGTCCGGGCCGCGCGGGGCGAGGGCGGCGGTCATGGCCGCGGGCTCGGGTCGGTGACCACGCAGGTCACGGTCGAACGAAATCCATCCGGCGATGCCGCACATGGTGTCTCCTCCGTCCCGGGCGGCGCTGCCCGGAGTGTCGGTCCGGTGGTCGGCGGGCGGCCGTCAGCGGGCGTGGGGCAGGCGGACGAACCGCTCGACCGGGTTGGTGTACGGCAGGTCGTCGACCGACTCGCCGCCGCAGAACCGGGCCAGCAGGTCCGCGAACACGTCCGCCCGTTCGACCGGGGCCAGGTGGTCGGACTCGGTGACCGTCAGGAAGCGGGCGGCGGGGAGCAGCGCGGCCACCTCGCGGCCCATGGCCGGTGTGCAGAGGGTGTCGTACTCGCCGGTCGCCACCAGGCTGGGCACGGCGGGCACCGGCTCGGGGCGGAACCACTCGTGGCGCATCAGCCGGGTGTTGTGCTCGGCCGACATCCTGAGCTGCTCGCCGCTCTGGCCCGAGATCTGCTGGTACACCAGGCGCGACACGGCCGCGTGCCGGCGGACCACGCCGGTGCCGGGCGGGGACATGAAGCGCTCGGTGAGCTCACGGGCGATCGTCGAGGTCTCGCCCCGCTCGATCATGACCGCCCACCGCCGCATCGCCTCGGCATAGTCCTCCGGGATCCGCGCGGTCATCCCGACCAGGAGCAGCCGTTCGACCATCGCCGGATAGTGCTGGGCGAACCGCAGCCCGACCGCCCCGCCGTAGCACGCCGCCACCAGATTGACCCGCGGGATGTCGAGCTCCGTCAGCATGTGCCGGAGCGCGGCCGCCAGGAAGTCGGGGCCGTACATCGCCGGCAGGAAATCGGCGGTTCCGTAGCCGGGGAGGTCGACGGTGATCAGCGTCCCCAGCGGCACCAGCCGCTTCTCGTAGCGCAGCCAGGAGAAACGGTCCTGGGAGGAACCGCCGAGCACCAGGATCGGAGCCGTCGAGGGATTGTCCTGGTGGACCAGGCGGCAGACGAAGCGGAATCCGGCGAATACCAGTTCGCGTTCCTCCACCCGGCCGCCGGAGTCGGTCGAGGACTGCCCCGCCCATGCGCCGTCGGGCAGTGCTGCCGTGGAGAATCCCGATTCGGGCGTGGTGAGGGTCTCGGTGGCCATGGCGGGGTCTCCAGGGTTGAGAACGGGCGGGCCTGCCCACTATTACAATGAGCCAGTCCGGAGCGGGCTTTCTTCATCGATCGAGTGACATTCGGCCGTGTCTGATGAGTCAGTGAATTCGAAAACCGACTCTCTGTTCGGATCGGGCTCGCCCGGTTCGCCAACACCTTCGGGTACGGTTTTCCGCCGCCGCCGGGTCCGGTCTTCGCCGAGGTGGTTCCGGACGGAGAAACGGAGCCGGGGCGTGGGCGGGCGGAGTTCCGCGACCGTCAGCAGCCGGCGTCCCGCTGCGGCCGACGGAAGGTCAGGGCTCTGGGTGCGGTGGGTTCCCGCGGGCACGCGCCGCTGAGTCCGGCGCGCCTGCGGGCCCGGGGCCGGGCCGGCTGCTAGAGATGACGGTGACCCGTTGGCCTGCGGTGAGGGAAGTACGGCTCGTGCGATGACGTCGGTCGACTGGGAGCGCCTGCTCGCGGTGGTGTCCGGGCAGGTCGAGGCCGGTGCGGTGCCCGGGGCGGTGCTGGGCCTGTCCTGCGGCGGCCGGACGCGCATCGCCGGTCTCGGCACCCGGGCGGTCGGCGACGTGGCGCCGATGCCGCGCGACGCGGTCGTCCGGATCTCCTCACTGACCAAACCCCTGGCAGCGGCGCTGACCCTGGTGCTGGCCGAGGACGGCACCCTGGCCCTGGACGCCCCGATCGAACGGTGGCTGCCGGAACTCGGCGGCCGCCGGGTGCTGCGCCGCCTCGACGGGCCGGTGGACGACACGGTGCCCGCTGGCCGTCCGATCACCGTGGACGACCTGCTGACGATGCGGATGGGCTTCGGTTTCGTCTTCGACCGGCCGTGCCCGGTGGCCGACCGCGCCGCGGCGGCCGGCCTCGGACTGGGCCCGCCGGACCCGTCCGTCCCGATCGGCCCCGACGAGTGGGTGGCACGGTTCGCCGAGCTGCCGCTGATGCACCAGCCGGGCGCGGACTGGAGGTACGAGTTCGGCTTCGGCGTCCTCGGCGTGCTGCTGGCCCGGGCCGGCGGCCGACCGCTCGACCGGCTGCTGGGGGAGCGGCTGCTCGGCCCGCTGGGCATGGGCGACACCGGGTTCCAGGTCCCGGCCGGGGCCCGCTCCCGGCTCGTCCCCTGCTACACCGCCGGCGCGGACGGCCTGGCGGTCTTCGACAGTGCGCAGGACAGCCGGTGGAACCACCGGCCGGCCTTCCCGGACGCGCGCGGAGGGCTGGTCAGCACAGCATCGGACTATCTGCGGTTCGCGCGGATGCTGCTCGGCGGCGGCGGGCTGGACGGCGTGCGGGTGCTCTCCCCGGAAGCGGTCGCGCTGATGACCGGCGACCGGCTGGGAGCCGAACGGGCCGGGTCGGAGTCGGCGGAGGCCTTCCTGGAGGACGGCGCCGGCTGGGGTTACGGGGTCGAGGTCCTCGCCCCGGGCGGGCGGTCCGGGGCGGGGACCGCGCGCTACGGGTGGGGCGGCGGGCTCGGCACCACCTGGTACTCGTACCCCGAACTCGACACGGCCGCAGTCCTGCTGACCCAGTGCCTGCCCCCGCCCGAACCGCTGGTCACGGCGTTCTGGTCCGCGCTGACGGCCATGATCGGGGCCTGACCGACCGGCTGCCCGGTCACGCCACGCCGAGGGGCGCGCCCAGAGGTGCGGCGAGGGGCACGGCGTGCGGAACAGTGTGGGGCGCGGTGCCGGACACGGCGCCGGGTTCGCCGAGGGGCTCCGCCGCGCGGTCGTCCGGGCGGACTGCCGCCGGGCGCCTGATCAGCGCGAACGCCGAGTCCAGGGAGGCGGCGAGGCGGGCCGGGTCGGGGTCGGCCTTGCGCAGGATCTGCAGGCCCTGGACGAGCGCGAGCAGCAGGTGGGCGGCTTCCCGCGGGGTCACGGCGTCGTTGAGCTCCCCGGCGGCCTCCGCCCGGACCAGCTGCGCGGTGAAGGCGTCCTCCGCGCTGCGCAGGCTGGTGCGGGCCAGCTCGGCGACGGCGGCGTCGCCCGGGAGCAGTTCGGCGATGCTGTTGACGCTGAAGCAGCCCGCACCGCTGCACGCGGCATCGGCCCGCAGGAGGGTCTCGAACAGGTGGCGCAGCTGGGGCAGCGCGGGCTGCCGGTCGTCGAGCGCGGCGGCGAGCAGCTCGGACTGCCGGCCGAGGTAGCGGCCGAGCGCCTGGACGAACAGCCGGTGCTTGTCGCCGAACGCGGCGTAGATCGAACCCCGTCCCAGTTCGAGCTCCTCCACCAGGTCGTTCATGCTCGTGGCCTCGTAGCCCTTGCGCCAGAACAGGAGCATCGCCCGGTCCAGGATCGCTTCTTCGTCGAACGTCCGCGGTCTTCCCATGGCCCTACGGTACCCAAGTTCCGGGGGCGGGGCGGCCACTATTTGACCTCTCGTTCCAGAATCTGTACGTTTTGGAACGAGAGGTCAAGTACTGCGCTCGAAGCAGTCGACCGACACCGCCCGCCCCACCCCAGGAGAAGCGCCATGACCGCCGCCCCGTCCGTCCACCGCGAGATCCACCTCACCTCCCGCCCCGTCGGCGAGCCCACCGCCGAGAACTTCGCCCTGGTCGAGAGCGCGATCCCGGAGCCGGGCGAGGGCCAGCTGCTGGTCCGCAACACCTGGATGTCCGTCGACCCCTACATGCGCGGCCGGATGAACGCCGGCACCGGCTCCTACATCGCCCCCTTCGACCTCGGCGCGCCGCTGGGCGGAGGCGCGACGGGGACCGTGGTGGCCTCGAAGGCCGCCGCCGTCCCGGTCGGCACCGCCGTCCTGCACCAGCTCGGCTGGCGCGAGTACGCCGTGGTGGACGCGGCCGCGGTGATGCCGATCGACGTCTCGCTGGCCCCCGCCTCCGCCTACCTCGGCGTCCTCGGCATGCCCGGCCTGACCGCCTACGCCGGGCTGACCGAGGTGGCGCCCGTCGCCAAGGGCGACGTCGTCTTCGTCTCCGGCGCGGCCGGTGCGGTGGGCAGCGTGGCCGGGCAGATCGCCCGCCTGCTCGGCGCCTCCCGGGTGATCGGCTCCGCCGGCGGGCCGGAGAAGGCCCGGAAGCTGGTCGAGGACTTCGGCTTCGACGCCGCCATCGACTACCGGGCCGGCTCGCTGGCCGAGCAGCTCGCCGAGGCCGCGCCGGAGGGCATCGACGTCTACTTCGACAACGTCGGCGGCGACCACCTGGAGGCGGCCATCGCCGCCATGCGCCCCGGCGGCCGGATCGCCCTGTGCGGTGCCATCAGCCAGTACAACGCCACCGAGCCGGTCGCCGGCCCGCGCAACCTGGCCTACGCGATCGGCAAGCAGCTCACCCTGCGCGGCCTGCTGGTCGGCAGCTACTACCACCTCGCCCCGCAGTACGCCCAGCTCGCCGCCGGCTGGCTGGCGAGCGGCGAGCTGCGCACCGAGGAGACCGTGCTGGACGGCATCGACCGCGCCCCCGAGGCCTTCCTCGGCATGATGCGCGGCGCGAACACCGGCAAGATGCTCGTCCGCCTGGCCGGCTGACACCGGTCCGACCGCACACACCGGACGGGCGGCGCCGAGCAGACCGCAGCGCCGCCCGCCCGGACCGTCCCACCAGTTCAGGAGCAGCAGCAGTGAAGGTCGAGATCTATTCGGACCTCGTGTGTCCGTGGTGCTACATCGGCAAGCGGCGCTTCGAGAAGGCGCTGGCGGCCTTCCCCGGAGCCGCCGACGTCGAGGTCGTCTACCGCCCGTTCCAGCTCAACCCCGCCGCCGGCGAGGAGGGCGAGCCCTCGGCGCTGGTCTACGAGCGGAAGTTCGGACGGCCCGCGGAGAGCATCTTCGGCCCGCTCACCCAGGCGGCGGCGGCCGAGGGCCTCACCTTCCGGATGGAGCAGGCGGTGGCCACCAACACCTTCCAGGCGCACCGGCTGCTCTGGTTCGCGGCACGCCACCGGCTCCAGGACGAGGTGAAGGAACGGCTGCTGGCCCACTACTTCACCGACGGCGGCCACCTCGGCGACCACACGCAGCTGGCGGAGATCGGCGTTGCGGCGGGCCTCGACCGCGACCGGGTCGTAGCGTTCCTCGCGTCGCAGGACGGCGCCCGGGAGGTGCGCGCCGAGCTGGCCGAAGCCGCCGGGCTGGGCGTCACCTCCGTCCCGACCTTCGTCTTCGACGGCAGGGTCGCGGTCTCGGGGGCGCAGAGCCCCGAACTCCTGCTGGAGGTCCTGGAGAAGGTCGCGGCCGGGTCGAACGACTGACCGGCCGGGCCCGCAGGCCGGGGCCGCCCTCCGGGGACGGACAGCGCAGCACCGAAGCACCGAAGTCTGGAACACCTGGTCACCGAAGTACTGAACACCTCCGCATCCGACACCGAACGAAGAGGACGAGAACCGTGAAGGCAGCAACGATCGACAAGTACGGCCAGGTCGGCGACGTGGTGCAGGTCACCGACGCGCCCGTTCCCGGGGTCGGGCCCCAGGACGTCCTGATCGAGGTCAGGGCCGCCGGGGTCAACCCGGTCGACCACCTGATCGTCAAGGGCTTCATGCAGCCGGAGGGGCTCACGCAGACCCGGATCCTGGGCAGCGAGGTCGCGGGTGTGGTGACGGCGGTCGGGGACGACGTCACCTCGTTCGCGGTCGGTGACGAGGTCTTCAGCCGGGTCGACCCGAGGGTGGGCGGCGGGTTCGCCGAGGCCGTCGCGGTGCACGAGAGCCTGGTCGCTGCCAAGCCCGAGCGGCTCTCCTTCGAGGAGGCGGCCTCGCTGCCCCTGGTCGCGCTCACGGCCTGGCAGGCCCTGACGGAGCAGACGCAGCTGCGGGCGGGCCAGCGGGTCCTGATCCACGGCGGCCTGGGCGGCGTGGGATCCGCCGCGATCCAGATCGCCAAGCACCTCGGCGCCGAGGTCGTCACCACCGTGGGCACGGACGGCGTGGAGGCGGCCCGGCAGCTCGGCGCCGACCAGGTCGTCGACTACCGCAGCGAGAAGTTCGACGAGGTCGTCGGGAAGGTGGACGTCGTCCTCGACACCGTCGGCGGGGAGACCCAGGAGCGGTCCTTCGGCCTGCTGAAGCCGGGCGGCGCGCTGGTGTCGATCGTCGGCGCCCCCGATGCAGAGGCTCAGCGGGCGCGCTGGGGCGTGTCCGTGAGCGCGTTCCTCATGCACCCGGACGGCGCCCAGCTCGCGGCCATCGCCGGACTGGTGGAGTCCGGCGAACTGCGGCCCCTGGTCCAGCGGGTCTTCCCGCTCGACCAGGCCGTGGAGGCGTTGCAGTACGTCGAGGCCGGCCGGGCCCGTGGCAAGACAGTCATCAGGATCCCTTCCTGAAAGAAGGTGCCAGGCCGGATACCCCGGTCCTGGGCGGGCGTGGGCTGCCGCGGAACTCCACGGTCACCCACGCCGCCCGGGCGTCAGCCGATCCGGCGGACACAGGAAGCTGATGCATCGTCACTTCTCACGGCTCGCGGCCGTGGCCGGGGCCGTGGTGCGGGCGTCGGCGCCGAAGTCCCGGGAGAGACGGACCCACTGCGGACCGGCGGGTGCGGCCCGCGGCGCGGTCGGGCCGCACGGGGCCCGTGCAGCTGAAAGAATCAGCTGCCGCTCCTTGACCTGACGGGCGGCCAGCACATCTCCGGGAGAACCAGATGGCCCCTTCGGCCCGCATATCCGCCGTGATCGGCGCACTCCTCCTCACGGCGGCCGCCGGCTGCTCCCACCAGCCGGCCGGCAAGGCCGTCGACACGGCGCCGCCGAGCGCCGTCCAGCACGGGAGCATCCCGGTGGGAGCCGGTCCGCAGACGACCTACCAGGCGGCGGCCCAGCCCGCCGCGGGCAGCTGCCACTACCACTACACGGCGGCCAAGCAGCCGCTGCCCGACCCCGCCTGCACCCCCGGGGTGGCCAGCCCGGCCGTCACCCAGGCCACGATGACGACGACGATCTGCAAGCCGGGCGGCTACACCTCCGGGATCCGTCCGCCCGCCGCCGTCACCAACAAGGAGAAGGCTGCGAACGCCAAGTCCTACGGCTACACCGGGCCGATGGGCGACGCGGAGTACGACCACCTGGTGCCCCTGAGCCTCGGCGGAGACCCGAACGACCCGCGCAACCTGTGGGTCGAGCCGCCGTCGCCGGACCACGTGCCCGGCAAGGGGCCGAACAACGACAAGGACGTGGTGGAGACGCATCTGCACACCGCGCTCTGCAAGGGCCAGGCCACCCTGGACGCCGTCCGGTCCGCGATCGCGACCGACTGGACGACGGCGGAGGCCAAGCTCGGACTGAAGGGCGGCAGCGCACCCGCGGATCCGGCCGAGGACGACTGAGCGGGACGGCTTCCCGGTGCCCGGGTCACCGGCCGGCGGCCCGGGTCGCCAGCCGGCCCGGGCCGCCGCCTACCGGCCCGGGTCGTCTACCGGCCCGGGTCGTTCGGGTGCGGGGACAGCGGCGTCACCGTGTCCTGCCGCCAGATCCGCAGCGGCATCGACGCGAGCGACTGTTCCAGGTGCTCCGCGTCGTCGGCGCTGAACAGGCCCCAGGTACGCCACTCGCCGGGGGCGAGCGGCGGACGCCAGAGCCGCAGCAGGCTTCCCTGCGCGGCCAGCTCCCGCGCCCGGACCGCCTCCCGGGCCCGGATCTCGGCGACGGCCTCCTCGGTCGTGCCCTCCGGCACGGTGGTGACCATGTCCACCAGGAACTCCATGGGCTGTACTCCTCATCAGATCGTGCCCGAAAGTCGGATCAGTGGCCCCGGCTCCCGCCCGCGCGCGGTCACGCCGGGGCGTGGTGCCCGGGCACGGGGGTGCTCCGGCGTGGCGGCGTCAGCCGGCCGGCCGGAGGAAGACCTCGTCGGCGTAGCACCAGGCCCAGTCCTCGCCGGGTTCGGCCGACCGGGCGAGGTCGTGACCGCTCTGCGCGTGCGCATGGGCGTAGGCGTGCTGCCCGGGCGAACTGTCGCAGCAGCCCAGGTGTCCGCAGACCAGGCACTCGCGCAGGTGCACCCACCTGGTGCCGATCCGAAGGCAGTCCTCGCAGCCAGGCGGGCCGTCGGCGGCCGGGGCGGTCACCCGGGCCTCGTCCAGGTGGTCGCAGGAGGGTTGGACGGATGCGCCCAGGACCTCGGCGACCTCCCATGCGCGCTGCTCGCTCATGCCGCCCACGACACCCAGCGACGGCCGGGCGGCCACGCCCTGCGGGGAGCGGCCCGAGGCCGTGTGCCGCCGGGATCCCGGCGGCACACGGCAGGCGGCAGCGGCGCGGTCAGCGGGTCGCGGCGGCGAGGGCCCGGCGGACGGTGGCCGCGTCGGCCGGCTGGCCGGGGTCCTCGTTGAGGGCCGTCTTCGGGTCCTTCAGGTACGGGAGCCCGTAGGCCGGGGTGTCGGGCTGGAAGCGCCAGCTCTCGGCCAGTGCACCGACGTCGACGGCGTCGAAGCCGAGGACGTCGAGCAGGGCGACGGCCCGCTCCTTGCCGGTGGTGTCGTCGCCGGCGATCGGCAGGGCGGTGCGGTCGGGGGCGCCGGCCGGGCGGGCCAGCGAGGCCAGGTGGCCGAAGTAGATGTTGTTGAAGGCCTTCACCACGTGGGCGCCCGCCAGATGCTCCTGGAGCAGCCCGCTGCTGGTGGTCTCGCCGGAGTCGAGCCGGGCGAAGTGGCCGTCGCGCTGCGGGTAGTAGTTGTTGGTGTCCAGTACGGTGCGGCCGGCCAGTGGTGCGGCCGGGATCTGGAGGTAGGCCTTCAGCGGGACGGTCACCACGACCCAGTCACCCGCCTCGGCCGCCTGCGCGGGAGTGCCGGCCCGGGCGCCGGCGCCGAGTTCGGCGACCAGGCCGGCGAGGGTCTCCGGCCCGCGCGAGTTGCTGAGGACGACGTCGAGCCCCGCGTTCACCGCGAGCCGGGCCAGGGTGCCGCCGATGTTTCCACTGCCGATGAGTCCGAGAGTAGCCATACCGGTGACAGTGTCCGGCGCGGCCCAGGTATTCCTGCCACGGCGAGCCGTCACCTGACCGGACGGGTGGTCATGAGGTGGCCGCGGTAGGCGAGTCGGGCCGGGCCGGGGCCGCGGGCGCCCGGCCGCGCCCCGGACAGGCGGTGGCGGCCGCCTTGAAGACTGCCCGTACCCGCCGGCCGGCCGGATCGGTCGCGGGCGGCGGTCGGGCGCCGCCGGTGCGGAGTGGCGGTGCGGGGCAGCCGGACCCTCGGCGGAGTGCGCCCCGAACCCGCACGTCTAGACTCACGGCGTGCTTCTCGGACTCATGATGGCTCTCGCCGCCGCCCTCTGCTTCGGCATCGCCATGGTGCTGCAGGCCCTCGGCGCGCAGCGCCATGCCGACACGCCCGATGCGGGCCTGCTCGGCACGGCCAGGGCGATGCTCAACCTGCCGTTCGCCGCCGGCCTGCTGCTCGACTGCGTGGGCTTCGTCGCCCAGCTGATCGCGTTGCGCTCGCTGCCGCTGTACGTGGTGCAGGCCGCGCTGGCCGGTGCGCTCGCGGTGACGGCGGTGCTGGGCGCGGCGATCCTGAAGATCCGGCTCGGGCGCGGTGAGTGGTGGGGCGTCGGCGGGGTGTGCACGGGCCTGGCGGTCCTCGGCGCGACCTCGGGGGCCGAGGGGCACGGGCAGCCGTCGCAGTTCTTCCACTGGCTGCTGCTCGCGGCGGTCCTGGTGCTGGTCGCCTTCGGCGGGCTGGCGTGGAAGCTGCGCGAGCCCCGTCGCGCCGCCGCCCTGGGCAGCCTCTGCGGGCTCGGGTTCGGCGTCGTCGCGCTCGCCGTCCGGGTGCTGCCGCCGTTGCACGGACTGGACCTGCTCCCGCTGCTGCGGGATCCGGCGGCCTACGCGCTGGCCGGCGGCGGCGCGGTGGCGTTCACGCTGATGACCGAGGGCGTGCGCGGCGGCAAGGTCACCACGGCCACCGCGAGCATGGTCCTGGGCGAGACCGCGCTGCCCGCCGTGCTCGGCGTGGTCCTGCTCGGCGACGGAACCCGTCCCGGCATGCTGCCGCTGGCCGTCGGCGGGTTCGCCGTCGCCGTGGCGGGGGCGCTGGCGCTGGCCCGCTTCGGCGAGGTCGCCCCGGCGGAGCAGCGGGCCGTGACCGAGGAGATCCCGGTCGGGGCCGGCTGACCTCGTACCGCGTCCCGGTACGCGGTCGAGCCTGGACGTACGGATGCCCCGGACCGCTCAAGCGGTCCGGGGCATCCGTACGTGCGCGGCGGGCGACTACTCGGTGACGAGCTCGACGCTGATGTTGCCGCGGGTGGCCTTGGAGTACGGGCAGACCTCGTGGGCCTGCTTGACCAGCAGGTGGCCGGTCTCGCCCGCCAGGGAGTCCGGGAGCTCGACGCGGAGCACCACGGAGAGGCCGAAGCCGGTGTCGTCCTTGCCGATGGAGACCTCGGCGGTCACCGAGATGTCGCCGGTGTCGACCTTGGCCTGGCGGCCGACCAGGCCCAGCGCGCTGGCGAAGCAGGCGGCGTAGCCGGCGGCGAAGAGCTGCTCGGGGTTGGTGCCCTGGCCATTGCCCCCGAGCGCGGGCGGCATCGCCAGCGGGAGGTCCACCTGGCCGTCGGAGCTCACGGCGCGACCCTCACGCCCGTTGGCGGTGGCGACAGCGGTGTACAGCGCGTCCATTTAACCGGTCCCTTCTCACGTCGGCGGCCGTTCCCGGCTCGCCCTCTGCCCACTAGTAGAGCACGCAATTCAATTGCGCACAACTGAAATGTGCGGCAGGGCTATGCTGGGGGCATGACCAAGCTGTCCCAGGTGTCCGAAAGCGAGTCGCTCCGACTCGGCAACCAGCTGTGCTTCTCCCTGCAGGCGGCCTCGCGGGCCTTCGGGAGCGTGTACCGGGTGCTCCTCAAGGACCTCGGGCTGACCTACCCGCAGTACCTGGTCATGCTGGTGCTCTGGGAGCACGGCGAACTGCCGGTGAAGCGGATCGGCGAACACCTGCGGCTGGACTCCGGCACGCTCTCCCCCCTGCTCAAGCGGCTGGAGGCCACCGGCTACGTCCGGCGCGCGCGCAGCGCCGAGGACGAGCGCTCGGTCACCGTGGCGCTGACCGAGGCCGGCACGTCCCTGCGCGAGCGGGCCGTCTGCGTGCCGCAGCACATCCTCGGCGTCACCGACCTCTCGCTGGACGAGGCGATGGCCCTCCAGTCCCTGCTGGCCCGGGTCACGGCGTCGCTGGACGCCGCCGCCCCGCCCGACTGACCGGCGAACGCGCCCCGGCCCCGGCATGCCCTCGGGCGGGGTGAACCGGAACGGGGCCTGGTGACGCCACGTCAAGTTACCATCGGGTAGTTTCAAGGGGTCGAACGGGTGAACAGCCCGCCACCTCTTGAGGGAGTCGCTCTTGCTCCGCCCCCAGTCCCACCGCCCCGCCCGTCTCGCGGGATGCGTACTGGCCGCCACCGCCCTGCTCGCCGCGACACCCGCGGCACCCGCCTTCGCCTCGCCCGTCGCGGTCCGGGGCCCGGCCGTGGCGCCGGGATCCGCCACCCCGCACCTCGACGCGATCGAGCAGACGCTGCGTCAGGTGTCGCCGGGCCTGGAGGGGTCCGTCTGGCAGCGCACCGACGGCAACAGCCTCGACGCGGCGGCGGGCGACCCCGCCGCCTGGCTGCTGCAGACCCCCGGCTGCTGGGGCGATCCCGCCTGCGCCGACCGGGCCGGTACGCGACAGCTGCTCGCCAGGATCACCGGGAACATCGCGAAGGCGACCCGGACGGTGGACATCTCCTCGCTCGCCCCGTTCCCCAACGGCGGGTTCGAGGACGCGATCGTGGCGGGCCTGAAGGCCGCCACAGCGGCCGGGAACAAGCTCCAGGTGCGCGTCCTGGTCGGTGCCGCGCCGCTCTACAACATCAACGTGCTGCCGTCGTCCTACCGTGACGACCTGGTGCGCAAACTCGGCGACGCCGCTGCCGACGTCACGCTGAACGTCGCGTCGATGACCACCTCCAGGACCGCGTTCTCCTGGAACCACTCCAAGCTCCTGGTGGTCGACGGCCAGAGCGTGATCACGGGCGGCATCAACGGCTGGAAGGACGACTACCTCGACACCGCCCACCCGGTGTCGGACGTCGACCTCGCGCTGACCGGCCCGGCCGCCGCCTCCGCCGGGGCGTACCTCGACACGCTCTGGGGCTGGACCTGCGCGCACAGCGGGCTGCTCTCGGCCGCCTGGTTCGCCTCGTCCAACGGTGCCGCCTGCCGGCCAACGCTGGAGAAGGACGAGAACCCCGCACCCGCCGCGACCGGCACCGTGCCGGCCATCGCGGTCGGCGGCCTCGGCGTCGGCATCCGCAGCAGCGACCCGCTGTCGACGTACCGGCCCGACCCGCCGGCCCCCTCCCACGACGGCTGCAACGTCATCGGCCTGCACGACAACACCAACGCCGACCGCGACTACGAGACGGTCAACCCCGAGGAGAACGCGCTGCGCGCGCTGGTCGCGAGCGCCGGCAGTCACATCGAGATCTCCCAGCAGGACCTCAACGGGACCTGCCCGCCGCTGCCCCGCTACGACATCCGGCTCTACGACACCCTCGCGGCCAAGCTCGCCGCCGGGGTGAAGGTCCGCATCGTGGTCAGCGATCCGGCCAACCGGGGCACCGTCGGCAGCGGCGGCTACTCGCAGATCAAGTCCCTCGCCGAGATCAGCGACACCCTGCTGGGCCGGCTCGCCGCCGTCACCCCGGACGCGCCGGCGGCGAAGGCCGCGATGTGCCGGAACCTGCAACTCGCCTCGTTCCGCTCCGCTCCGGGCGCCACCTGGGCGGACGGCCATCCGTACCCGCTGCACCACAAGCTGGTGTCGGTCGACGGCTCGGCGTTCTACATCGGCTCCAAGAACCTGTACCCGGCCTGGCTCCAGGACTTCGGCTACATCGTGGAGGACCCGGCCGCCGCCGCGCAGCTCGACACGGACCTGCTGTCCCCCGAGTGGGAGTACTCGCAGGCGACCGCGACAGTCGACTACACCCGGGGCATCTGCCCGGCCTGACGGCACGTCCGGCCTCCGAGGCCGCGCCCCCCGGACCCCGGGGCGCGGCCTCGGGGCCCGGGGGCAGGGGTCGGACCGTCCGCGTCCGGGGCTCCCGGGGAATCGCAAGTTCCGCCCGGTGCAAGCATCTTGACGGCGTGCAATCACCCTCTCTATGTTTACTTTTGGTTGTTCAAGTTAAATTTTGAGAGAAAATGTGGATCGGTGGACCTGTAGCCCCGCGCGATCACGCAGGCCTGCGACTTCGCCGAGCCCGCTGACGTCAGGGAGGGCTCCACCACGATGCGACCCACTCCACCCGCAGGCCGGCCGATACGGACGGCCGGCGCCGTCCTCGCACTCTGCCTCACCCTGTGCCTCGCCACCGCGACCGCCACCGGGCGGGCGACCGCCACCACGACGGCCGCCCGCACAGGAACCGCCCGCACGGCAACCGCCGCCGCGACGGCCACGGCCGTCACCGTCGACGGCACCTCCCCGGGCCGCACCTTCGACGGCGTCGGCGCCATCAGCGGCGGCGGCGGCAACTCCCGCCTGCTGCTCGACTACCCCGAACCGCAGCGCGGCCAGATCCTCGACTACCTCTTCAAGCCCGGCTACGGCGCCGCGCTGCAAATCCTCAAGGCCGAGATCGGTGGCGACACCAACTCCACCGACGGCGCCGAGTCCTCCTTCGAACACACCCGGGGAGCCGTCGACTGCTCGAACGGCTACGAGTGGTGGCTGATGGAACAGGCCAAGGCCCGCAACCCCGCGATCAAGCTCTACGCGCTCGCCTGGGGCGCACCCGGCTGGGTGGGCAACGGCAACTTCTGGTCCCAGGACATGATCGACTACCTGATGGACTGGCTCGGCTGCGCCCGGCAGCACGGACTCGCCATCGACTACCTGGGCGGCTGGAACGAGCGCGGCTACAACGCCGCCTGGTACGAGAACCTGCACGCCACCCTGGCCGCGAAGGGCTTCACCGGCACCAAGGTGGTCGGCGCGGACGACAACTGGTCCATCGCCACCTCCATGCGCACCGACAGCGCACTCGACTCCGCCGTCGACATCGTGGGCACCCACTACCCGTGCGGATACATGTCCGCGATGACGAGCTGCTCCAGCACCCCCGACGCCCTCGCCACCGGCAAACAGCTCTGGGCGAGCGAGAACGGCTCCGAGGACGCCGAGACGGGCGCCGCCCCGATGGCCCGCGCGATCAACCGCGGCTACCTGGACGCCAGAATGACGGCCATCATCAACTGGCCGGTGGTCGCCGCGCTCTATCCCAACCTCGGCTTCAACACGATGGGCCTGGTCACGGCCGACCAGCCCTGGTCCGGCGCCTACACCGTCGGCCGGAGCGCCTGGGCGACCGCGCAGACCACCCAGTTCACCGCCCCCGGCTGGCAGTACCTCGACACCGCCTCCGGCTACCTCGGCGGCAACCGGGCCAACGGGAGCTACCTCAGCTACGCCGCACCGGGCAAGGCCGCCTGGAGCACCGTGTTCGAGACGATGGACGCCACCGCCGACCAGACCGTCACCCTCCAGGTCGCCGGCGGCCTGCCGGCCGGCGCGCTGCACGTCTGGTCCACGGACCTCTCGGCGAGCGCCGCCACCACCCGGATGACCTCCGGCGCCGACCTCACCGCGACCGCCGGGGTGTACCGGCTGACCCTGCGGCCCGGCCGCCTCTACACCGTCACCACGACCACCGGCCAGGGCGCCGGTACGGCGCCCTCGCCGCAACGCGGCCGGCTCGCGCTCCCGTACACCGACTCGCTGGCCGGCACCGCCACCGGCCAGGAGGCCGCGTACTTCGCCGCGATGAACGGCGCCTTCGAGACCGAACCGTGCGCGGGCGGCCGGGCCGGGCGGTGCCTGCGCCAGCAGGCCCCGACCACCCCGATCCGCTGGACCGCCGAGTCCGCCGACCAGCCGTACACGCTGATGGGTGATCTGGGCTGGTCCGACTACACCGTCGCCGCCGACGTGCTGCTGGAGCAGGCGGGCACCGCCGAACTGCTCGGCCGGGTCGGGACCCAGGCCAGGAACAACAACGGCCTGAACGCCTACAACCTGCGGATCAGCGACACCGGGGTCTGGACGCTCCTCAAGAGCGACACCGCGTGGGCCTTCACCACGCTGGCGAGCGGCACGGTACCGGGCGTCTCCGCCGGCAGCTGGCACCACCTCGCCCTGTCCTTCCAGGGCAGCGCCATCACCGCGCGGATCGACGGCGCCGTGGTCGCCGCCGTCACCGACGGCAGCTACGGCGCCGGGCAGATCGCGCTGGGCACCGGCGGCTACTACGGCGCCCAGTTCAGCAACCTGAGCATCACCCCGGGCACCACCGCCCCGCTCGACGGCACCTACCAGCTGGCCGACGCCAACAGCGGCCAGCTCCTCGACGCCGCCAACCAGGGCACCGCCGACGGCACCCCGGTCATCCAGTGGCCGTCCAACGGCGGCGCCAACCAGAAGTGGCGGCTCGCCTCGACCGGCGACGGCTACTACACGATCACCGGGGTGGCCAGCGGCAAGGCGCTCGACCTCCCGGGCCCCAGCACGCTGCCGGGCACCCAGCTCGACCTGCGCAGCGCCGACGGCGGCACCGGCCAGCAGTGGCTGGTCGTGCCGTCGACCGGCGGTCACTACACCCTGGAATCCCGTGCGGACGGCCAGTTGGCCGACGTCAGCGGGGCATCGCTCACGATGGGCGCCGGGGTGATCCAGTGGCCGGCGAACGGGGGAGCGAACCAGAGCTGGCAGCTGGTCAAGGCCGGCTGACCCGTCCGCGGGGGCCCGGCCGGGACGCCGCGCCCCCGCTGACGGTCAGCCCTCCCGGCGGAAGTCCAGCTGGTAGAACACCTTGTCGTAGCGGCGCTGCCCGACGGCGACGAAGTCGCGCAGCCGGCCGTACTCGGCGAAGCCCAGCGAGCGGTAGAGCGCCAGGGCCCCGGTGTTGTCGCCGCGTGCGTCCAGCGTGAGCACCTCGACACAGGCGGCCCGGGCGTCCTCGACCAGTGCGGCGGTCAGCGCCCGGCCGACGCCGCGGCCCTGGAGGCCGCCGTCCACCGCGACCTTCTCCAGATCGGCGTGCGGCCGGTGGGTCGGCCGGGCGTACCGCAGCCAGTACCCCAGCCCGACCAGCCGGCCGCCCAGGTAGGCGGCCCGCAGGGCGCCGTCCCCGGCCCGTACCGCGCCGAGCACGTGGTCGAGCAGCTCCGCGACCTCCTCGGGCGAGGGCGGCTCGACCCACCCCAGCGCCGCACCCCGGCCGACCAGGTCCGCCAGGATCCGGTGCGCCGCCTCGGCGAGCCCGGCCGCCGCCTCTTGATCGCGGCTCAGCTCCGCCGCACCGAGGACGGCGAGACGGTCGGTCACATCGGTGGGGGACATCGAATCCGGAGTCATGATCCGTACCTTAGCCAGGGCCGAGCGCCCGCCCCTCGGCTGCGCCCGCCCGACGGGAGCGTCCGCCTGGGCGGCCGCCGAGGTACTGGACAGGTCCGCCGGTGCCTTGCCGTGCGGGGGAGGTCCCGGGTGCGTCATCGGGGCGTTAGTGGTTCGCATGCGGGACGTGAGCGGGGCACGGCAGAGTGGGATCCAAGCGAGCCGGCCGCCGGAAGGCACCGTCCGGGGGACCGGCCGCCGTGCACCGCCGGTGCGGCGTTCCGACGCGTAGCGAGAGGCGCCGTCAAGCAGTGCAGCCGGGATTCTGACAGGGGTAGCCGTTGTGCCGTCTGTCGCGTCCCGGACCGTCCTGCGGCCCGGGTGGGCTGTGCCGCGGGACGACCACCCCCCGTGGCGGTGCGGCCTGCCAAGGCGGCCGCACCGCTGCAGGGCCGGTCGGACGGGGCCCGCGGCGGGGTCGCGAGCTGTGCGGCGTGCCGCCGTGTTCCCGTTCTCCCGAGAGGCATCGTTGTGTTCAAGTTCCGGCGCTCCGAGCCGGTGAACGTTGTCGTCATCCGTGAGGCCGACGAAGTGCAGGCGATCCTTCGGCAGGCCCTGGAGACCGCGGATCCCTCCGCCCGGGTCGGCCTCGGAGCGGCGATATGCGCCGTCGCCGGGTCGGCCGAGCTGTCCGACGGTGACCTCCGCCGCCGTTGGGTCCGCCGGGCCCTGGGGGACGCGGGTGTCGAACCCGGCTGCGACCTGTCGGACGCGGTCAGGGAGTTGCGCCGGGTCGCGCCCGCGCTGTCGGCGGCCGCCGCCTACCAGCTCGTCAAGGAGACCGCGGGGTAGGGAAGTTCTCGTCGGGCGAGTGCACCGGTGGCCGAAGGAGATTCCGGCATAGGCGGACGGGTGTGTCGGCGCGGGGAGCGTGGTCTCGTACGAGGAGTTCGAAGCCACGAACGCTCGTGCTGTACTTGGCCCATGGGTGGTGACGACGGTCGGATGCGCTTGCAGGTGACGAGCCATGCCATTGCCGGTCCCGGATCCGGGCTCGGCCGGATCCTGAGCACCGGTCCCATGCTCCGCAACACCTTCGTCCACCCGCCCGACCGCCAGGTCGGGTACCTGAAGGCGAGCCGCGCCGATCTCCTCCGGCTCGGCGCCCTGTTCCGCGTCGCGGCGACGAGCCCGCACAGCGCGATCCACATCCCGGTTCCGCCGGGCGCCCGGCAGACGACCCCGGCCGACGGCGCCACCCGTACGCTGCCCGTGCTCCTGGCCCGCGAGGACGCGGGCCTACGGGTGTCCGACTGGCCGGAGCTGCGGCACAGGATGCGCCGCGCCGGCGCGCCGTTGCGGGTGACCGCTCCAGCGGCGCGATCTGCGGACCGCCCCGAGGAGGTCCGCCGCCGGGCCGATCGCCGCCCCGCCCGCTTCGCCGAGCACGCCGCGACGATCGTCCTCACCGCCCGTGCCGAAGTCCTCTTCCGGATCGGTGACTGGCTCACCGACGCCGGCGACCGCGTCGCCCGGGACCCACACGTCCATCGGCACGGCGAAGGCTTCCTCGGCGACCTGGCCGGGTTCTTCGACCCCGAGGGCACGAACCGGCCCATGCACGCGTTCTGCGTCGTCGCCGTCGAGCCGATCTTCCACCAGGCTCGTTGGCGCAAGCAGCGAACGCCCACTGGTTGAGGTGGTTTCGGGTCGGAACGTACGGACAGGCGGACCGTCGGCTCCTCCGGCTCGCGGTAGGTCGGGCACCAGGACACACCGCGCCACCGGCATCGTGGCCGCGGGCCGGTGCGCGGCAGCGCCCCCGAGCGGTCAGGGCCGGCCGGCGGTCGCTGCCCGGTACCGCCCGGGGGTGGTGCCGAATTCGCGGTTGAAGGCGTGCGAGAGGGCGTAAGGGGTGCTGTAACCGACGCGTTCGGCGATGGCGGCCAGCGGGTCGGTGGTGTCCCGGAGTTGGGCGGCGGCGGTGGTCAGGCGCCACCAGGTGAGGTAGGCCATGGGAGGGCGGCCGACCAGAGCGGTGAAGCGGCGGGCCAGGGTGGGGCGGGAGACGCCGGCCTCGGCGGCGAGGCTGTCGTTGGTCCAGGGCGCCGCCGGGTCGGAGTGCAGGGCCCGCAGGGCGGCGGCCGCCACCGGGTCGCCCAGGACGGCCGGCCAGGCTCCGGTGCCGCCCTCCGTCATCCAGGAGCGGATCATGTAGACGAGCAGGAGGTCGAGCAGGCTGGGGACGGCGATGCAGGACCCGGGCTGCCGCGCGCCCACTTCGAGCCCCAGCAGGTCGATGGCGGAACGGAGTTCGGGGTGGCTGCCGGCGCGGTGCGGCAGGTGGACGACCTCCGGCAGCTCCGCCATCAGCGGGTGCACCCGGCTGCGGTCCAACCGGTACTTCCCGCAGAGCAGTTCCACCTCGCCGGAGCCGGAGCCGGATCCGGACCCGGATCCGGAGACGGCCGGGGACCGGTGGGGCGAAGCCCGGTCGCGCCAGCTGTCGAACGGCACTGCCCGCTGCACGGCCGCCGCGTCGACGGGGGAGTCGGCGAGCACGTGCCCGGTGCCGTACGGCAGCAGCACCGCATCACCCGCGCCGAGCGACACGGGCGCGCCGCCGCCGTCGGGCAGCAGCCAGCAGCCGCCCTCCAGGACGACGTGGAAGCCCGCTCCGTCGTACGGGGCGAACCGCGTGCACCAGCTCCCGCCGACCCGGACCCGGTTCGAGGAGGGCCGTCCGATGCGTACGGCCGAGATCGCGTCGCTCACCACATCCATCGGCCCAGGGTATCTCCGGCCTCAACCGTGAGCCGGATGCGTATTCCAGTGAGCCAGGCGGGCATTGAGAGGCTCAATCGATCTTCATAGGATGAGGGCATGACGAACGAGAACGTGCAGGGCATGGTGCTGGGAGAGGTCGAGGTCGTCCGGGTCCTCGAATGGCAGCGGGCGTTCGCGCCCGCCCGGCGGATCGTCCCGGATTCCGGGGCCGGGCTGTGGAAGGACAACGAGGACTGGCTGGCGCCGGACCACTGGGAGCCGGACACCGACCTGTTGACGGTCGCACTGCAGACCTGGGTGCTGCGCAGCGGCGGGCAGACCGTCCTGGTCGACACCGGGGTGGGCAACGGGCGCGAGCGCCCCGGCTCGCCGCACTTCCACCACCGGCAGGACGACTTCCTCGGCCGGCTGGCGGCGGCCGGCGTCCGCCCGCAGGACGTCGACGTCGTCGTCAACACCCACATCCACGGCGACCACGTCGGTTGGAACACCATGGAGGCCGACGGGGAGTGGGTGCCGACGTTCCCCAACGCCCGGTACCTCATCCCGGCCGCCGACGACTTCCACTTCGGCCCGGACAACTCGTACGGAGGCGGCGGGCGGGAGGACGACCGGCTGATCTACCAGGACAGCGTCGCGCCCGTCCACCGGTCCGGGCAGGCCGTGCTCTGGGACGGCTTCCACCGGATCGACGAGCACCTCACGCTGGAGTCCGCGCCCGGCCACACGCCCGGCTCGTCCGTGCTGCGGCTCGCGTCCGGGGGCGACCGGGCGGTCTTCGTCGGCGATCTGCTGCACAGCCCGGTGCAGATCCTCCAGCCCTCCTGCAACAGCTGCTTCTGCCTGGACCAGGTGCAGGCGGCGGCCAGTCGTCATCGCGTACTCGAACGCGCAGCTGACGAGCGGGAGTTGGTCGTGCCCGCGCACTTCGGCGGCGCCGGCGCGGTGGAGGTCCGGCGAGCCGGTGCCGGGTTCGCACTGGGGCCGTGGGCGGCCTACGGCGCGGGCCGAGCCGAGGCCTGAGCCCGGTCCTGAGCCCGGTCCTGAGCCCGGGACGGGCGTCTGTTCCGGGCCGCTGCCGCCGCCGCCCCTCGCCGGTCCGCCGGGCGCCGTCGGACCGTCAGCTGGGCACCGCGTGCGTGACGGCCTTCATCAGCGGTGCGAGCTGGTCCTCCAGGTGCTGGAAGTCGCCGCTGTGGCCGTCGGACCATTGCGCCATCCCGACCACCATCACGGGGCCGACACCGGCGAACGCCTGGACCAGGCCGCTGTCGGCCGGCAACTCCCGCAGGCCGGAGCCCTTCGGGGGCAGCTGGACGGCGACCTCGTCGTCCATCGGGTTGGCTGCGAGCTTCGTGGTGATGGCGGCCGCGTCGGCCGCGTCCTTCATGGTGAAGACCGCGAGGCTGTACTCGTTGTTGGCGGCGTCCTTGTACAGCGCGAGGTCGACGCCGAGGCAGCCGTGGCTCTGCGTGATCATCCCGGCCAGGGCGACCCCCACCGTGTCGGTGCCGGTGCAGCTCTTGTCGGCGATGTCGGCCACCCTGGTGTAGCCCTGGACCTGCGCCGGGAAGACCATGAGCGGGACGGCGGTCGGCGCGGTGGTCGTGGCGGCAGTGGTCGGCGCGGCGACCACGGACGGCTTGCCCGCGGCGTGCGCCGGCCAGAACCGGTAGACCATCGCACCGGCGGCCGCGGTCAGGCAGAGCAGCAGGGCCAGGATCAGGCGTTTCCGTCCGCGCAGCTGCGACTCCGGCTGCGGCTCGGGCCGCAGCCGTGCCCGTTCCGCGGCGCTCGGCTCCCGCACCGCGTTGTTCTTCTCGAACTCCCGGAGGAATTCGCCCCACACGTCATCGGTCTCATGTTCGGCCACGGTAGAACTCTAGTGAGCACCCGGGACACTTGAACAGTCGTCCGTGTACACGGTTTTGGAACGTCCCGGTGCGCCGCCGGGCGCGCTGGCCGCGAGCGCCCGGCGCCCAGCGTCCTTGCGCCGCAGGGGTTCTGCCATGCCACCGCAAAGACTTCCCTATAAGTACGACAAGGTGATGACTCGTTGGCCGTGGTAGCAGTCTCATGTGTCCCAGCCGTCGTCGACGGGATCAACCACCACCCCAGGGACACCCATGCGACGTACCACCAGCCGCCGGACCATGTCGGCGCTCGCCATCACCGCCCTCGCCGCCACCACCGCCCTCACCGGGGCGGGCACGGCCGGGGCAGCCCTCACGGCCACCGCCGCCGGGCCCGCGCACCAGGCGCGCCAGGCACGGCCGGTACCGGCGGCGATCGGCCACCGGGTCGGCAAGGGCCAGTACCCCAGCCCGCTGAGCCTCGCCGACTGCCAGGCGCAGCTCCAGTCCTCCTGCTACGGCGCCACCCAGCTGGAGCAGGCCTACAACGAGCACCCGCTGTTCGGCAAGGGCATCACCGGAGCGGGCCGCACCATCGTGATCGTCGACTCCTTCGGCTCGCCGACGATCCAGCACGACCTCGACGTCTACAGCGCGCAATACGGAATACCGAGCGCCCACGTCAAGGTCGTCCAGTCCGGCACCGTGCCGCCGTTCGACCCGACCGACGGTGACATGCTCGGCTGGGCGGAGGAGACGACGATCGACGTCGACATGGCCCACGCGATGGCGCCCGGCGCGAACATCGTGCTGCTGGAGACCGGGGTCTCGGAGACCGAGGGCACCACCGGTTTCCCGGAGATGATGAACGGTGAGGACGCGCTGGTCAAGCAGGGTGTCGGCGACGTCATCTCGCAGAGCTTCGGCGCCACCGAGAACACCTTCCCGGGCTTCGACCAGGGCGACTACTCCAGCCTGCTGAACCTGCGCTACGCCTTCAAGGACGCGGCGGCGCACGGCGTCTCCGTACTGGCGGCCTCCGGCGACAACGGCTCGACCGACGCCGGGCCGGACGGCTCGACGCTCTACCCGTACCAGGTGACCTCCTGGCCCCCCTCGGACCCGCTGGTCACCGGCGTCGGTGCGACCACCGTCCAACTGGACGCGCAGGGCAACCGGCTCAGCCCCGACACCGTCTGGGACGACCCCAGCACCAACAGCGGTGCCTCGGGCGGCGGCAAGTCCAAGGTGTTCGGCCGCCCGCTGTTCCAGGCCGGCGTGCAGAACGTGGTCGGCAACACCCGCGGCGTGCCGGACGTCAGCATGCTCGGCGACCCGCTGACCGGCGTCTGGACGTACAACAGCTTCGGCCCGGACGACACCGGCTGGGAGCTGTGGGGCGGCACCAGCGTGGCGACGCCGATCTTCTCCGGCGTGGTGGCACTGGCCGACCAGGCCGCCGGCCACCGCCTGGGCAACCTCAACTACGCCCTCTACGCACTGGGCGCACTCCAGCGGGCGGGCGCCAAGGGCACCGGCCTGACCGACGTGGTGGGTGGCTCCAACACCTACAACGGCGTCCCCGGACAGCCCGTGACCCCCGGCTACGACCTGGCCACCGGCTGGGGCACCGTCGACGCCTCGAAGTTCGTCCCGGCCATCGCCGCCCTGGGCTGACCGGACCGGGGCCGGCGCGCCGGCGGGTGCGCCGGCCCCGGCAACGGCCGGGCCGTGGCGGGCCCGCTGTCGGTGCCTGCTGGGATGCTGCGGCCATGGACGACGAACAGCTGATGCGGGGCCGGGTGTACGGGGCGGACCACGACGATCCGGACCCGGGCCCGCGGCGCGGCCGCGAGTACCGGGAGCTGGTGGCCGGGCCGCTGGACGGGCTGCTCCTCGACGTGACGGGCCGGAGCGCCGAGGAGCTCCGCGACGGGGCGGCCCTGCCCACGGAGATCGGCGCCTACGGGGGCGGCGGCCGGGCCTGCTACCGCCCCCGGGCCGGGGATCCGCTCCGCTGGGACTGGGCGGGCGACCTGCCGTGACCGTCGGCGACCGGGCACGGCGGATCACCCGGCTGGATCGGTCGGTCGGATCCTCCGGTCGGATCGATCGGATCAGCCGGGCCGGATCACCCGGCCGGATCAGTCGGCCGGATCAGCCGTCCCGATCGGTCAGGAATCGAGAAGCGCACCGCACGGGGCCGTGCCTAGCATGGCCGTCATGGACATCACCATTCACACGAGCTTTCTCCCGCACGACGACCCGGACGAGTCCCTGGCCTTCTACCGCGACGTCCTCGGCTTCGAGGTCCGCGCCGACGTCGGACAGGGCAGGATGCGCTGGATCACGGTCGGACCGGTGGGCCAGCCCAGCACGTCCATCCTGCTGGCACCGCCCGCCGTCGACCCGGGGGTCACCGAGGCCGAGCGCCGCACCATCGCCGAGATGATGGCCAAGGGCACCTACGGCTGGATCCTGCTGGCCACCCCGGACCTCGACGCCACGTTCGAGAAGGTGCAGGCCGGTAACGCCGAGGTCGTCCAGGAGCCGACCCAGCAGCCGTACGGCATCCGCGACTGCGCCTTCCGCGATCCGGCGGGCAACCTGGTCCGTATCCAGGAACTCCGCTGAACCGTCCGGTCGCAACCCCCGTGGAACCCGGGCCGCTGCCCGGCCTGTCAGGCCCGCCCGAACGGCCGGCCGCCTCCGGCAGGCCGGGCAGCGCCGTCGAGCACCTCGCCGCCTGCTCCGGAACGTGCCCCGGATGCTCGCGGACACCGACGAGAAGGAGTTGTCCCATGTGCCAGCCCGCCTGGGGGCGCGCACGCGCCGAGCAGCAGCGCCTGAGCGACCTCGCGCGGCTGCGCCGGGTCCGCGACCGGATCGACCGGGAGTACGCGCAGCCCCTGAACGTCGAGGCGCTCGCCGAAGGCGTGAACATGTCGGCCGGGCACCTCAGCCGCCAGTTCCGGCTGGCGTACGGCGAGTCACCGTACTCGTACCTGATGACGCGTCGCATCGAGCGGGCGACGGCGCTGCTGCGCCGGGGCGACCTGAGCGTCACCGAGGTCTGCTTCGAGGTCGGCTGCTCGTCGCTGGGCACCTTCAGCACCCGCTTCACCGAGCTGGTCGGCATGCCGCCCAGCACCTACCGGCGGCGTGCGACGGGCGCCGGGGCGGGCCTGCCGGCGTGCGTGGCGAAACAGGTGACCAGACCGGTCAGGAATCAAGAAGCGTCGTCCGCCGAGCCGCAACTAGCGTGATGACCATGGCAACCATCGAATCCGTCACCCTCGACGTGGCCGACCCCACGGCCGCCGAACGCTTCTACACCGCCGCCTTCGGCCTCGACACCCGGCTGCGCCTGCGCGCCTCGGAGGCACCCACCTCCGGCTTCCGCGGGTTCACGCTGGCGCTGACGGTGTCCCAGCCGTCCACCGTCGACAGCCTCATCGGCACGGCCCTGGGCGCCGGCGCCACGGCGCTGAAGCCCGCCGCGAAGTCCCTCTGGGGCTACGGCGGAGTCGTACAGGCCCCGGACGGGACCATCTGGAAGGTCGCGACCTCGGCGAAGAAGGACGGCGGCCCCGCCACCCGCCGGATCGACGACTTCGTACTCCTGCTGGGAGTCGCGGACGTGGCCGCGAGCAAGCGGTTCCACGTCGGCCAGGGCCTTGCCGTGGCGAAGAGCTTCGGCCGGATGTACGTCGAGTTCGCCGCCGGGACGGGGCCCGTCAAGCTGGCGCTGTACCGGCACCGCGCCCTCGCCAAGGAGGTCGGCGTCTCTCCCGACGGCACCGGCTCGCACCGGCTCGTGATCGGCGGCAGCGCCGGCTCCTTCACCGACCCGGACGGGTTCGCCTGGGCGGCTGCCCCGCCCCCGCCCGCGTCCTGACGCACCGCCGCCGCGCTGCCGCAAAAGGAAAAGGCAAGGAGAAAATCCACTCCTTGCCACTCCTAATGTATAGCGCACCGGGGGCCTTGCGGCAAGGCCCCGGTCGTGCCCCAGAATGGTCGGCCTGGGCCGGTACCTGCGGAAACAGCAGATTCACGAAATGCGCGCGCTCCGTCGCCGGACGGGTTTCGTGAATGCGGCCGGCCGAAATCCATTCTCGGTGAACGGGTGTTCTGATGATTGACGTGGTCGTGGTCGGCAGCGGACCGACCGGCCTGATGCTGGCCTGTGAGTTGCGCTTGCACGGTGTGCGGGTGGTCGTGCTGGAGAAGTTGGCCGCGCCGACCGGGCAGTCCCGCGGACGCGGCCTGCACGCGCGCAGCGTCGAGGTGATGGACCAGCGCGGGCTGCTGGACCGGTTCCTCGCGGTCAGCGAGAAGTTCCAGGTCGGCGGATTCTTCGGCGGTATCCATAAGCAGTGGCCGGACGGGGTGGACACGGCCCACCCGTACGGCCTCACCACCCCGCAGCCCGTCACCGAACGACTGCTCGAAGAGCGTGCCGTGGAACTCGGTGCCGAAATCCGGCGCGGCTGCGAGCTGGCCGGGCTGAGCCAGGACGAGGACGGCGTGACCGCCGAGCTGGCGGACGGCACGCACCTGCGCTCGCGCTACCTCGTCGGGTGCGACGGCGGCCGCAGTACGGTGCGCAAGCGGATCGGTGTCGGCTTCCCCGGTGAGCCGGCCAGAGTCGAGACCCTGCTGGGCGACATGGAGATGACCGAGGAGCCGGAGCGGGTCGCCGCCGTCGTCGCGGAGGTCCGCAGGACCCAGCTGCGGTTCGGCACGATTCCCAACGGGGACGGGACGCACCGGGTGATCGTGCCCGCCGACGGCGTGTCCGGGGACCGGACGTCCGCGCCGACCTTCGAGGAGTTCAAGCGGCAGCTGCGGGCCTGCGCGGGCACCGACTTCGGCGTGCACTCGCCGCGCTGGCTCTCCCGGTTCGGCGACGCCACCCGGCAGGCCGAGCGCTACCGGGTCGGCCGGGTGCTGCTGGCCGGCGACGCGGCGCACATCCACCCGCCGACCGGCGGGCAGGGGCTCAACCTCGGCGTGCAGGACGCCTTCAACCTCGGCTGGAAGCTGGCCGCCGCCGTCGGCGGCTGGGCGCCGGAGGGGCTGCTGGACAGCTACCACGCCGAACGGCACCCGGTGGGCGCCCGCGTGCTGGAGAACACCCGCGCGCAGATCACACTGATGGGGACCGATCCGGGTGCGACCGCCCTGCGGGAGCTGTTCTCGAAGCTGATGGACTTCGAGGAGGTCAACCGGTACGTGACCGAGATGATCACCGCGGTCGGGATCCGCTACGACTTCGGCGAAGGCCACGAACTGCTCGGCCGGCGCCTGCGGGACGTGCAGCTGAAGCAGGGGCGCCTCTACCAGCTGATGCACGGCGGCCGCGGGCTGCTGCTGGACCGGACCGGCCGGCTCTCGGTGGCGGGCTGGGCGGACCGGGTCGACCACGTCGTCGACGCCGGCGAGGAACTGGACGTCCCCGCGGTGCTGCTGCGGCCGGACGGCCACGTGGCGTGGGTCGGTGAGGACCAGCAGGATCTGCGCGGCCCGCTGACCCGGTGGTTCGGCGCCGCCGGCTGACCACGCGGGCCGGTGGGTGGCAGGCCCGGCCGCCGCCCGCGGTCCGAGCGAGGGTCAGGTGGTGCTGTCCGGGGTCGCCGCGGGTCCGGTCGTCGCGGGTCGGGACGTTTCGGGCCTGGTATGGAGGATCTCGCGGGCCTGGTCCGCGGCGCGGGCGATGCTCTCGGAGATGAAGTCGACGAAGCGGGCGATGTTCTGCAGGCGGGCGGCGGCGGGGGTGCCGGGGCCGAGGATGCCCACGCCTTGTCGGGCGATGTCGCCGAGGTGGGCGGTGGCGCGGGCGCTGGCCAGGGTGGACTGGTACATGACGTCGTCGTCGACGACGTAGCGCTCGCGGCGGCGTTCGTCGCGTTCGCGGCGGATCAGGCCCTGGCTTTCGAGGAACGTGATCGCCTTGGAGACGGAAGCAGGGCTGATCCTCAGGCGGGCGGCGAGTTCGGCGGCGGTCAGGCTGCCCGCGTCGGTGGTGAAGAGGCTGGCCAGCACCCGGGCCGTCATCGTGGGCAGGCCCGACTGCACGAAGACGGTGGTGAAGGTCTCCTCGTAAGCGCGGACGGCTTCGGCGTCGCGTCCGTGGGCCTGCGGGGGAGGGTGCGAGCCGGGGGGCGCGGCCTTCCTGCGGCGGTGGGCGCGCTGTTCGGTGGCGCGGTGGGCGAGGTCGGCGCGGTAGGCGGTGGGGCCGCCGTTGCGCATGACCTCGCGGGTGACGGTCGAGGTCGGGCGCTCCAGGCGCCGGGCGATCTCCGCGTAGGCGAGGCCGTCGGTCACTCCCAGCGCGATCTGCTGACGCTCCTGCTGGGTGAGTCTGCCTCCCGGCATCGCGGTCTCCCCTTCGTGGTCCGTAGGTTCCAGCCTAGCGTTCGGTTTCGGCCGGTTGCAACGAAGCGGCTCGAGGCTGTTGCGTTGAACCGGTCCCGATGCCATGGCCTTACGGATTCTTCCTCCGCTTTGTCGCAGGCATGTGCAGGGAGTCCGTTGCCTGGACACTGAAGGCAACGTAGCTTTTCCAGCACTGGAAACCCCGCCGCCGTCCGCCGGGGCGCCTGTCGCCGGGCGGGGGAGCGCGGCAGGGGCCCGGTTCGACCGCGCCGGGTGGTCAGCGGAGCCGGGCCAGGTACCGGTCGGCGTTCGGATGCCCTCGGTCCTGGGCGCCCCGGCGGTGCAGGTCGAGCCGGCCGTCGGGGTGCAGGCGCAGGGTGGTGGTCGCCGAGCGGGGCGGTTCGGCCGGGTCGCGGTCGGCGCCGGGCAGGGAGGCGCATCCGAGGACGGGTACGGTCGCGTCGAACATCGCGGTGGCTTCGGCGGCCGTCGCGGCCGGCGCGTGGCCGGTGCGGTTGGCGCTGCTGACGTACAGGACCGGGTGCTCGGCGAGGACGGGCCGCAGCGGCGTCCAACGGGCGCCGAACAGCAGCGTCCAGCCGTCCAGGGCGGCCGGTGCGAGCCAGGGCGGCGGTTGGACGTCGGAGCGCAGCGGCACCAGCAGGGTCACCCGCTCCTCGGTGAGCAGCCGGTGGGCCAGGGCCGCCGGGCCCGGGGCGAGATCGAGCACGCCGTCCAGCGCGGCCAGCACGGCGGGGTCGTGGGCCCAGAGCGCGACGGCCTGCCCGAGCGGTCGGCCCTTGGCGGCGTTCACCGCCCGTGGGTCGGTCGCGGCCACGACGTAGGTCAGCGGCGCCGGGTTGGGCAGGACCACCGCCGCGCCGCCGCGCAGGGCCCGGCGGGCGCCGTCGGCGTCGACGCTTCCCAGGTCGGGGTTCAACTCCCGTTCTCCGTCGGATCGGTGCGCAGTCCTTCGAGGTAGGCGTCGAAGGCGTGGTCGTCGACCACGGCCCGCCCGGTGCGGAAGGCCCGGCGCTTCACCCACGCCGTCGCGGCGTGTGCCTGCGCGTCGTCCAGCGGCCTGCCGAGCCGGGCGGCCACCGCCTTGACCACCCGTGCACTGGCCAGCTGGGTGAGCACCACGCTCGGCGCGATCCCCAACGACTCCTCAGGGTCGAAAGGCTGGAAGAGCCGCGGGTGGACGAACGGGGTGCCGGTGGAGATCGTGCCGACCCCGGTGCCGACGATCGGAGTCGTCACGCCCAGCGGCACGCCCGTCTCGTCGGCCACCATCCGGGCGATGCCCGGCAGCCGGGTCAGGTCCGGGGGAGTCCACCACGGATCGGCGCCGGTGCCCAGCAGCCGGGCAGTGTGCTCGGCCCGGTGCGCGAGCAGGAACAGCAGCTGCTCGGTCGCCACCATGCCACTGCGCTCGGCGATGCCCAGCCAGGAGCTGGAGACGACCCGTACCCCCGCCGCCAGGGCCTCGAGCGTGTTGGCCAGCCCCAGCCCCAGGTCGTTGTGCAGGTGGGAGGCCAGGACCACGTCGTCGCCGGCCGCCGCCCGTACCCGGCTGAACAGGTGCGAGACCTCGGCGGGCAGCTGGTCACCGACGGTGTCGGCGAGCAGTACCGTCCCCGCGCCGGCCGCGGTGAACGCCGCCGCGTACTCGGCGAGCAGGCCGTGGTCGGCCCGGGCCGCGTCCGCCACGCAGACGTCGACCGCCACCCCGGTGTCCAGGTTCCGCGCGTCCTTGACCAGCGCCACGCCCTGCTCCAACGCCTCGCGCGCGGTGCGACGGGTCATCACCCGGGCCATCGCCTCCGAGCCGGGTACGACCACCATCACCCGTGCGTGCGCCGTGCCGCGGACCGAGGCGACGGCCTGGCGCACATCCTCGGATCTTCCCCGGCACACCGCCGCGACGCTCACCGCCCCCTCGGCCTCGACCGCGACCTGCCGCACGGCGTCGAACTCCTCCGCGCACACCGCCGGGAAGCCCGCCGCGAACACCACGTGCCGCGGCCCGTCCGTCCCGAAGATCCGCCCCTGCTCCCGGGCCAGCCGTACCCGGAACCCCGCCGTCATCAGCGTCTTGGCCTGCGCGCCGTCCCGGGCCGACTCCTCCCAGAACACCACGCGCCCCGCCGCCGCGGACTCCCGCACCACATCCCCGCCCACCACACCCGCCCCGATCCCGGGCGGCCTCGCGAGCGGCCCGGCAGTCACGCCCTCCACTGACGGAGAGCAGCCACCGCCCTACTCTAGGTGCAGAAGGCATCGTCGGCCCGAGGACTCCCCGGCACTGCGGTGGACCTTCCCGGTCCAGCCCACGCGATCCGATGGCCACTCAACTTCCCGGCACGGCACGCCACCTGCAGCGGACGGCGTACCCTGACCGCCGCGCGCTGCCGTGTCCTGCCGCCGGGCCGGGGCCGGTCCCGCGGGGTTCCCGCAGGCGTCCGGCCGGCCCGTGTCGCGGCTCCGGCCGCTCCGCGAGGGGATGTGGCAGGTGGTGTCCTACCGGGCCGGCTGCTTCAGGGTGCGGCCGAGGAGGGGGAGCAGGCGGTCCCAGTGGAGCTGCCGTGCGGCGGGGTTGAAGGCGTCGGTGTCGGACATGGTGAAGCCGTGGACGGTGCCGGGGTAGATCTCGGAGGTGTAGTTGACACCAGCGGCGTCCAGGACCTTGTTGAGCTCGCCGAGCGTTTCGGGCGTCAAGTCGGTTGCGGCGTGGCCGAGGTGGACCTCCGCGGTGAGGTGGCGCAGGCTGTCGGGGTCGTCGGTGCCCGCGGGGCCGTGGAATCCGGCGACGGCGGCCACCCGGCCGGGGTGGGCCGCGGCGGTGCGCATCGCCAGCAGGCCGCCGATGCAGTAGCCGGTCACGGCGACCGGTCCGGCGTCGACCTCGGGCTGGGCGGTGAGGAAGTTGAGGTAGGCGTCGGCGTCGCTCAGCACGCGTTCGGTGGTGTGCGCCTTGATCAGGGGCATCAGCTGGGCGATCAGCGCGGACCGGCTCTCCCCCGCGATGTGCCCGGGAAGTTCGATCACCGGTGTCGGGCCGTGCCGGTAGAAGAAGTTGGGGACGAGCACGTAGTACCCGTGCCCGGCCAGTTCGCAGGCCATCTCCCGCAGCGCGGGCCGGATGCCGAAGGCGTCCGCGTACATCAGCACCCCGGGGTGCGGCCCGCCGTCGTCCGGGAGGGCGGCGAAAGCGTCGGCCTGGCCGTCAGGGGTGGGGATCCGCAGGGTCTTCGTGGGCATGGGTTCTCCTGTCGCGGTTGATGTGCCGGGCCCGGGACCAACACGACGGGAGACGGAGCCCGCACAGCAGCACAGGGCCCTCGCTCGGACAGCGGGCCCGCACCCGCCCCTACGGCCCTCAGCGGAGCACCGGGTCGCCGATCCGTGTACGGCGCAGCGCCGTCCCGGTGGTCACGGCGTAGAGCGTAGCCCACCGGCGTTGCGGCCAGCGGTACTTCGGAACGCCCCTGGTCCGGGGCCCGCCCGGCGGGCCGGCGTCCCCGGGGGCGTGTGCGGCGGCCGGGGTCCGACCGGTTCCGGAAAAGCCCACTCCAGGGTCGGCGCGGCATCGGTGCGCCGCTCCCACCGCCCGCCGCCGTAGCGCAGGCGGTGCCCGCCGCGCCGCTCGCGGGAGACAGCTCCCGACAGCCGGGTGCCGGTGGTGGGGTGCCAGCTGCTGAGCGCGTAGGCGATGTGCGCCTCGTCGGCCTCGGCCCAGTCGCCCATCGCCGCGGTGGCCAGCAGGTCACCGAGGCCGCCGAAGAAGGCCATGGCCGGGACGATCACCGCTCCCGACTCCCGGGCCCGCTCGCGGTAGTGCGCGAAGGTGTCGAGGTTGGCCTCGATCTCGGCTGCCACGTCCAGATAGGGGATCTTCGCGCGGAGCGCGGCGTCGATCACGGGGCCGGTGGTCGAAGCGAAGGGCCCCGCACAGTTGATGACCGCCACCGTGCCCGCCAGGGCACGATCCAGCGAGGCCGGATCGTCGACCGACGCCACCCGGGCCCTGAGCCCGTGTTCACCGGCCAGTTCCTCCAGCGCCCGCGCGTCACGCCCGGACGGCACCGGGCTGCGCCGTCCAGCGGCTGCGCCGGCGTCGGCCGTGATCCCGCGTCCCGATCGGATCCGGCGGCAGGGAGCGGCGGCAGGCCTGCCGGCCACCCGCTGCCGGCCACCCGCCACAGGCGCGCCGTGGGCGGTCCGCTAGGGTCTCGCGACGCAGCATCCGGACGGGCATACGAACAGCGAAGCAGGGGCGGGCATGACGCAGCAGGACACCTCGGTCACGGACAGGCCGGGGACGGCCTCCCGCTACGCGGACGGCCCGCCGATGGGGGTGAACCGGTTCGCGGGCTGGGCCCGGATCTGCGGGCTGCTCGCGCTGGCGCCGTTCGCGGTGGTCTTCGGGGTGATCGCCCTGGTGCAGGTGCGGCGCAGCGGGCAGCGGGGCAGGGGCGCGGCGGTCGTCGGGATGGCGGCGGCGGTGGCCTGGGTCTTGCTCGGGCTCGGCGTGTCGGACCTGGCCGGTCCCCAGGTGCAGCGCGACCACTCGGGCGGGGTCTCGCACAGGCAGGCGGACAGCGTGTTCGACCTGGGGGTGGGCGACTGCTTCACCGTGCGCGACCGGGATCCCGAGGGCGGGATCCAGTGGGTGCTGCTGGTGCCGTGTTCCCAGCAGCACGACGGACAGGTCTATGCCACCCCGGCGCTTCCCCGGGACAGCCTCGACCCCGAGGCCGCCGCGAAGGCCGCCTGCCGGAAGGCCCTGCCGTCCGACATGCCCGCCGACGCCTCGCTCAGCTTCCTGTACCCGGAATCGAGCACGCTGGCCCACGGACGCGCCCGCGCCTCCTGCTTCAAACTCTGACGCTTCGGGCACTCGGCGGTGCGCCGTCATCGACCTGTGCAGCCGCTCGCACCGGGGTTAACGAGCCCCCCACGGGCAGTACTGACATCCCGCCTGACGGCAGGGCGTATCGGACGGGTGGGACTTGTAGATGTACATCGGGAAGTCCGGCTCCGCCATGAAGAGGGTGGCGCCGAGGTCGGCCTGAACCGCGTACGACGGGTCGTAGTCCATGAAGGCCCAGATCATGGTGCTGGTCGGGTCTCCGTACATCGGGCCTATCCGGTTGATGAGCCACGGCAGGTGGTTCTTGGACCAGACGCGGTCCCCGACGCCTCCCGCCGTCAGCTCCGGCCCCGACAGTGACGACGCCGTCAAGGGGTTCCCCGTCACCGCCGTCACCGGCCCCGCTGTTGGTGTCGCTGTTGGTGTCCTGGGCTCCCCGGGCCGGGCCGGGCTGGACAGGGCTCAGGCGGGGAACAGCCTCCAGTGCCCCTCGGAGACGACCTCGACGACCCCGCCGCTCACCTTGATAGCGGTGTCGTCGTCGATCGCGTACGCCGGGTTGGAGAGGCCGGCCGCCCACCGCTCCGCATCGGCCATGGTGTTCTCCGGCAGGGCCGGGTGGTCCAGGTGCGGGAAGACCGAGAAGTCGACGATCCCCAGCGTGCTGTCATCCCCGGTGGGCGGCTTCCACTCCACGAAGTCCTCCCCGATGCGGGGGGCCATCACCATGCTCCCGGCACTGAGCCCCACCCAGACCAGCTCCTGCAGCGACGGCAGCAGGTCCGCCAGCCCCGACTGCCGCATCCAGTGGCACAGGTACAGCGCGTCGCCGCCGTTCACCAGCAGCACATCCGCCTCCTGGACCCAGGGGATCCAGCGCCGCGCGCCGATGCTGGGCAGCGCGGTGAGCTCCAGGACACCCATCGACTTCCACCCCAGCTCGCACATCGGGGTGGTGGACTGTCCGGTGATGAAGCGCCAGGCCCCGGCCGGAGTCCCCATGGGGTGCCCGTACCCCGCGGTCGGGATGCAGAGGGCGTTGGACTCGGCGACCGGTTTGCCGAGGAGGTCGACCAGCGCGTCGTGGATGCTCGTGTTCTTGACGCCTGCGGACGTGAGAAGAAGCTTCATGGTGCCTCCAAGCTTGACTGCTCCCTGCCCGAGGGCGGGGACCGCGCCTCGTCCGGGAGTCCGACCCGGTTCGCGTCGCGTACGGTTGCCTGAAGACTCGCACGCACGACTGACAGGCCGGGCCGCCCCCGGCGTCGGCCGCGCGGGATTCGGCGGGTCCTCGATTTCGCCGCGGCCGACGCCTTGCGCTGTGTGCCGCCGACGGAGCAGGCGCGCGTTCGGAGGGTCCTGTGCACCTCTTCCGATGTGGCGATCCGGATGAAGCCGTCGATGTCGACGTCGAGAGGCAGAGCGCCGGGGCCTCCACCGCTCCAGATCAGGCCGTGGCCACCGCGGTAGGCGTTCTCGTGGTGCCTGAACGTCCGGACTGCCGCTTCGTCCAGGGCGCCCCGCCGGCCCTGCCTGTCGCCTGGGCGTTGCCCGGTGGCCTCTCCGTGTACACGCGCGTTTGTTAGCGTCGCGGCTCGCGCGGACGTGTGGGGGCCGCGCACGGGAGACGGAGCGAGATCCATTGAGCGTGCCCAATGAAGTCTCACAGTTTCGCCTGGGCCATCGAACGAGCATGACCCGCACCGAGGGGGTGCGTAGCACGACCTATCGGTCGCAGTGGCACCTGTTCCCGCTCGGCGCGGGCCGGCGCCCGGAGTCGGGGTCGGTGGTCCTCGACGCGTTCTGCGGGGACTGCCGCGTCCCCGTCAGGGTGGTGCTGGAATCAGAGCCGACCGCCGCGCAGAAGCAGCGGACCCGTGGCACGCTCGGCCGGCTCTTGCTCGCGGCGGGGATCGTCCTCGTCGTCATCGCCTGCCTCATCGGCGGCGGCGGCGCGGTTGCCGGCCTGGCGGGTGTGACCGGCTTGCTGGCCGTGGCCACCAGCTTCGGCGTACGCAACGCGGGAAGGACGTACCCGGGCGTCCGCCTGGACCGTGACCAGCCGGCCACCACGAACACCCAGCACCGGATCTTCGTCCGCTGACACTGCCGGACGGTGACAGTGGCACCAGTGAGCCCGGCTGCGGATCGTGGCCGGGTACGACGCTGCGTCCGGGAGCGGGAAGGGCGCGGTCGCGTGCCGGGGTGCCTGTACCCGGCGTACGAGCCCTGCCTGTCCTGCCTGTCCTGCCCGTCCGTCCTGCATGGTCCGTCCGTCCCGCCCGGCGCCGTGCGGGCAGGACGGACGGCGCCGTGCGGCTCGGCCCGGTCGGGCCGCTCTGGTAGGTGTAGAGCTGAGCGGTGCAGGTGACCGCGACCCCGGCCGGCGGTGCCGAACCGTCAAGGCCTTCTGGTTCCGGACACCGCGGGCTCCGTCCCGGCGGCCGGGGGCCGGCTGTGCGCGTGCGGGAGGCGATCTCCCGGGGCCCGGGCAGTGGCGGCCAGGAGCGCCGGGGCCCTGGGCAGTTGTACTCGTGAACACTTCCGGCAAGGTGCCGTGCCGCCGGGGAAAATCCGTTGGGCTGTCCGGGCCGCCTCGGGCATGATCGATCCGTGGACACTTATCTGGAGACCGGGCGTCTGGCCTTGCGCCGCTTCACCGCCGGTGACGCGGACCTGCTGATCGAGCTGGACAGTGACCCGGCGGTGATGCGCTACCTGAGCGGCGGCAGTGCGACCGCGCCGGAGGTCGTCCGCGAGCGGCATCTGCCGAACATCCTCGCCGGCTACGAGAAGTGGGGCGGCGAGCTCGGACTGTTCGCCGCGCACGAGAAGGACGGCGGGGCGTTCATCGGCTGGTTCATCCTGCGTCCCGGGCCGCAGGGCCCGCTGGACGAGGTCGAACTCGGCTACCGGCTGCGGCAGGCGGCGTGGGGCAGGGGCTATGCCACCGAGGGGTCGCGGGCCCTGCTCGGCAAGGCGTTCACGCAGCTCGGCGTGCGGACGGTCTGGGCCGAGACGATGTCGGTGAACCTCGGTTCGCGCAACGTCATGGACAAGCTCGGCATGACGCTCGCGGAGACCGTCCCCGTCCCCTCCGACATGCAGATGATCGAGGGCTCCGAGCACGGAGGCGTGCGGTACGAGATCACCAAGGAGCGGTGGGAGCGGCTGTAGCCGCGGCGCGGACGGCCGTTCCGCGTCCGTGCCCGCCGGAACCGGCAGGCGGACGCCGCAGCCGTACCGGACCCGGCGCCCGCCACGGGCTGGTGGCCACCAGCGGCGACGCCTCCTCCCCGGCGGTTCGGCCCCGGCCGGCGGCGGTTCCGCTCTGCAGCCGGGACACCCCGGGCCGCTCCCGTCACAACTCCTCTTCCGGGGCGGGTGCTTGGAGCGGTGCGGGCGTTCCGGGGGCCGACCGGGGGAGTGTGCCGACAGCACTGTCCAGAGCGGGGGCCGTCCCTTGATCTTCGGGAATCCCGGCCTTCGGGCCGGGCGGGAAGGCGATCCTTGACGATGCTCGGCGGTGCGCCGCCGCAGGACCCGCGAAGTGGGAGGGTGCCCGGAACGCGGACCCCGTGCCGATCCGGTTGGTCCGGCCGGTGTACTCGGCGCGCGGACAGCGGGAGCTGACGCCCTTGAGGGAGTCGACGGGCTCGGGCAGGGCGGCCTTCGCCGGGTAGTGCACCGGCCGGTGGGCGTGACCGCCTTCGCCGTCGGACCCGCGCGGCTTTGCGCCGGAGCTCTCGCACACGTCGGCGGGACCGTCGTGGAGTCCGGTGCCGGCCGGCGTGCGCCGTACCGGGCGGTGGGCGTCCACCGCCCGGTCCGACAGCTGATGATCCACAACGGGCCCGGCGTACGGACGTCCGACACCCTCGGCCTGCTCCTGACCGTCCCGCCCGGTGCGCGGCCACCGGGAGGTTCCCCGGCCACCACTACGCCGAGTACGTGATGCGGCGGGCCGGCCGCAACGCCGAAGCAGTCCTGCGCAGGTTCCCCGTGGCCGGCCCGGCGCAGTGCCCGGCCGGCCCGGCGGCCGGTTGATCCGCGGCGTGCCTCAGCGCGGTGTCCGCCAGCGCTGCCAGGCCTCCCCGTTGCAGTCCCAGAGCTGGAGTCCGGTGCCGTCGGCGGTGCGCCCGCCCGGCAGGTCCAGGCAGCGGCCGGCCGACGGGTTGTACAGCGAACCGTCCGGGCGTGGCCACCACTGCTGGGCGCCGGTGCCGTCGCAGTCCCTGAGGCTGACGGGGGTGCCGTCGGCGGTGCCGCTGCGGTAGCCGTCCAGGCAGCGGCCGAGGGCGCGCAGGGTGCCGTCGCCGGCCGGTGTCCAGCGCTGGGCGTCGGTGCCGTCGCAGTCCCGGAGCCGGGCGGGCACGGCGGCGGCGGTGCCGCGCCGGACGTCCAGGCACTTGCCGCCCGCGCCGGTGACCTCGCCGGTCACCGGGTGGGCCGGGCCGACGTCGAAGGAGGGCGGCGCGTCGCGCGGGTCGCGGCCCCAGGCCGGGTCGGGGTCGGCGGCCAGCCGGTACTCCATCGTGCCGCCCCGGGCGGCCAGCTCGGCGCCGACCCAGGGACGGCCGGAGGGGGCCCCGTCGACCCGCAGCGCGTGCACGTACCGGACCTGTTCGGAGGCGCCGGGCGCGCTGATGTCGATCGCGGCACCGGTGCCGCGGGTGATGGTGATCCGGGGGAAGAGCGGGCTGGCCAGCACCAGTTCGGCGCGGCCGGGAACCTGCGGGTAGAGACCGATCGAGCCCCAGACGGCCCAGGAGGACATCTCGCCCAGGTCGTCGTTGCCGGCTTCGCCGTCGGGCGTGTCGCCGAACAGCGTGGTCACCGCGCGTCGTACCACGTCGGCGGTACGGTCCGGACGGCCCGCGTAGTCGTAGGTCCAGGGGGTGTTGAGCGAGGGTTCGTTGCCCAGATAGGCGTGCGCCGAGTCCGGGCCGGCGTTCAGCTGCTCGAAGAAGCCGTCCAGCCGCGTCACCACTGCCCGGTCGCCGCCCATCGCGTCGAACAGGCCGCGGTGGTTGAACGGGACCATCCAGGTGTACTGGGAGCCGTCGCCCTCGGTGTAGCCGTCCCGCTGGGTGGGCCGGAAGTCGGGCCAGCCGTGCTCGGCGTCGCGGGGCTGGAGGTAGCCGCCGGCGGGGTTGAACAGGTTGCGCCAGCCGGCCGAGCGGCGCAGCAGCGCGTCGTGGTCGGCGGTGTCGCCCAGGCGCCCGGCGAGCTGCGCGAGGGCGAAGTCGGCGCTGGTGTACTCCAGCGTGCTCGCGACTGTTCCCCATTCGCCCGGGGTGTTCACCGGCAGGTAGCCGAGGCTGTCGTAGGCCGCGTGTCCGGGGCGTTCGCGGCTGTCGCCGCGGCCGGCCAGGGCGAGTTTGAGCAGGCCGGCGGCGTCGAAGTCGGTGGCGCCGAAGGCGTGGACGGCGGCCGCGATCATCGGCAGCGGGTCGCCGGTCATCACTGCGGTGCCGCCGTCGGCCAGTGTCCAGCGGTCGAAGTAGCCGGCCTGGGCGCCCTGGTTGAGGATGCTCTGGGCGATGTCGGAGGCTTTCCCGGGGGCCAGCAGGGCGATCAGCTGGACCTGGCTGCGGTAGACGTCCCAGCCGGAGAAGTCGGCATACTGGGCTCTTCCGGGGGCGGTGCTGTGGACCGTGCCGTCGAAGCCCGGGTAGCGGCCGTCCACATCGCTGAGCACGCTCGGGTGCAGGAAGGCGTGGTAGAGCGCGGTGTAGAAGGTGCGCAGCTGTTTGGTCGTCCCGCCGGCCACCGCGATCCGGCCCAGCATGTCGTTCCAGGCGGCCCGGGTGGTGTCACGGACCCGGTCGAGGCCGGGGCCGGCCGCCTGCTCGGCGTCGAGGTTGGCCCGGGCGCCCTCGGCGCTGGTGAAGGAGATGCCGACCCGGGCGGTGACCGGGGCGCCGGAGCCGGTGTCGAAGGAGACCAGCGCCTGCGCGCCCGAGCCGGTGTCCGGGGCGTCGGGGTGCGGCGCCTGCCGGGGGGTTCGGTGTCCGTCCGGCAGGGCCTGGGCCGCGGCGGTGCGCGGCGGCTGCGGGGCGATGCCCTCGCTCCCGCCGGTGGCGGACCGTCGGCCGGTGTCCAGCCGGCCGTCGTGCACGATGCCGGCCCGGATGAACGGGTGGTCGAAGCGGGCGGTGAAGTAGATCCGGTAGCGGTTGCCCGTCCCGCAGAAGCCGCCGCTGTCGGTGTAGCCGGAGATGCTGTCGGTGCCGATGGTCAGGGTGCCGTCGGCGTGGTTGAAGGCGCGGCCGGCGTCCACCGTGAGCGAGGCGGTCTGCCCGGCCGGGTAGGTGAACCGGGCGATGCCCGAGTGCTGGGTGGCGGTCAGCTCGGTGCGCAGCCCGTTGTCGAAGGTCACGGTGTAGCTGCCCGGCGCCGCGGACTCGTGGTCGTGCGAGAAGGTCTCGTGGCCGACCGGGGTGTCGCCCAGGATCGGCAGGAACGGGATGTTGCCGTAGTCGCCGCAGCCCGCGCCGGAGATGTGGGTGAGGCTGAAGCCGCGGATCCGCTGGTCGTCGTAGAGGTAGCCGCCGTGCTGGTAGGTGACCGTGTCCGGGCTCCACTGGACCATGCCCAGCGGGGCGCCGGCCCCGGGGAAGGTGTTGCCCGCGCCGCCGCCGTTGCCGTAGTCGACGGCGCCCTGCCTGGTGCCGACGAACGGGTTGACGTACCGGGCGGGGTCGCTGATGGCGGTCCGTTGCCTTGCTGCCGCCACGAGGGCGGGGGCGGGGGTGCCGCCCACGCCGGCCAGCAGCACAGCGGTCAATGCCGCTGTGGTCATGCGACGAGCAGTCATCTCGCCATGGTGCAGTTCGTATCCGGCCGACAGCGCGCGCGACCGGCCCGGTGTCGCCCGGACGGCTGAGCGCCCCGGCCCGGCGACAGCCGGCTCCGGTACTGGCACACAAGCTCCTCCGCCTGCGCGAAGGCCGCCGAGAGCAGCTGACCGGCCGGGCCCGCCGCCCGGACCCTGCACTGCCTGGAGTCCGGCCGCCGCGCCGACCCCCGCCGGCCGCGCCGGATCCGCCGCGCGCTGGAGCGGCTCGCCGCCGACCCGCGCCACCCCGGACTGCGCACCCACCGCTACCACGCTCTCCCCGGCCACCTGGACCGGCGGGTGGGGGACTCCTACGTCGACCAGGGCCGCAGCGCCTGGCGGATCCTCTGGACGTACGGGCCGGTGACGAGCACGGCGAGCAGCCGGGAGCGGTCACCGTGCTGGTGATCGGCCCGCACTTCTAGGCGGCGCGTCAGGAGGGCGCGAGGGCGCCGCAATGCGCCCGGGCGGAGTGCGGGACGCCATGCGGCTGGGTAGGCCGGCGGCGTGACCGATACCGAAGAACGGCTGATGGGGGAAGCTGCGGGGCTGTCGGTGTGCCTTGGGGAGTCGAGGACGGCTCCGGGTTTCATGCCTTGGCACGGTACTGGAGCGGGCTGAGTCCCAGGGTGCGGTGGAAGGCGCGGCGCATGGCTTCCTGGGTGGGGTAGCCGGCGCGGCGGGCGATGTGCTCGATGCTGTCGGTGCTGTCCTCCAGGAGCCGACGGGCGGTCTCCAGGCGGGTGCGGTCGACGTAGCGGCCGGGCGGGATACCGGTTTCGGCGGTGAAGGCCCGGGTGAAGTGCCTTGGGGACAGGTTGGCGCGGCGGGCCAGTGCCTCGATGCCGAGGTCGGAGTCGGGGTGGTCGGCGATCCACTGCTGGACCTCGCGCAGGCCTGGCCGTTCGGCGCTCTGGGCCCTCAGCTGGGTGGAGAACTGCTGTTGGTTGCCGTGGCGGCGCAGGAAGACGACGAGGTGGCGGGCGATGGTCAGCGACGCATCGCGGCCGAGGTCCTCCTCGACGAGGGCCAGAGCCAGGTCGATGCCGCTGGTGATGCCGGCGGAGGTCCAGACGCGTCCGTCGCGTACGAAGATCGGCTCGTCCTCGACCCGCACGCCGGGGTGGCGGGCGGCGAGTTCGGCGGTGCGGCTCCAGTGGGTGGTGGCGCGGCGCCCGTTCAGCAGGCCCGCCTCGGCCAGCAGGAACGCCCCTGTGCACACCGAGGCGATCCGTCGGCAGCGCCGGGCGTTGCCGCGCAGCCAGGCGACCGCGTCCGCGTCCGGGACCACGCTGCCGTCCGGTGCGGTGGACCCGCCCGGGACGACGACGGTGTGGGGCAGGGGCGCCGCTTGCAGGTCGAGGTCGGGGGAGAGGGTGAGTCCGCTGGTCGTGCGTACCGCCCGCCCGTGCGCGCTGGCCGTGCGGATCCGGTACGCCGCTCCGTCCGGCGTCGCGGGCGGGTGGCCGGCGGCGTAGGCGTTCGCGGCGGCGAACACCTCCAGCGGGCCGGCCGCGTCCAGTGCGACGACACCGTCGTACAGGATGAACAGGACGTTGCGGACGCTCACACCGTCCAGCCTGCGCCTCGCGGCCCAGGGCCGCAACGCGACGAATCCCGCCTTTTACGCCAGGTTCCGTCGGTACCGCCGCCCACCCCCGTGCGCAGCGGACCGACACGCGTCGGCCGACTGCCCCCTGCGCGTGTGGCGGGCGCTCGGGGGAGTGGGCGAGGGCGAGGCGTGGGCCGACCGAGTGGATGCCGCGCGGGGTGCGGGTGGCGTAAAAGGAGGGAACTGCGTCGTTGCCGCAGCACCCGCCCCGGAGAAGGCTGGGCAGCAGTAGCCGATCGAGCAGATTGGAGAAGGCCATGAGCTGGTGGGCCGTCACTCTCCCCACCGTTCAGGCGACCGGAGCCGGCCCGGTGACCGGCACCCAGACCTGGTTCCTGACGAGCGATTCGCCCGAGCGAGCCGCCGAACTCGCCCTGAGCCGTTCGCAGTCGCCCGACTGCGTGCGCCACCGGCGCGGTGCGGCGCTCGTACCGGACCGGATGACCTGCGCACCGTTGAGTTACGGCGGTCCCCGCGGATTCCGGCTCTGACCGTGCTTCCCCAGCCGGTCCACATCGGACAGACGTCGCACCGGCCGGAGGGCACTCGAAGTACCGCCCCGGCCACGCGGACCCAACCGCCTGTCTGTCCGGGCCGGGCGTGCGTTGCACCCGTGCCGACGCCCCGCGGCCCTCTGGCCGCAGGTCACGATCCCAAGGAAGTGATCCGTTTGTTCTCCCCCATGCGCAGGACCGTTCTTCCGGGCCTGGCCCTCATACTCGGCGCGTCCGGCGCGCTCGCGGCCCCCTCGCAGGCTCAGGCGAGCGTGCCTGCCTCCTGCAGCGTCAGCGCGCAGCTCAACCTCGGCCGGGGCGAGGCCACCTCGTACTGCGTCAGCCCGGGACCGCTGAACGTGAACGAGCACCGCGCCGTCATCAAGTGCACCGTGGAACGCGGGCGCGGCAACCCCCACGACATCACCTTCTCGGTGTGGGGGCCGTGGGCGGGCGTCGGCAAGAAGTCGGTCGCCCGGTGCCCGTTCAGCTCCAGCACGGCCGGCTTCTCGTACGAGAAGCGCTAGACCGTGGACCACGACACCCCAGGAGACGACATGCTCAGCGCAACCGTGGACGACCCCGTATTCGGCACCGTGGAACTGACGGTCGACCACGACACCGCGGCAGCGACGGTCCGCGGGCAGTCGCTGCCCCCGGTGAGCATCCGGCGCAGGCCCGGCACCACCTCCGACCACCGCACGCCGATCGGCAGTCGCGCCCCCGCCGACCTCGAACTGCTCGTCGACGGCGAGCCCGTCCCCGTCCGGCCGGGCCTCGGATTCGTCAGCAGGCGCTCGCGTCGGGTCGACGTCCGTTACGGCGGCCACGACTACCGCCTGTGCCCCACCACGAGCACCCGCAGCGTCCTGCTGCGTGACGGGGTGCCGATCGGTGACCTCCAAGCACTGGCCGGCGCCGGCACGAGAGCGCACTGGTCGGCCGGGTCAGGAGTCACCGGGGTCGAGGCGGCCCTGGCCTACGCCCTGGCGGCGGCGTTCGGGATCGGGTCGCCCGGCCTCGTGAAGTCCGCCATCGGCGCCGGCGCCGTCTCGCCCCCCTTCTGAGGCTGACCCCGGCGGGCTTCGCCACGACCGGCCAGGCCGTTCGTGCAACAGAGCCAGGGGATCCAGCCTGAGCTGCGGGCGGCCCGGCAGGCCCGCATGCCTGCCGGGCCGCC